>JANQQN010000130.1 GCA_028289325.1 Myxococcota bacterium | reverse complement strand
CACCGGACACCCGCGCCCCGTCGTCCTCGAACAGGGCGATAACCAGCGCGTCGTCGGGCGGGTCCTCTGAGAGCACCACCGCCCCCGCGGACACCGTCTCCGCCGCCACCCACAGGTCGTTCCCTCGCCGCACCGCCAACGCCGGCCCGTCGTCTTCGGGCAGGAACGTGATCCGCTGCCGTCCGCGCTCGAGCACCGCGACCAGCCGAGTCGGCAGATCGCCGCTGGACAAGCGGAACCGAACCGGGGGACCGCCATCGCCGATGATGCGCAGCTGCCCGGTGGGGACGCTGGATGCGGATGAAACATCGAGCACGAGCGCGCCCGCAGGCCGGGCCTCGATCCCCACCCGAACCGGTTCCGACGTCAGCGGGATGATCCGCTCACTGCGCCCGACGAACGCGGGTAGACCGCCTCCGAAGACCGCAGGGGCTGGGGTCGAGGTCCGGGCGATGATCTGAAACAGGAGCGGAACCTCGGCCGGAACCCCAAGATCGAACTCCGAGCGCGGCGGCGACACGGTCGCGCTGGTCACCAGCCCCTCGTCGTCGAAGACCTCGACGGACACCGACGCCACGCGGGCCGGAATGGTGCCCAGGCCGAGCACCGCCCGCGCGGTGGGGATGGGCTCAGCGCCGCAGGCGGCAGCCAGCACCCACAGCCCGCGGACCCATCGGTGCCGAGGCCCGGGCCGACGCTCAGTCATCGGTGAACTCGATTTCGACCCGCACGTTGGGGCCCCGGGACGGCACTTCTCGCTCGAAGAAGGGCGGCGGGCGTAGCGCGCTTTCGGCCACCACGCTCGACTCCCCGTCGGCCGCCTCCTGCTCGGAGCGGACGACCCCGCCCGGGGACAGGCCCTTCGGCGGTCCTACGGTGGTGGTGGCGAGCTCGCGCTGCAGCCACATCTCGAGACCCGACCAGTCTCCGATCTGCAGCCGGGTTTGCTCTCGCACGAGGTTGGCCAGCTCCCGCCCGCCGCGCCGAGGCGGCGTGGCGGGCCCGAGCACGGGGCGTCGCCATACTCGCTGGGGACCGATCTTCACCGAACCGACGGACGCCGCACCGGCGAGCACCGCGACCACCAGACCACCGCCTTGTGTGTCTTCGAGGATCACCGACGTTCCGGACTCGATCCGACCGAGCCCGCCGCGAACGTCGAGCTCGGTGGCGCCGTGGGCCTGCATCCAGATCCGGCCCCCAACCAGACGCAAGGCCGGTCCGGGCCGGATCTCGATCTGGCTTTGGGGATACAGTCGAACCCGACCTCGGCCGAGGATATGGACTTCGGCCCAGCCGTTCTTGCCCGTCTGAATCCGATCTCCGGCCCGCAGCAGCCCGGCCGCGGGCCGGACCGCCTCCCCGCCCCGAACGACGCCCACCGGCGCCGGTGTCGCGGCGATCATCGCCGCCAGCCCGATTACGATCACCATACGGCCTCCATCCCCACGCTCAGCACGTTGTTGGTATAGCGGTGACGATCCCGGGCCGCGGTGCCGACCCAGACGTTCTCCACCACCGAAAACAGCCGCTCGTTCAGCCTCCAGCGAGCCCCCAGCCGGGCCACGGTACGGAATTCGGTACGGGTGGCCGCGTCGCCGATCACCGCGGCGTCGCCCACGGGACCAAACTCTCTGAGCGTGCCGGTCACCCCGATGTTGAGCCACAGTCGGTCCGACGCACGGGTGGCCAACCGAAATCCGACCCCACCGCCGATCGCGTCGAACGCCTCGCCCGTCGCTCGGTCGCGAAGAAACATCGCGTCGCCGGACGCGCGCAGGCGGGGCGTATCGTACGTGAAGGTCAGGATCGCCCGCTGACCGACCCGGTCTCGGTCGACCGCGCTGAGCAATCCCGCCGGCGGCGACCGATCGATGAAGTCGGTTTTCTGACCGTAGAACGCGAGGCGAGCTCTCAGATTGCCGGACACCCGCAGGTGCGGCTCCGGTCCGCCCTCCAGCATCCAGCCGAGGTGCTCGCCAAACCGATCGCCGTAGACGTCGACGAAACGGGTGACCACGGCGAGTACAGTCCCATTCGGATCCGCGCTGAGCGGATAACGCAGCCCCGCGGCCAGGCTCCAGCGAAAGATGTCGTACTCCCCCAAGTCATCCCGTTGATTGAGAAACAGATGCTGATCGACCCGCAGCGCGCCGTAGGCCACCAGTCGACCGAACGATCGCGACAGCCCACCGGACACGGTCAGCGCGAGGCGGACCGGCACCGACCCTGGCGCATCGGACGCGGCTTCGAAGCCGGGATTGGTCGGGTACTCCAGCGCGCTTCGCAGCCGCAAGCGCCCTTGCCAACCGGATGCATCGGCCATGAGCCGGTCGTCGAGACGCCGCGCGGACACCGCGAGCTGCGACAGCCCGAGTTGGTCCGCCTGCTGCTCCGCCGACGACGCCAGCAGCCGCGCCGCGGGCAGATCGCCGTCGCCGCTTTCGGTCATCGCCAGCACCAGCCGCCCCCATGCCGCCCGGCGCGTCGATTCCGGCAGCAACGCCACCAGGCGCCCTTTGGCCGCCGAGCTGCCGTAGCGGGTGGCGATCAGGTCGCCCCGCCACGAGCCCTCACGGATCGCCGCTTCCCGCGCCAATGCGGGCGCCTGGCGAGCGGCCTGCACGACCGCGGTCAGAAGCTCGATCTCCGGCCCCGCCGCCCCCAACCGGCGGGCGCGGGCGATCTCCGCGTGGGCCTCGTCCCACCGTTCCTGTCGAGCGAGGGCAGTGGCGAGATCCTTGGCCACCACCGCGGAGGTCGGCAGCCGTTCGCTGGCCGCCCGCAGGCATTTCACCGCCTCTTCCAGGGCGGTGGGGTCCGGGCTGCGGAGGCGTTCGAAGCCGGCCGCCGCGTACAGCAGACCGGCCGCCACCGGATCGTCGACGTGCCCCTCAACCCCGCACTCCGGGCCCAGGGTGGCAGTGGAGGCCGCCAGCCAGGCGATGAGCGCCCCGCTAATCAGCGGCCAGCTCCCGACGAATCGCCCGCTTCTCGTCGCGTTCCTTGATGCTCGCCCGCTTGTCGTGGGTCGCTTTGCCCTTGCACACGCCGAGCTTCATCTTGGCGCGCCCCTTCTTGAAGTAGATCTCGAGGGGAATGAGGGTGAAGCCGCGCTCCTTCACCGTCGCGTGCAGCCGGTCGATCTCCCGGCGATGCGCGAGCAGCTTCCGCCGGCGGATGGGATCGTGGTTAAACACGTTGCCGTAATCGTACTCGGAGATGTGGGCGTGGTTCAGGAACATCTCGCCCTTCTCGACGCTGGCGTAGCTATCGAGCAGCTGGACCTTCCCCTCCCGAAGACTTTTGACCTCGGTACCGGTCAGGACCATCCCCACCTCGAGATCGTCGACGACCTCGTAGTTGAAGCGCGCCTTACGGTTTTGGGCCACCATCTTGACCCCAGGGCTCGCGGGCCCCTTCTTGGCCTTCTTGCCGGCCATCAGAGCAAGCATACGGACGAGACCCGGCCCCGTCCACGAAGTAAAGTGTGACTGCGGCCCAGTCCGGGGCGAACCAGGCGGGGGCGATCAAGACCGGTCGAGGATCACATTGTCGAGCAAGCGGGTGTCGCCGACTCGAACCACGGCCAGGATCACCGCAGGCTCATCGGCTCGATACAGCGGTCGCAGATCTGACGACCGACGAAGCTCGAGATACTCAGCCTCGATACCCGCGGCCTCGATCGATGTGTGAACGATGTCCAGCAGCGCCGCCGCGTCGCGCTCGCCGGCCTGGTACGCGGCCTCCGCCGCCCGAAGGCCACGCGACAGGGACAAGGCGCGTGCTCGCGACCCGGGGGTGAGATACACGTTGCGCGAGGACATCGCGAGGCCGTCGGGATCCCGCACCAGCGGCGCACCGACGATCTCGACGTCGAGAGCCAGATCGCGAGCCATCGTCCGCAGCGACACGAGCTGCTGATAATCCTTCTCCCCGAACACCGCCACGTCGGGGGCCACGATGGACAGCAGCTTGAGCACCACGGTGTTCACGCCGTCGAAATGCCCCGGCCGCGCCGCGCCCTCCAGCCCTTGGGTCACCAAACCCACCGAAACGGTGGTCTGAAAGCCGTCCGGATACATCGCGGCCGCGGCCGGCGCGAACAAGGCGTGACACCCCGCGCGGGCCAGCTTCTCGGCGTCGCCGTCAAGATCGCGGGGATATCGATCGAGGTCTTCGTCGGGCCCGAACTGGGTCGGGTTGACGAACACCGATGCCACCACCACGTCGGCCCGCTCGGCGGCCACTCGCACCAAGGACAGGTGACCGTCGTGAAGGGCGCCCATCGTGGGCACCAGACCAATACGGAGGCCCTGCCGCTGGGGGGCGCGAAGGTACGCCTTCGTCGGCGGTACGTCGGTCAGTCGCTCCATCTCGCGCTCTCGCGGCCGGTCACACCGATACGCCGTACATGCCGCCTATCGGTTCGTCTTCCTCGGCCGGCGCCGGCTCCAGCTTCACTTCCCGCGGTCCGAACAGGGCTTCCTTGGCATGGAAGGTATGCGCCTCGGCGGGGAAGGTTCCAGCTTGCACCTCCTCCTTGTACGCGGCCACCGCGTCGCGGACGCCCTCGCCCATTTGGGCGTACTGCTTGACGAACTTGGGCACGAAGTCTTCGAACATGCCGAGCAGATCGTAGATGACCAGCACCTGCCCGTCGCACTCGACCCCGGCCCCGATCCCGATGGTGGGAATGCTGAGGCTCTCGGTGATCATTCGAGACAGCTCGACCGGCACCCCCTCGAGGACAATGCCGTAGCAGCCGGCGTCCTCGAGGGCCCGGGCGTCTTCGAAGATCCGATTGGCATTCGCGGCGTCCCGGCCCTGGATCTTGAAACCTCCCATCGCGTGCACGGACTGGGGGGTGAGGCCGATGTGCCCCATGACGGGGATGCCGGATCGAACCATCCGCTCAATGACCGGCCGGAAGGCCTTGCCGCCTTCCAACTTCACGCTCTGCGCGCCGCCTTCTTTGAGCAGCCGACCAGCATTCTTTACCGCCTCCATCGGATCCGCCTGATAGGTCATGAACGGCATGTCGGCGATGACGTGAGCGCGTTCCGCGCCCCGAACCACGGCCTGGGTGTGATAGATGATGTCGTCCAAGCTGACGGCGAGGGTGTTCTCGCGCCCCTGGATGACCATCCCCAGGGAGTCGCCGACCAAAATGGCGTCGGCGCCGCCGCGGTCCACGAGCTTGGCCATGGTCGCGTCGTAGGCGGTCACCATCGTGATCCGCTGGCCTTCCGCTTTCATGCGACGGAGGGTGGTGGTGGTAACCTGTCGATTCTTGCTCATCGTTCGACCTCACGGGTTCGGCGCTGCGCGATCGCAGTCGCCGTCACGTCTTCAGTCATCGGTCGGGCGGCGCGAGCTTGGCTCGCCCACCGTCGACCTTGGCTCGCCCCGAATCGGAAGGTCAGCCTCGTACGCAAACCACGGTCCAACCCGTTATCGCCAAAGGCGAGGGCTCGGTGTCGGCCGGGCGTTTCATGACGTATCGAAGTGATCAACGCTTCGTGACGAACGGGTTATAGTGCTGTGTTCCTTTACCCATTCGGCGGATTGCCGACAACACCTCCTCCAGGTGCGCTTCCTTCTCCGCCAGCTGCAGGTCGGAGGTGTTGATGACCAGGAGCGCGCTGTCGCGATAGCGAAAGAAGAAGTCGTTGTACGACTGCGCCACTTTCTCTAGAAATTCTAAAGTGATAGGTCGCTCCCAAGGGCGGTTCCGGTCCCGGATCCTCTCCCGCAGGATCTCGGGTCGAGCCTGGAGGTAAACCATTAAGTCCGGCGTGGGGACCTGTCGGGCAAGGTGGCCGTAGATGCGGTCGTACAGGCTCCGCTCGGGCTCGTTCAGGGTCACGTACGCAAAGATCCGGTCGCCATAAAACGAGTGGTCGACGACCGTCGACCGCTGGAACAGCTCGCCTTGCTTCAGGCCCGTATGTCGGCGGTAGCGCGACAGCAGAAAGTACATCTGGGCCTGAAACGCCGTCCGCCGGGGTTCGGCGTAAAAACGGGTGATGAACGGGTTCGCCTCGATGTCTTCCTCGACCAGGCGGGCGTGAGTCCGTTCGGCCAGAGCTCGGGCCACCAGGGTCTTACCGGCCCCGATGGCCCCTTCGATGGCGACCAGCCGCGGCGGGTCTCCCTGCTTCTTGCGGCGCGGCATCGCGGTTACCTACGTTAGGCACGTCCGGATGAGGGCGCAAGACGCCCGAGTCTCGGTCAACGTAAGTTGCGTGGTTAAGCGTTCGGGAGGCGCCATTGCGCGGGGGCTGCAGTCAAGGAAAGCTCCAGGAACCATGGCGGGTTGTGAGCCTCGAATGCCCCCGAACCTTCGCTCGATCCTCGCGCTCAGCTCGGCGCTGGGCGCCGCCGTCGCCGCGGCGGGCGGACTCCTGTTCTCGAGCGCCGCGTGTGGCCCCGGCTTCGACGCCGACGAGGCCTTGACCCGAACCGGCACCGTGACTCTCGGCGCCGAGGACCTCCTGATCATCGATACCGCGGTCGATCTCATCGTCCAGGCCGACCGCCGAACGGCCGAGGTCACGTGGTCCTTCGAAGGAACGGTCTCCGCGACGAGCGCGAGCGCCGCGCAAAATCTCGCCGAGTCGGTCGACATCGTCGTCGATCAAGACGACGACGATGCGCTGCAGCTCACCCTGGCCGATGTGGACCGGGGCCGGATCGAGGGCCTATGGCGGGTGTCCGCGCCCGCGGACCTCGACGTCGAGGTCCTCGGGCGCGGGGGCTCGCAGCTCGTCGATGGCTTCGAGGGGACGGTGCGGGCCAACGGGGTGTTGGGAGTGGCGGTCCTCGATGCCAGGGGCGACGTGTTCGTCGCGTCCAACGCCGGCGAGGTCCTCATCGAGTCGATGCTCCCGTCGGGAACGGTCATCGATGTCGAGACCGGCGCTTCGATCCAGCTCGCGATCCCGCTCGCGTTCGGAGCGCGCATCGAAGCCCAGGCCGGCCCCAACGGCGAGATCATCATTCAACACCCGCGGTTGCCGCAGTGGCTGGGCAGCGGGCTACCGTACGTCGTGTCCGTCGGTGACGCACTCAGCCAGGTCCGGCTGGTTTCCCGCGCCGGCAGCGTATTCATCACCCCGCCTTTGTGAAAGGAAAGCATCGTGAGTCAGAGATTCGAGATCGTCGGCGGCCAGCCCATCGGCGGCGTCATCCGCCCCAGCGGCAACAAGAACGCGGCCCTGCCCCTGATCGCAGCAACGCTGTTGACCGACGACGAGGTCGTCCTTCGCAACGTGCCGGAAATCCGAGACGTCGAAGCCCTGATCCGCATCATCTCGGAACTCGGTGTGCAGGTGGACTTGCGGGGGGAGGGCGTGGTGGCCTTCACCGCGAAAGGGGTCGCCGACGCCGAGCCGGATCCTGAAGTCTGCCGTAGGATCCGGGCCTCTATTCTGCTCGCAGGACCGCTGGTCGCGCGCCGCGGCCACGTCGCGCTCCCGCCCCCTGGCGGCGACGTGATCGGGCGGCGACGGCTCGACACCCATGTGCTCGCCCTCGAGGCGCTGGGCGCGCATGTGGACGCGAGCCCCAAGCAGTTCAGCTTCCGGTCGCCGGGCCGACTTCAGGCGGCCGAGGTCTTCCTCGACGAAGCTTCGGTTACCGCCACCGAGAACGCGGTGATGGCCGCGGCCCTCGCCGCGGGAACCACGGTCATCATGAACGCGGCCAGCGAGCCGCATATCCAAGATCTATGCCGGCTGATCAATGCCATGGGGGGCAAGATCTCCGGCGTCGGCACGAACCGGCTGGAGATCGAGGGCGTCGAGCGCCTTCACGGCGCCGACTACACCCTCGGCCCCGACTACATCGAGGTCGGTTCCTTCATCACCCTGGCCGCGGTAACCGGCGGCGAGCTTCGGCTGGTCGGGGCCCGGCCGGAGGAACACCGCTCGACGCAGATCGCTTTCGCCAAGCTCGGAATCCAGTTTCACGGCGACGACACCGGTCAGGACATCATCGTCCCCGGTGGACAAGAGCTGCACGTCTCGGAAGACCTGGGGGGTGCAGTGCCGAAGATCGAGGACTCCCCGTGGCCCGGCTTTCCCGCCGACCTCACGTCGATCGCGGTGGTCGCCGCCACCCAGAGTCGGGGTACGGTCCTGATCTTCGAAAAGATGTTCGAGTCTCGACTATTCTTCACCGACCGGCTGGCGGCGATGGGCGCGAAGCTCATCCTGTGCGATCCTCACCGCGTCGTGGTGAGCGGAAAGTCGGAACTCGTCGCCCAGGAGCTGGTGAGCCCCGACATCCGCGCGGGCATGGCGCTGGTCATCGCCGCCATGTGCGCCCAGGGCCGAAGCGTCATTCATAACATCCAGCAGATCGATCGCGGCTACGAGCGGATCGATCAGCGGCTCGCGATGCTCGGGGCCCAGATCGAACGGGTCGACGAGTAGCTCGTCAGGTGAACCGATGCCGACCACCCTTAGCCGCCAGCAGGTCATCATTCTGCTCAGCATCGCGACCGGCGTCCTCCTCACGCTCTTGGTCCTGGTCAGATCCTGCACCGGCAGCGGCCTCGGCGAGCCGTGCGGGCGCCAGATCGGAGGCTGTCAACTCGGCCTGACGTGCGTGGCGCGTCAGTGCGTGCCCCGATGCCAAGACGACGCGGACTGCCCTGAAGGCATGACCTGTGGGATCACCGAGCTGTCGAATCCCGAGCGCCTCGTCGATACCGCCCCGATCTTCGTCTGCCTGCGGGCCCGAGAAGCCGAGCGGCAGGTCCAGCGGTCGGTCGCGGCTGGGGACAGCGATCGCATGGCGATGAACCGGAAGCGGTCGGAGGTCTACGCTGAGGTGCAGAAGCTCCTCGAAGCGGGCAAGTGGAGCCTGACCGAGGAAGCGTTCGACGAAGCGTGGGCCCGCCTACCGGAAGAGGTGCGCAAAGAGCGGCCCGAGCCGGCGCTCGCGGAGTTGATCCTGACCACGGCCGGCACACCGCTGCCCTGACCAAGATGCGACGAGGAATGGGCCGGTTGCGCTCCCGGCCCGCCTTTGGTGTTCTTCCCTGGTGCGGTGGGAAGATCGAGGGACGAGCGCCAATGTCGAAGATCGCCGAGGCGGTGGCGGACGAAGGGCGGCCGGCCTCGGGCTGGTCGGAACGTTGGTGCTCATCGTTTTGAGCGTCGTCTTCCAAAAAGACTTCTTTGCCCTGACGGGAACCAAGCCTAGCCTCAGCACCCCGACGGCCTCTCCGAGCAAGCCGGTCCAAGCGAGCCCGGAAGAGGAGCGGCTGGTTCGATTCATCTCCTTCGTTCTCGACGACGTGCAGGCGGTGTGGACCCGTCAGTTCTCGCAGCGGGGCGCGCGCTATCCGGAGGCGAAGCTGGTCCTGTTCAGGGACGCGGTGCAGTCCGCGTGCGGCTTTCAGCAGTCGGCGGTCGGGCCGTTTTATTGTCCGGCCGACCAAAAGGCCTACATCGACCTGTCTTTCTACCAATCCTTGGCCACCCGATTCGGAGCGCCCGGCGACTTTGCGCAAGCGTACGTCGTCGCCCACGAGATCGGACACCACATTCAGAACGTCACCGGCATCAACAAGAAGATCCGGGCCGCGCAGCGCGCTCGCCCCCGCGACAAGAACCGTCTGCAGGTGGCCATGGAGCTTCAAGCCGACTGCTACGCGGGAATCTGGGCCCACGACACCAAGCAGCGCAACCTGCTCGAGCGGGGGGACATCGAGGAAGGTATCGGGGCCGCCGCCGCCGTCGGTGACGACACCATTCAAAGAAGGTCCCGCGGATACGTCGTGCCCGAATCCTTCACTCACGGCTCCGCCAAGCAGCGCGTCGGCGCGTTCATGATGGGCTTCAAGGGCGGGCGAATGGAGTCGTGCACCCTCGAAACGGTCACCGCCCTTTGAGCCCTCGGGCTCGACACGCGTCGGCCACGAATCGATTCACGTTGCCCTGTACCCGCGCGATGCGCGACGCCCGGGCGCATTCCGCTCGGTCCACGGGGTCCTGTTCGGCCCAACGCTCGACGACCCGGCGGAGTCCGACGGGGAGGACCTTGGCGTCGGGGTAAGCGTCGTCCATGTACAGGTAGGTACGAGCAATGTCCCCCCGCACGGAAGGTGCAGGCTCCACTCGTCCATGGCCGATCTCGAAGTCGCAGCCGCCGAACGCCCGTTTCTCCCCCTTGACCTCGCCAGGGGGCAGTCTGCCCCGCGCCTTGTTGAGGTCCATCAGGCTGGGGAACAGATTGTATAGGTCGCCCTCCATCCGGTTGAACTCGGGATCGATCATCCGCGCACAGTCGCGGCCTCGCCGGCGTCGGTCACGGCACCGAGCATCGTTGCCGCTCCAAGATGCCCGTCGCCGACCGAGCTGGCTCGCGGGAACGACATGCTCCCAGTTGACCCGCATCGACCGTGGCGCGTATCGGCAGCGGTCCTGGTCCGCCCGCATGCGCCGGGGCTCGTAGACACACCCGCAGTACAGCGTCCGGGGAGACTTTCGATAGACCTGGCGAAGCTTCTTCTTCGCCAGTCGATACGACTTGATCTTGCGATTGCCGGCCGGGGCGCCGCTCGCGAGGCGGGCCGGGCGCGCGCTGTCGTCGACATCGACGGGATGGGGGCCTGCCTCCTCGGTGGTGCACGATAGCAGGACGGTCGCGATCGAGATCATCGCTCGTTTCGAGGGGCCGCTCAGCATGGGGACGGTTTGCCG
>JANQQN010000128.1 GCA_028289325.1 Myxococcota bacterium | reverse complement strand
CGCCCCTTTGCGGTACTCGTGGTCGCTCAACGTACCGCAAGCCTCCTAAAGGCTTCGCCTAAAGGCGAGGGGTTTGCTCCCCGAGGTCAGACACTAAGGGTCGTATTCTTTCGCGGTTGCAGGCAAGGCGAATCGCACATAAGACCGAAATGTACGCAGACGCGCGATTGGCATTCCCGAAGACGAGACGCTCGCGCAGCGACGGATATCGATCCGAAACGCCCAACGCGAGACGCATCACGGTTGGGTGTAACCGCGCGCCCTGTACGCACGGCAAGCCGGTCCGGAAAGATTCGATTAGAACATCGGGAACCACAACCGCGGCGCGAGCAACATCAACGGCACCGACAACACGTACCTGAAGGCCGAGCCCACGTTTTCGAGCGAAGAGAGCGTACTGTCCGGAGACGGGCGCACGGCCGGCTTCTTGCGCCCGCCCGCGGGCATGGTCGACGGGCAAACGACGTCGGTCAACGAAGGGTACGTCGTCGACATCCCATAGCCCTCGTCACCACCCCGCCGCCCCCCGTCGATCGATCCGCGCCTCGGTCGAGGGGCCCGGTGGTCCTTGACCATCGCCGCCGTCGACAGCTACCTATCGCCTCGGATGACCGTTGTGGCCGCCACCCTCTCCGTCTGACGTCACCGTCAGACCCATCGCGGCGCGCCTTCGATTCACCGAAGGTCGAGCGCTGCGAACGGATATCGTGTGCCTTCGAGTGGCGCGCGAGCCGGCCATTGCTTGGCCGGTGAGGGAGCGAACATGCATTCACTGGAAGACTACGGGTTCGAATCGGGCCGATTTGGCGCGTCGCAAGAGTCGCTGGCAGCGGACGAAGCGATCGGCCGGGTCGTGCTCGTCGAACGGGGCCGTCATCTGTTGGTGACCGACGCAGAGGCGGTGTGGTCGACATGGGGCGGTCGGCAAGCGTGGGAGACGGTCGAAGCCACAGAACGACCGGCCGTCGGCGATTGGGTGGTGTTTCGGCTCGGCCGGACGCTGCGGGTGTTGCCGCGGGCCACGACGTTGATGCGGCGGGCGGTGGGGCCTCGGTCCACGGCCCAAATGCTGGCCACGAATCTCGATCGGGTGTTCGTGGTCACCGCAGTGGGGGCAGACTTCTCCCCGCGCCGCCTCGAGCGCTACGTGGCGCTCGTGCGCCGGGGCGGCGCGACCCCCGTCGTGGTCCTCAACAAGACCGACCTACCGTTCGACGTGATCGAGACCGTGCGCATCATCGAAGAAGCGGCGCCGGGGGTCCCGCTGTGTATGGTGAGCGGCGTCGACGCGGACCTCGCGGCGCTCGGTCCCCACCTTCTCCCTCGCGAAACCGTCGCCCTCGTCGGTAGCTCGGGCGTGGGCAAGTCGACGCTCGTCAACCGGTTGCTCGGCGCCGACCGCCAGGCCACCACTTCGGTCCGGGACGGCGATGACAAGGGACGGCACACGACGACCCGACGAGAGCTCATCCGGCTGCCGAACGGGACCCTGATGATCGACACCCCCGGTATCCGAGAGGTCGGCCTGGTCGGCGAGATCGACGCGGTCGAAGCGGCGTTCGACGACATCGCCCGGCTCGCCGAACAGTGCCGGTTCGCGGACTGCCACCACACCAACGAGCCCGGTTGCGCGGTGCGAGCGGCCCTTGAGCAGGGGACGTTGTCAAAACAGCGATGGGCCAGTCATGAACGGCTGCGCCGGGAGGCGGAGTACGAGCGACGACGGTCCGACGCGCGGGTCAAACAGGATACCAAGGCCCGGTGGAAAGAGATCCACAAGGGCCTTCGCGAACGCCAAAAGTACGACCCCAAGCTCCGCCGCTAGATTGGGTGACGCCGATAGGCGGTCATCAGGTCCGACCACCACATGGCTCTTTGCCGGATGAAGCGGTTCACCGGTAGGCCGTGACGCGCAGGATGGTCAGGCCTGATGGCCGCCCACCCGGAATGAGTCACGGTGACCATGGTGCCCCGCGGGTTGGCCGCGAACTCGACCTCAACCAGGGTCACCTCGTTCGGCGCGAAGTTCACGTTACGCCACTCGAACGCCAGCGCGCGCGGCGGCGCCCACTCGACGACCGTCCCTGTCTGCACCACCACCGTCTTGCCGTGCTGGTCGAACGATTCGAAGAGCCGGCCGCCGACCTCGGGCTCTAGCCGCAAAATCCCTCGGTTCGTTCCCGACGCCCGAAAGCGGGGACCGCGCCGCCACCAGCGATCGATCTCTTCGGTGAACACCCGAAACGCAGCCGACGGGTCCAGCGTGACCTGGACCGATACGCGAACGCGATCGCCTTCTTTCGTGCTCATGGCTCGTTCGACGGCCGCTCTGCGTAGGCCTTGAAGGCATCGAGCTGCTGCGTCCAGTAGTCCTCCAGCTCGCTGACCCAGTCTCGGATCTCGACCAGCGGCTCGTCCCGCAGCCGGTACCAGCGCATCCGATAGTCTTCCTCGTCAGGAAGCAGCTCGACGAGCCCCGCTTCCCTCAGCACCCGAAGGTGTCGACTGATCGTGGGCCGGCTGACCTCGACCTCATCGGCGAGGTCACTGGAACACCGCGGCGCCTCCGCCAACAGGCGAATCACCCGCTGGCGGGTCGGATCGGCGAGGGCAGAGAACGTCGCTTGCAGGCTTCCGGGCACGCCGGCCTCAGCCCCGAATCCGCTGGATGAACCACCAGTGGTGACCTTCGAGATCGATCGCCCCGTACGATCGGTCCGCCCAGTACTCTTCGCCGTAGTCGTCGGTCGCCGGTTCCCGAAAGATCACCGCCCCCGCCGCCCGCGCGTGCTGGCAGTGCGCGTCGGCGTCGTCGACGAACACCGCAAGGGCTTGCGTGTTCTTGTTGCCGACGGCCCTCGGACTGACACGATCCAGCTTGGAGGGGTCTGCGGGGTCCTCGCGGCCACCGGTCGAAACCATGATGAGGCTGTCGCGGAGCTCGAGCTCGGAGTGCTCGATGCGCCCCGCTTCGCCCTCAACCTTGAGCCGAACCGCGAAGCCGAACGCTTGGCATAACCAGTCGATGGCCCGAGGGGCATCGTCATAGAACAGCGCCGGCGCGATACGAGGCCAGTCTTTGGGAGGGTCCTTGTCGAACATGATGAGCCATATTCCACACAATTTCGTTTGGCCGCAACTATTTTAAAGAAAGAAAAACATTTTGCGCCGCCGCGGCCGAGAACGAAACTCGATGCAAGCTGAACTGCGCTCTTCACGCGAACCCCAGGGTGGCGATGAACCGCCGGCTTTCTGCCGTCGGCGGTCCGCGGTGGAGTTCCAAGTTGAGCCGCTCGGCTCGGCGACCCTTATCGGAACCCGACCGCCCTACCGCGCTCGCGGTCCGCCGCACCAAGTCTGCTAGGCTCGGCGACATGCGAGTTCTCCTTACCGGCGGCGCTGGTTTCATCGGCAGCCACGTCGCGGACGCGCTCCTCGACCGGGGCTACGAGACGCTCATCGTCGACGATCTCAGCTCGGGTCGGCGAGAAAACCTGCCGGAGGGCGCCGAGTTTCGACCGCTGGACATCCGCGACGGCGACGGGGTCCAGGCCGTGTTTCGCGAGTTCCGTCCCGACGTGGTGTGTCACCAGGCCGCGCAGACGAGCGTGGCCATCAGCACCCGCGAGCCGCTTCGCGACGCCGACATCAACGTCCTGGGCTCGATTCGTCTGCTCGACGCCGCCCGCGACGTCGGGGCCCGGATCGTCTTCGCGAGCACCGGGGGCGCGATCTACGGCGAAGTCCCCGAGGATCAGGCCGCGGACGAGCAGTGGCTTCCGAAGCCGGTGAGCCCGTACGCGTGCAGCAAGTACGCTTTCGAAAACTACCTGCACGGCTATCGGGCCGAACACGGTGTTCAGGCCACGATCCTGCGCTACGCCAACGTGTACGGGCCGCGCCAGGATCCCCACGGCGAGGCGGGGGTGGTCGCCATATTCGCGAGACGGCTCAAAGACGGGGAGCCGATCCGCATCAACGCGCGACGAGCGTTGGGCGACGATGGATGCGTTCGAGACTACATATCGGTCCGCGACGTCGTTCGGGCCAATCTGCTCGCCATCGACGGTAAGCTCGAGCCGATGGTCATGAACGTCGGTACCGGAATCGGCACCTCGACGGGAACCCTTGCCCGGGAGCTTCACAAGACAATGAGCTCCCGGTCGGAGATCGGTCACGGGGCCCGTCGCCCTGGCGATCTCGAGCGGTCGGTCCTTCGGCCGCACCCCGATCTCGCACAGGGGCTGGTTCCATTGGCGGAGGGGTTGCGGGAGACCGCGGCGTGGTTCGCGCGATGAGAGTCGCGTACCTCGTCAACCAACACCCCAAGGTCAGCCATACGTTCATCCGCCGCGAGGCACAGGCCTTGGAGGACCGCGGGGTCGAGGTCCACCGCTTCTCGGTGCGGAGGGTCGCCGAACCGCTGGCCGACGCCGCAGACCTCGCCGAGCAGGAGCGAACCCGGTTCATCCTCGATATCGGGAGCACGAAGGTCGCGTCCGCGGTCAGCCGCGTCGCCGCTCGCCGGCCGGTCGCCTTCACCCGCGCGTCCGCGATGGCGGCGCGGATCGGGGCCGCCTCCGACCGCGGCGTGGCCATCCACGGGGCCTATCTCGCCGAAGCCTGTGTGCTGCTGGAGTGGCTGCAGGAGGCGGAGATCGATCACGTCCACGCCCACTTCGGAACAAACTCCACCACCGTCGCGATGCTGGTCCACGAGCTTGGCGGCCCGGGGTTCAGCTTCACGGTTCACGGACCGGAAGAGTTCGACAAACCGGAAGCCATCGCGCTGGGGGAGAAGATCCAGCGGGCTCGCTTCGCCTGCGCGATCAGCTCCTTTGGCCGCAGCCAGATGTACCGGCGAGTTCCGTACGAGCAGTGGACCAAGATCCACATCGTTCGCTGCGCCGTTGACGATAGCTTTCTCGACGCGAACAGCACGCCGAGCACCGTCCCTCACCTCGTCTCGGTCGGCCGTTTATCCGAGCAGAAGGGCCAGATCCTGCTGATCGAGGCCCTCGGCCAACTGGCGCAACAAGGGGTGCCCTTCACCGTGACCCTGGTCGGAGACGGCGAAATGCGACCGCAGGTCGAGGCCGCGATCGCCAAGCATGGTCTCGCGGACCGAATAGAGATCACCGGCTGGGCGACCGGGGAACGGGTTCGCGCCGAGCTGCTTCGGGCCCGCGCGCTGGTCCTGCCGAGCTTCGCCGAGGGGTTGCCCGTAGTCATCATGGAGGCGTTCGGTCTCGGTCGTCCGGTGCTGTCCACGTTCGTGGCGGGGATTCCTGAGCTCGTCTCTCCCGGCGAGTGCGGCTGGTTGATCCCCGCCGGCAGCGTCGAAGACCTTCGCGATGCGGTGCGAGACGTATTGCATACCGACGCCACGACCCTCGCTCGTTTCGGCGAAGAGGGTCAGCGACGGGTTCGTGCGCGCCACGACGTCAAGATCACCGCCGCGGATCTGCACGGACTGCTCCGGCGCTATGTCAACACCTGACACCCGCCGGAGCTCGGCCATCGTCGTCGATGTACGGCGCCAGCCGTTGTCCGCGGCCTACCGCCGCGCTACCGGACCCCATGAGCCGGGTCGCCCAGATCGCCGAAGGTTTTTGGAACATCAGAGGCTCGTTCAGAGTGCTCGGCGTGGTCGACATCGGCACTCACACATCCCTCACTCGGCTGAGCTCGGGCGGTTTCGCGCTGCTCGACAGCTATCCGCTCACCGGCGCCGTGGCGCAGACGGTCATGCAGCTCACCGGCGGCGGCGACCGGGTGGAAGCGATCATCAATCTTCACCCCTTCCACACCGTGCACGTCGAAGCCGTCGCCCGGACGTTTCCCAACGCCAAGCTGTATGGCACGTCCCGCCACGCCGCTCGCTTCGTCCGACTACCGTGGGCGCCGGAACGAAGGGAGTCGGAAGCCTTCGCCGAGCGGTTCGCAGCCGATTTCGATTTCATGGTGCCGAAGGGCGTCCGCTTCGTACCCGACAATCAGAACCTTCACTTCGCGTCCGTGCTCGCCTTCCATCGGGCGAGCCAGACGCTTCACGTCGACGATACGCTGAACTGGATGCCGGCCCCGTTCGGCGCTCGGCTCGGTTTTCATCCGACGCTGGCCGCGGTCCTCGAGCGCCGACCGGGCGCCGCGACGGAGTTTCGGGCGTGGGCTCAGGATCTCGTGGCGCGCTGCCGCACCGTCGAACACATCTGCGTTGCCCACGCCCGTGCGGCCCGCGTCGAGGGCGCGGACCGTATATCGGCCCAGGTGCAAAGCGCGCTCCACCGAGTAGAGAAGGTCCTCAGGGGCCACGAGGCGCGGTTCGGCGTGGCGACCGAAGCCGGCTGAAACCGCCACCCCGCCGCGGGGCCACAGCCAAGGCGGCCCGGGCCGCCGCGCTCATGAACCGTTCGAAACGCGGCGCCCGGCGGTCAGTTCGGCGAGGCGGTCGGACGAGGACCCGCGTAAAGCCCCTCGATGAGGGCCGCGTACTTCTCCGTCACCACGTTGCGTTTGACCTTCATGGTCGGGGTCAGCTCCCCGCCATCGACACTGAAAGGAACCGGCAGGATCTCGAACGTCTTGATCTGCTGGAATCGCGCGACCTTCGCGTTGCACCGCTCCTCGACCTGGGTCTGCAGGTACGCCCGTAGTCTCGAGTCTTTGGCCGCTTCCTCGGCGCTCAGCGTTTCGTCGATGCCCGCCGCCCGCAGCAGCGTGGGCAAGGTCTCCGGTTCGAGGACCAACAGAGCGACCAGGTAAGGCTTGCGGTCGCCTACCGCAACCGCGTGGCCAATACCGGGGATGCTCAGCAGGTGTCCTTCCATCTCGCCTGGACCGACGTTCTTGCCGCCGGCGGTGATCAGGAGGTCCTTCTTTCGTCCAGTGATCCGAATGAATCCGTCGGCGTCGATCTGGGCTAGATCGCCGGTCTTCATCCAGTCACCATCGTACAGCTCAGCGCTCTTCTCGGGGAGCTTGTGGTACCCCTTGACCATGTTGGCACCGCGCAGCAGCAGCTCGCCGTCCTCGGACACGCGCGCTTGCACCCCATCGATCGGGCGGCCAACAGTACCGAAGCGAGGCCGCCCCAACGGCTGGGAGGTCGCGACGCCGGTCGTCTCGGTCATCCCGAAGCCCTCGTGGATGACGATGCCGATCGATGCGAAGAACCGGAGCGTCGATTGGGAGATCGGCGCCGCGCCGCTGATCGCCAGCCCGACCTCATCGAGCCCCAGGGCGTCCAGAATCTTTTGAATGACCAAACGTCGAGCGAGCTTGCGGGTGAAGCCGGACTGGGCGACGCCGGTGGCGATCTCCTTTTCGGCCGCTTGCAGTTCGGTGGCCAGCGCCCACTCGGCCATCTTCTTCTTGAGCCCGGTGGCTTGACCGAGCTTGGCGCGCAAGGCGGCCTCGAACTTCTCCCAGACTCGCGGCACGCCGAGGAGGAAGGTTGGCCGCGTCTTCACGAGATAGTCGCGCAGCTGCTCGAGCTCAGGACAGAAGTAATACTGACACCCGACCTTCAGCCCGATGAAGTTGGTGAAGATCTGTTCGGCGGCATGACACAGCGGAAGATAGCTGATGCCTCGATGTTGGCCTCGATTGAAGTAACCGCCGCTGGCGGCGATCGTCCCGTCGGACACGGCCCGGATCCCGACGTGTCGAAGCTCGGCGCCCTTGGGCACGCCGGTGGTGCCCGAAGTGTACACGCGAAGCGCAACATCGTCGTCGGTCACCGCTTCGAGGCGGGCGTCGAGTTCGGCCTCGAGGCCGGCCTCGGCGCCTTGAGCCTCCAGAGCAGCGAGGGTAAGGACATCAGCGTCCGGGACCCCCAGGTCTTGGGTGGTCACGATCCGGTCGACGTTGCCCTTTCCTTCGGATTGCGCCTGCCGGATTTTGTCGAGCTGCGTCGCTTGGTCGAGGATCAGGATCTTCGACTCCGAATGGTCGACGATGTAAGCGACCTGAAGGGGCAGATTGGTGGGATAGATGGGACAAGGAATGCCGCCCGCGGCAGTGATGCCATGCTGGCAGATGACCCACTCGGGGCTGTTCTTGGCCACGAGAGACACGCTGTCGCCGGGGCGAACGCCCAAGCTGATCAGACCCTTGCCGACCTGGCGAACGCGCGCCCAGTACTGCGCCCACGTAGTGGTATCCCAGTCTCCCGAAGCATTGAGCCGATGAAGCGCGCCCTCGTCCGGTCGAGTCTGCGCCCACCGGCGGATGTGCCCCATCATCGTTCCCTCGATCCCCATATGTCCTCCTCCATCGCCGGCGGCGGCAGCGGTCCGTAGAGACTCGATGCCTTCGGCGACGTTCGGTCCGCCGCCCGTGCCGCGAGGTGCGGGCATTTTGCAGCTGCCCGCGCCTCATCACAAGCGGCGACCGGGCGATTCGCCCCTGTGAGCGATAAACGTCCACCGACAAGGCGGGGACTTGAAACCTAGGTTGCGCACCTAGATGTCGACCAGGCCCCGGCGCCACCGATGAAAAAGCGCCTGGATGATGTCTCTGGGCGGGAGCGGAAACCGGACGTCCGTCCCCACTTGTGCGTTCTCGATGCACGCTGGCCATCGCGACCTCGTCCCTTGGACGACCGTTCGAGACGTTCAGCTACCTTGCGAGCATGACGACCCGCCCGAAGTCCATCCTCGGCGCCTTGGTTTGGCTAGCGCCCCTGGCCGTCGCGTGTAGCGAAGCGGATGCCCCCCTTTCGGCCGACCATGACGCCGGTTCGCCCAACGGCGCCGACGCGGGGACGGCGGACGCGGCGAGCTCACCGGGAAACGAACCGAACACCGATCCCGGCGTCTTCGCCAAGTCATATGCGACGGGACTCAACGTCAGCAGTCGCGCCATCATTCAAACCGATGACCTCGGCTACCTGTTCGTCGGCCATGGCGACGTCGACCCTTCGTCCGATTTCGACAGCAACCTCTTCGTCGTCAAACTCTCGGCCACGGGCACCGTGGCCTGGGCCCGAGGCCTAAACGCGTCGTTGAACGACGAGGGATACGACGTCAAAGCCACCTCCGATGGGTACGTGGTGGCCGGCGCCACCGGCCCTGCCCCGTCTCGACCGTGGGTCATCAAGCTGGGCCTCCGAGGTGAGCTGCAATGGGAGCAGACCTACCCGCCGCACGACAGCCGGGATGGCTATCGCATCGCGACCGTCCCCGGCGACGATGACGCGGAGGATGGCTTCGTCGTGGTCGGCGCGTCCGAGCTCGACCGCCCGAAGGGGCTGGTGATCCGCTTGGGCAACCTGGGCGAGGTCATATGGGAGCGACGCTTCTCCGCCGGCGGCGACGCGAGGGCCAACGCCGTCTTGCCGACCACCGACGGCGGGTTCGTGGTCGTTGGCGAGCGTTTCGTGCGGCCCACGCGGTCGGCCGTGTGGCTGGTGAAGCTCGACGCGATGGGCGGCGTGGTCTGGCACCGCACGCTATCCGCGATCGATACCGGCGACGGCTTCGCCGCCGCGACCGGCGTTCACGAGACCAGCGACGGGTACGTCGTCGCGGCCTACGCCGACTTCGACGAAACGCTCGCGACGGCCACCGACGCATGGGTCATCAAGCTCGACCTCGCCGGCGTGGTCCTATGGCAGAAGCGCTACGGACTCGCCCGCTTCAACGAATCGGTCGCCGCGTCCGCCTTGGACCGCCGCGGACACCTCCACTTGGCCGGCGCGACACAAGGCGAGTTGATGTGGCTGGAGGTCGACGAGCTGGGGGCGTTGCTCAACCAGCGGACGTTCGGGGGTCTCGACAACGACCGCGCGTGGGCGATCAGCGCCACCGACGATGACGGCGTGGCGATCCTCGGGGAAGTCGGATTCGTTCCCGCACGACGAGATGCGTGGGTGGTCAAGCTCGATCCCTCGGCCGCCATCGAGTTCGGGAGCGGATCCAACGTTTCGTCCGCGCCGTTGGCGCTGGTCACGGCGAACCACTTGCGCGCGGTTCAGACCGCAACCGACACCCCGGTCTTGACGTCGAGCACAACGAAGGCCGCCCTTCCCGAGCTCATCGAACCGCAGTGGTCAGTGACCACGCAGTCGCGGTAACGCCCGTCCGTCTTCCCCGCCCATGGATTTGACGCCTCGCGTAATTGTGCTCAGCACACGTCCAACCGATGCCGCGAAGACCATAGGGCTCGCGCCGCGCCCCTCCCTGGGCGTCGAGCCGAAGGTCGGTCTGCCTGGGCGGTCACGGCGAGGTCGAGAACCTGGCCCACCGCCCAGGTCCCGTCGGCGCGGGGTGAAGTACGGTCACGTCGCCTATGACGGAGCGGAGATTCACCGAGTTCGTGCTGGCCGTCGCGATGAGCGCGCTCGCTGCATGCAGCGGCGACCAAGACACAGACACCCCGTCGTCCGGCGGCGATAACGGAGCCGCGCTAGGCACGGCGTGCACCGACGGATCTGGCTGCGAAAGCCGCCAGTGTTTCGTCGCCAACGAGGCGGGCGTCTGCTCCGTGGCCTGCGGCAGCGCCGAGTGTCCGGGTGGCTTCGACTGCCTGGACTTCGGCAACGACGACCTGTTCTGCGCCGCGCTGTGCCAAAGCGACGGCGACTGCAACGGTTGGTCCTGCCGCGACCTCGGCGACGGCGGTCCACCGGTTTGCGTGCCGCCTGTGGACGACCCCGGGCCGGCCGCCCAGCCCTTCGGCGCGACTTGCGCCCAAGACGCCGAGTGCGAGAGCGGACGCTGCTCGGTGGCGGATGGCGCCGGCATCTGCACCACGAACTGCAGCGAGTTCTTCGGCCAGCCGTGCACCGGCGACGCCGTGTGCGTCGACGTGTCGCCGCAAGGGTGGACCATCTGTGTGCCGCGGTGCAGTTCGGACGCCGAGTGCAACGGGTGGCGGTGCGGCGCCACGACCGAAGGCACACAGGTTTGCGTCCCTCCGAGCGTCGCCCCGGCCCCCGAGGTCGATGACGTCGGCAACCTGTGCATCAACGACGATATGTGCGACAGCGGCACCTGCCTGAGGGCCAGCACCGGGGGTCAGCCTGGCTACTGCACCCAAGAGTGTACCGGGACGGGTGTCTGTGGCCGGGCACCGTTTCTGGGCGAAATCGTGGCCTGCGTCGAACAAGCCGAACGGGCCTTTTGCTTCATCGCCTGCGATAGCAATCTCGACTGCGTCGGGGTGACCACTTGCCAGCTCTTCAGCGGCGTCCGCGTGTGCCTTCCCTAGTACGGCGAGATTCCACACCCGAACGCGATGGTTACGGCAACATGTAGGTCCCCTGGGCCACCGCGGACGGACGCTCCGGGCCGCCGCCGGCCCAGACGGTGAGGGTCGCCACCACAATTCGGCGTCCCGCCCGGTCGAGCGCGGCCCGGGCATGAAGCCACTCGCCCACCGCCGGCCGCAGATACCGAATAGAGAGCTCGGAGGTGAGAGCCATCGGCTCTATCCGGCCGATGGCCCCAAATACGAGATAATAGAAGACACTGTCCGCCGCCTCGAACTGCGTCGGCCCGCTGATGTAACCGCCCGGCCGAAGGTCGTCCGGCGTCGGTTTGAGTCGCGCCAGCGCGTGGGTAACGCTGACCTCGAGGCACTGGCAGCGATCGGCGCGCCAATCGCGGCGCAAGAACGCATTGATCTCGTCGACGGTCACAGTCACCGCTCGGGCGTGGCACACTCGCCCCGCCGCGGTCGAGGTCCCAAAGCGCCCGGGTACCGAACTGCGCCGCCGTAGGTCCATTCAAACGATACATCTCGTCATCCCGAGGCCACGTGGAGCCCGACCGGGGCGGGATGAGTACGCGAATGCGATGGCGCATCTCGTCAGCCGTCGCCGTCATACCGGCCGCAGCCCCGCCACCTCGACATACAGGCGCTGATGGCCGCCGTAGGCTCCGTAGAACCAGCGTTGGGGGCGGCGCCAACTTGACACCGGTTCGTACCTGATGGTCAGTTTGCGGATAGTGCACGTTCGTCCGTTCGTGAACGGCATCTCATCCATGTCCACAGAAGGGCACCATGCGGGTCGCGTTCCGGTGCGACAGTAGTTCCGACTCGATGACTTCGGGCTCGGAGGGAAGGGAAACCAGTTACCAATGAAGACCAGGAAACTGCTGGCCACGATGATGGGGGTCGCGTTGGCCGGGCTCGTCGTCACGAGCTGCACCAAGAAGACGGAGCCCAAGAAGGCCGAAGCCAGGAAGACCGAAGCCAAGAAGGCGCAACCTGCGCCTGCGGCGAAGTCCGGCATCGATGCCGTCGACACCGATGCCATCATCGCCAATGACAAAGGCGACAAGGAGTGGCTGAGCTACGGCTTGAACTACGGTGAGACCCGATTCAGCGAGCTGGCCAGCATCACCACCGAGAACGTCGGTCAACTCGGGCTCGCCTGGTCTTACGACCTCAAATCGATCCGCGGGGTCGAAGCGACCCCTATCGTCGTGGACGGTGTCATGTACGTCACCGGCTCGTGGTCCATCGTGCATGCGCTCGACGCGGTGACCGGTAAGAAGCTGTGGGTCTACGATCCGGAGGTCGACCGGAACTGGGGCTACAAGGGCTGCTGCGACGTGGTGAACCGCGGGGTCGCCGTTTACCAGGGCAAGGTGTTCGTCGGCGCCTACGACGGATACCTGCACGCCATTGACGCGAAGACCGGACAGCGGGTGTGGAAGGTCGATACCATCGCCGAAGGCCGCAAGGCCGGCCGGTCCTACACCGTCACCGGCGCCCCGCGAGCGGTCAAAGGAAGGGTCATCATCGGCAACGGCGGCGCCGAGTACGGCGTGCGCGGTTACGTGACCGCCTACGACGTCAGCACCGGAAAACAAGCGTGGCGGTTCTACACGGTGCCGAATCCCGGCGAAAAACAGGAAAACGCGGCCATGGAAAAGGCGGTCAAGACCTGGGATCCCGAGGGATCGTGGAAGGAAGCCGGCGGCGGAGGCACGGTTTGGGATGCCATGGCCTACGACCCCGAGCTCAACCTCTTCTACATCGGCGTCGGCAATGGGTCCCCGTGGAACGCCAAGATGCGGTCGCCCGCGGGCGGCGACAATCTGTTCCTATCGTCGATCGTCGCCCTCAACCCCGATAACGGCGAGTACGTCTGGCACTACCAAGGCACGCCGAGCGACAACTGGGACTACACCCACACCCAACACATCATCGTGGCCACGTTGCCCATCGACGGCAAGCCTCGCAAGGTCGTCATGCAGGCGCCCAAGAACGGCTTCTTTTACGTCCTCGATGCGGCGACGGGAGCGTTCATCTCCGCCAAGAACTTCGTGCCCGTCTCTTGGGCCAAAGGCTACGATGAAAACGGCCGCCCCATCGAGAACCCCGAGGCTCGCGACACTACCGAGGGGAAGGTCTTCGAGACCATTCCGTCGGCCTACGGCGCCCACAACTGGCACCCGATGAGCTTCAATCCCCAAACCGGGCTGGTCTATCTGCCCGCGCAACACGTTCCCCTCACCGTCACTGACGACCCGAAGTGGGCGCTGAACAAAGCGCAGTCGGGCACCACGATGTCCGGTCTGGGCTGGAACATCGGCTTCCTCTTTGACGTCAAACCCCCCAAAGCGGCCCCGATGGGCAAGCTGATCGCCTGGGACCCGGTTCAGCAGCAAGAAGTGTGGTCGGTGAACCATCCGGCGCCTTGGAACGCCGGCACCTTGACCACGGCCGGCAATCTAGTTTTCCAAGGAACCGCGCACGGCACCTTCGCCGCCTACCACGCGAAGTCGGGAGAGAAGCTGTGGGAGACCCCGGTGACTTCCGGCGTCGTCGCCCCCCCGATGACCTTCGAACGCGACGGCGTGCAATACATCAGCCTCGCCGTCGGTTGGGGCGGGGTCTTCGGAGAGATGATCCGCGCCGCGCCCAACGTCACCCCCGGAAAACTCCTCACGTTCAAAGTCGGCGGATCCGCCGCGCTTCCGGAAGTGGTGGCCGCAACCCGGCTCAAGCTCATCGAACCCGACACCGTTTCTTACACCGAGCAGGACGTGCAGGCGGGCGTCGGCCACTACATCGCCAACTGCATGTTCTGCCACGGCCTACCGGCTGTCCACAACGGGGGCAACATCCCCAACCTCGCCTACTCCACTGAAGAGACCGTCAAGAATGCCACCAAGTGGGTATTGGAAGGCGCGTCGGTCGACAAAGGCATGCCGTCGTTCAAAGGCAAGCTCGACGAGGCGCAAGTGACGGACATCATGGGCTTCGTGCAGTTCATGGCGGACGCCCAGCGGAAGAAGCAAGCGGCGGCCAAAGAGCTATAGCCTTCAGCGATAGTAGCCGTCCGGGTTATGCAGATAGTATAGGTCGTAAGGTTGTAGTCGCGGAAGCTCGACAAATCGTCGACCCTTGTCGTCTTTCCTTTCCTCAAGGGCGAACAACGACCGTCGATTGGGCCGATCCTCGGGCTTTTCGACGTAGCCTGTCTCCCGGATCCGCTGGACGACGTGTTTGGCCCAACCGATCTTCTTGGCCCGGTCACCGAACTCCTCCCAGTCTCCATCAGAGTTGTTCTTGTACATCCGCGCGCGAAACTCTTTTATCGACAAGCCAAGCTTCTTAGCCACCGGCCCCATGAGCCGCTTCTCCCACTGGCGCGCGATGGCCAGCTGTTCGGCGATCTGGGTCATGTTGCCGAACTGGAACGTCGACATCTGGTGATGGAGCATGATCGCGTTAGGATAGACATATGACTCGTCGGCCATGGTGGTGATCACCGCGGCCATGCTCGCCGCGAACGATTTGACCACGACGTGGATAGGCGCTCGACTGGTCTCGATCGCCTTGACGATTCGATAGCCCTCCATCACCGAACCGCCCGGACAGCGATCGATGACGATGAAGATCGGCCGTGTCGTCGATTTGTTGTTGAAGTAGTGGATTCGTTCGGTGACGTAGTCGGCCACCCCGAAGAAGATCGGGCCGTTGAGGGGGATACGGCGATCGCTGAGGGTGAGGGTTCCTTCCTGGAAAGGATTGGCGGGATAAGCGGGATCGCGTTGGGCTCGAGCGCGCCAGACGTCTTTCTGATTGCGGAGCTCGATCTCCGTCTTGACCTCGTTGACCTTCTCGCGGAGCTCATCGTTCTTCTGCTGCAGACGCAACTTGGCGAGCTTGAGCCGCTGGAACTCTAAACCGATGTCTCGCAGCTGCGAGTCGCGCTCCATCTTTTCTCGCCGGCCCTTCTGTTCCTCGAGATCGTTTTGCGCCTTGAGCGTGTCGCGCTCGCGTTGCGCTTTGGCGAGCTCGACGTCGTGCTTGACCTTTTCGGCCTCCAATCGCGCTCGCATCTTCGACAGGCTGGCCTTCTGTCGCTCGGCGTCGAGCTGATTCTTCAGGGCGAGCTGCTTGTGCTCGATGTTCAGCTGCGCGGCCTGGTGCTCGGCTTTGGTCTTCATGAGCGCGATCTCCGCGGCCAGCCGAGCTCGCTCATCATCGAGCTTCGACAGCGCGATTCGCTGCTTTTGTTCGGCAAGCTTGTATTCGGCGGCCAGCCGGCTGTGCGCCTCACTCAGTTCGCGCAGCTTCGCTTTGAGTTTTTGCGCCGAGACCTCGTTGACCAGCCGGACGCGCTCGAGCTCCGCCTTGTCCCCGCTGAGGGGATCCGACTGTGCATCGGGCGCCTGAGCGCTGGCCTGGGCAGGCATCAGGACGACGCATGCGGATAGGAATAGAATCGTTCGCATGGTCTTCGGCTTGCACCAGCCGACAGACGATGGACACCCCGATATGCTTTGAAGCGCCGGAGCTGGGACAAGCCCGTACTCACTCTGACGCACTCACCGCGGAGCCGTACGCCAGCGATCCCTTCGGATGGGTCCGGACCCTACCCGAAAGGCTGGTCGCCATCGGCCCGACCGACAGTTCAGCCGCCCCGGTGCGGCGAGGACGACCTGGCACGGTAAGGTGCCGGCGAGAAGCCGGGTCTCTACCCCGCTAGCGGGTGAGCGCAGCGTACGCACAGAATAAATCGGCCTGGATGAATTCATTGAGGCTGGCGCACGCCGCCACCGCGAGCATCTGCCCGTCCGGGGTCGCCACCGCCCGCACTCGGATCAGCTCGTCGGCCGTTACCAATCCGTCGACACTACCGGCCCAAACCGAGGTGTCCGAAGGGCTGAAGGTGATGGTGAAGCTCTCATCTCCCGTCGCGCTGCACTGCAGACCGGTACAATCGAGGACCAGATCACCGATCTCAACCTCCGCGTCGTCGGGATTCGGATTGTCCAACGCAGCGAATCGACCTGACCATCGCCCGTCGAGACTCGGTACCGCGGGGGTGGCGGGGATGGTCTCGCTTCGCTGGATCGCCCCCACTCGGCTGAAGAAATCGCCAATGAGGGCTCGCGTTCCGGACTCATCCAAGACGAAGCCCAAGCTCCACGAAGCGCTGTTGTTGATCAGGAAGTTCGTCCGGAACAGGCGGTCGCCTTCGTCGTAAACGACCCCGTTTCGACGGTCATCGAATAGAACGTTGCGGTCGAGGATGGTGACCTCTTCGTCCTGGACGCGGCCTCCGATGACCAGGTTGTCCTGAATCTGGAGAGAAATGGCCTCGGTCGGCGGCGGTACTTGGGTGAACGAAAACGTCCACCGTCCTGACCAATCGCCGGACAGCGCGGCGGATTCGACGGCGGCGCCGTCCTCACCTTCCGAACACTGGCACACGCTTAAGCTGGCCAGCACCATGATCCAAGGCCTCATCATCCCTCTTCCGTAGCAGGGCCTCGCCGGCCCGCGTATCGGCAGTTTCCCTTCCGAGCTCGCGCTACGGCAGTCGCGCCAACGCGGCTTCCAAAATGAGGTCGCGCCCCTCAGCCATCGAATCATTGGTGTTCGTGACCGCCACGTCCGGCGCGATACCTTCGTCTTCGATCAGCTGCCCATCGGGCAACGCCGCCTGCCAGCGCGAGATACGATATCGCCACCCGTTGGCGAGCGTGAACTCGCCGGGATTGCCCGTAGAACCGCGGGTCGTATCACCGATGATCCTTGTGTTGGGAAGGACCCGCAGCATCGCTACGAATCCCTCGGCGGAGCTCACGGTACCGCGATTGGTGAGCACCATGATCGGCAGATCGCTGGCGATGGGCTGCACCGCTTCGATCGTCGAGTCTCGCCACGGTTCGAAGTCGTTGCGGCCAGGGCCATTTCTCACCCGGACACGGCGAAAGAGTCGCTCCTCGGTCGTGATGCGGCTGACGACCGCCCTCGCGACATCCTCGGAGCCGCCGCCGTTGTCGCGAAGGTCCAACACGACGCCGTCGTAGCTACCGAAATCGCTCAAGGCCTGGTCGAGCGGTGAGAAGTCGGCCGAGTTGTTCAGGGTCTTGATGCGAACATAGATGGCGTTCGCGCCTTCCAGTGTCCCGTACAGCACGGCACTGGTATCGCCGAAGACCTCAGAGAGATACTCGATCGCGTTGTCGGGCGAGTTGGCCGCGAACGTGCTCCGATTCTGGAAGAAGTAGTTGGCCTGGCCGGCGACGAGGCTGACATGAAGGTCGCGAAAAGACAGCACGATCTCGCCGAGCATATCCGCCAGCTCCCGCTGTGACGTTTGTCCGTCGACGACCCGAGGTCGATAGCGCGCGTACACGTCGTCCCAGTCGATGCCTTTGCGCTCGAAGTACGAGTACGTCCGATCGAAGTCCGTCCAGAACTGCTCGAACGCGGCCTCGGCGGCCACCGCAGGCGGAGAGCCCGAGTCGTCTCCGCAGCCGCTTCCCAGCCCGAGCGCGAACAGGGCCAGGAACACGACGACGATGGTCGGTCGTTGGACGTCGAATCTTGTCATCATCGCCGCGGCATGATCCGCCGGGCGGCTCGCGGCGTCGATGCCCGCTACGAAGTGCTCGCCGTCACCACGGAACAAGCGCCGACGATGGCATCGGAGGCGTCGCCCCTCGTCCGCGATGAATCTGGAGCGCCAGGCCGTTCGTCGCGCGGCGCCAAGCAACACAGCCGGGGTCAGGGATCCGTCTGGCGCGGATAAAGGCTGGGCGGGAATCGGCCTTCGCGACCGCCCGACTGCACTTCCAGGAACCAGATCATCGCCCAGATCAGCTCTCGCGGCAGCTTGTCTTTCCACACCGGCATTTCCGACGGTTCCCCGTCGTCGGTCGGTGGCCCCCCATTCCAGATCGTCCCGAAGATCTCGCGATAGGGGCGACTTCGCCCAAAGAACAGGCCCTCGCCGCGTCCCCAGTCCGGCGGCGGCGGCGACATGTCGAGCGCGTCTTTGAGTCGCCGGCGACCGCCGTGGCACTCGTTGCAGACCGAAGTCCAGACACTCACCGCCTCCACGGCCGTCTGTTCGTCCCAAAAGCTCGGGGGCGGTTCGACCATGGATATCCGAGCGTCACGGCGACGCACCTGCCGGGCCGTCAACTCGAGATAACGGGCGCGAAACGGCCACCACTTCTCTTCGATATGAATGGGAAACTCGCCGCCGAGATCCGGACGACGCGGCTCTCGCGACAAAACAAACTCACTGTCGTCGGCGTCGTCGGTCGGCTCGATCGCGTTCGAGGACCCCGGCTCGATCGTTCGCTGACCGCCCCCGCCCGCGCACGACGCGATGACCGCCGCCATCATCAGGAGCGCGGCCCCCGATCCTCTATTGTTCATGGATAAGACCTGTAAGGCTGGCCGTGCTTGTTTCGATGCGCCGAGGCCCGTTGCTTCAGCTGCAGGAGGATCTCGGTCGTCGCTCCGTCATTGACCTGAACACTGATCGTGGCCAGCTTTGAGGTCGGCGACCACGCGGCGATGGTCCGTTTGCCCACCGGCACTCGGTCGAGAGTGAACGTTCCGTCTTCACCCACCTTCGCAAAGTGCTTATTGGGAACGACGAGGATTCGCGCCGCCATCTGAGGATGGATATTGCAATACACGTCCACGGGCCCCGGCTCCAAGAACCGATGCGACTTCGAATCGTCGCCCCTTCGGTACAGCCCTAGATCGAAGTTGCTGCCCTTCGTTCGCGAAAACACGTTGTGGTAGATGTTGTCTTGGTTGGGAAAGCTCACGGTCGTCCCCCGACGGATGACCGCCCAGTCCGGCACGAACTGCTTACCCCGTTGGTCGATCTTGACCGTCTTGCGGCGCACGGATCGTCCGCGAAGATCCTGCACGTAGACGTAGGCCACCGGCTCGTTGCTGGGGACCACCACTCGCCCGGTGACCCGCCCCACTGTCGTCGCCTCGTCCGCCGTCTTGTCCAATGACGGTGCGCGCGACGGCGCCGCCTTCGGACGACCGTTCGAGGACGCCCGCGCGCTTCGACGCCGGGGCGCGGCCGGCGCCTTCGCCGAACCTCTGTCTCCCCCCAGCACACCGGAGAGAATCGCGGCCCGGCGACGGTCGCTCTCGGCGATCTCGAACACCGCCCGCCGCAGCGTAGATACTTCCTCCCGCATCGCCCTGAGCTCTCGACGGAGCTGCGCGATCTCCTTCGCCTGCGAGTCCGCACCGAACGCGGGCGTCGCAGCGAAGAACGTCGCGAGGGCAAAGCCCATCCCATTCTTCATCATCACCTCATCCTTGGAATGTCATTCGGCCGCCGCGACTCAAGAGCAGCAGCAACACCGCGATCAGCGCCGTCACCGCCGAACCCGCCACACTGCCGACGGCAAGCCACTGTCGCGCGCGACTCTGACCGGCATCGCCGCCGGACTGCACGACCCAAACTGCGCGCACCGGCGGGCTGACGTCGGGCACGATCCCGATCCGGACCCGAACCGCGGTGGGATCATCCACCGTGAACACCCCGGTAGGAAGCCTCGCCGTTTGCAGCGCGTAGGACTCGTCGCCAGCCACCGGGCGTCCGTTGATCATCAACGCTCCCGTCGTTCCCAGGTCTTGCCCCACCGTCTCCAGTTCAGTGGGCCCCACCTTTCGTCCCACCATAACGAGGCGAGGCGGATCGTTGGCTAGGCGGACCGGAGCCATGGCGATCGACAGCAACTCGTCCTTCAACGCCCACAACCCACTCGAACGGCCCGCGTCCCACGCGTCTCGAACGAGGCTAGAACCACTGAGGTCGGCGCGAACGAGACCGTCCGCGCCGAGGCAGGTCCGAACCCGCCCCGCTTCCAGGACACCGATGATCGACACCCCGGTCGAGACCCTCATGTCGCGGAGAAGATCCAAGATCGTCTCGTCGTCGATCCCTGGTGTCGCCAGCGTCGTCCGCACTCGCGCATCGTCGACGATCACCCGGACCAGCGAAGAGAGATCCGCTCCCGCGCCTTGCAGCTCCCTTAGAAACGCGATTTCGGATCGTTCGAGGGTCGTCTCTTCCCGATTCTTGATCCCGTCGCGCCATCGAAGGCTCAGCATCGCGGCGCAGCCGGCGGCGACCATACCAGCAACGATGATCACCGCCAGCGAAGATCGGAACGGCAAAGCGTTCGGGGCAGCAGGGCCCGTCAACGCGGCGGAGACATCGACCGCCCTGAGCTTCGGTAGACTCATGGGGTCCGGCCTCGGGAACGGCTTTCTGCACTGACCCGCACTCGGGCCTCGCCGGTCTCGGGCACCCGAACTTGCCGCGTAACGGCCCCCCCGTCCGGAAAATCCACCCGAATACGAAGCGTCGTCGCGGGCGCGACGCCGGTTAACCGAGCGGGCGTGACCATGCCTGTCGGTTCCCCGTCCACGTACACCCGCCCTCCTTCCGGATCGCTCGTCACCCACACGACGGGCGGCGATACCGATCGATCGACCGGCGTCGGTCCGTCGTCCAAAAGAGACCAACCGAACATCGTCCCTGCGAGCACGACGAACGAAACCACCAGACCTTCCTTCACGAATCGTCGCCTCGAGGGCTCGGCCGGTAACGAGGGGTCCGAGACGTCCAAGGTCGCTGACCGCTCCCCTATCGGCGGGACGAGATGCCGCTCTTCAGGCTCGAACCTCGCATCGGCGGACCGCGAAGGCGAGCGGCCGAGCGGCCCTTGTCGACCCACGTCATTGGACTCTTCTCGCCCCCCCATACTCAGAACCGCGCTCCCTCCCGCCGCATCGGTGGACCACGCCACCCGAGGGGCCGGTTGTGCGAGAGCCGGTTTGCTCAAATCAAGGATGGGGGTGGCCGCTTCCTGGGTGATCTCGTCGCGAGGCCCGCTCTGGGCCGCGCGGAGCTTCTCATTGGCGCGTTCGGCGCCGAACAGCGTGGTAATCCAGCTTGCCAGACCTGACTCTGACACGCCGCCACCGAGTTTGGCCCCGATGCGCTCCAGCCGAAGCGCAAAATATGCCGCGGACTGTGGCCGCAGACTCGGATCGCGCTGAAGTGAATCGAGTACGAGGGCATCGAGGTCAGGAGGCACTTCCGATCTGAACAGGCTCGGCGGGGCGACCGGTTGGCTTCGAAGCGCCTCTACCGCAGCCATCGGGTTGGCGGCATCGAACAGCTTCCGCCCGCTCAACATCTCCCAAAGGACGATCCCCAAGCAAAAGACATCGGTCCGGGCGTCGAGGACGCCGCCGTCGAGCTGCTCCAGCGCGCTGTAGGTGACCTTTCCTCGAAAGGGCGCACGCCCATCGCCAACCCGGTTCAAGCGAAAGCGAGCGATCCCGAAGTCCAGCAGCTTCACTGCGCCTTGATAGCTCACCATGACGTTGGTCGGGTTAACGTCGCAGTGAACGACGTGGAGCGGTCGACCTTTGCTGTCCGCGAGGGTGTGCGCGTACTCGAGTGCGGATGCACAGGCGATCGCGATCTGTACCGCTACCCGCAAAGGAATGCCGTTGCCCGTCCGCCGGCACCTCTTGAGGATCTGCGCAAGATCTTCACCGGGCACATACTCCATGGATATGAAGTACTTTCCGTCGACCTCACCGAGCTCATGGGTGGTCACGATGTGAGGATGCGCCAGCTGAATCGCGACCCGCGCCTCGTCCAGAAACATCCGTTTGAACTCTGGCCGACTGGCTAACTCAGGAAGCACGCACTTAAGCGCGACAATCTTACTCGTGCCGGCCGCGCCGTCGCGCGCAGCCATATAGAGACGCCCCATACCTCCTTGGCCGAGGCGG
>JANQQN010000115.1 GCA_028289325.1 Myxococcota bacterium | reverse complement strand
AGCCGAGGAACCGAGCCGAAACACCGGCGACCTCCGAGCCGAGGAACCGAGCCGAAACGCCGACGCGACCCGTGGCCCCGCGCCTGTCGCCGTCTCCATCCGGGACCCCCGCCCGCGCTCGCCGGCGGGACCGGAACCCATCGGCGGTCGAGTCCACGCCAGCGGCGCCGGCCCCCGATCGAGCCGCCGCCGCCCGAAGAACGCCAACGAAGGCGAAAGACGAGCTACCTCTGTGCCCGAAGGACTATACGCCGCCGGCCCCTTCCACGCCCTACGCGGTCTTGCCTCGACGGTGCCGTCCGCGCCCCGTCGACTGACCCGACCTCAACGCTCGGGCGCGGGAAGGTGGCGCTCCAGGAACACCAGGATGCGCGGAATGTACTTACCGGGGTCTTGATGCATGCCGTTGCAGTGCCCGAAGGTCTTGCCGCGCAGGAACGTCTTGGGCGGCTGGGCGGCCTGATAGATCTCCTCGGACACCTGGATGGGCACGAACGTGTCGTCCGTGCTGTGGACGATGAGGAGAGGACGGTTCAGCCGCGAAACCACGTCCCGCGGATCGAATCGATCGATATCGTACCCGAGGCGTTCGGCGAGCCGGGCCCGAACCTTGTCGATGAATCGATTGACCTGATTCCAGTCGCGGCGAGCGGCGGGGGGCATCCGGTTCATGTAATCGACCAGGATCAGACCGTAGTGGAGGGTCCCGGCGTCGCTGATCACCACCTGCAGCTCCGGGTGGCGCTCACCGGCGAGGATCGCTTTGAGGCCCCCCCAGGCGCAGCCGTAGGCGGCGAGGGGGCCGACGTCTGGGCGGCGCCGCAGATAATCCAGCGCGCGAGCGATGTCATCCAGGTCTTCGCGCAAGTACGCGTTGAAGGACTCGCCGCGGCCGATGAACTCGTTGTTGCGCGCGTCGGGGATGAACAGCTGGTAGCCGTATTGGAGCAGGAATCCGAACTGCTTGAGCGCGAACGCTCGATTGGACTGCCACGGGTGGAGCGCGAGCACCGTTCCCCGTAACGGCGTTTCTGGGGGGGGCTTGACCAGCCAAGCCTTTATCCGGATCCCCGACGCGGGGATCTCGATCTCTTCGATCCGAGCGTTCGGAAAGGCTGCTTTCGCCTCCGCGACGACGTCGTCGTATCCGATCTGCGGCACGGCCTCCGCGCCGACCATGCGTTCGACGGTGACCGCCGCGATCCGATCCATACGCTTGTCGAGCTGCTCGTGGGTCAGTCGTCGGCGACGCGGCGGCGGCGGCGGCGGCGGTGGGGCCGCCGACTCGTCGGCGATGGGTTCCGCGGGGCGCACCGGGAGGGCGGGCTCCGGGTCCGGCGCAGAGGCGCTCGGGGTGCTGCAAGCCGCCCCAACGAGGACGGCCGCGGTCGTGATAACGGATCGAAGAGCCATCGCGTCTGGTGTACCGCCGCTCCGAGATCGTTTCCAGGGGACGCCCGACGCATCGTGGGGCGACGGTGAACTCATCATTCGAGGGCGCCCTGCTTCAGCCATTCACCGAACCGTTCCCCGATCATGAGCGTCGGCAGGTTGGTGTTGGCGGCGGGGATCGTGGGCATCAAGCTCGCGTCGGCGACGTACAGCTGCTCCGTCCCGCGGACTCGGCCGCGTTGATCGCACGCGGCCCAGGGGTCTCGGTCGCGCCCCATCGGTACCGTCCCCGCGGGGTGGTAGCCGGAATCGGTGGCCCAGCGCACCCAACCTTCGATGCGCTTCGGGTCGCTCAGCACCCGCCGACCGGGCCAGAAGTGCACGGCGAGGCGGCGCAGAGCGCGAGTCTGGGTGAGCTCGAACGCCCGTCGCATCGCCTCCACCGCCCGCTGCCGATCCGCGGCATCGTCGAGCAGTTGCGACTCGATGATCGGCTTCTCGCGCGGATCTGTGGTGCGAAAGGCGATCCGTCCCTGACCGCGCGGCTTTCCGATCGCGGCCATGATCGAACACAGAGCGACGCCATCGACCCCCGGCAACGGCACCATCGAGCCCGGCTGGATCTGCATGTCGCAGGGCCGGCCCGACTCGCTGGTGTACCGCAACAGCGTTTGGATGAGCGGCGCACGACGCACGAAACCGGACGTGACCCGCATGAACAGCGCGCAGCCGGGGTGGTCGAGCAGGCGCTGGCCGACCCCCGGCACGTCGGCGATCGGCGATACGTCGAGCCGGCGTACGTCGGTCGCGGCACCGACCCCGGACCGAATCAGGATGCCGGGGGTGGCCAAGGCACCCGCGGCAAGGACGACCCGGTCCGCGTACAGGCATCGTAGCCGACCGTGTTGCTCGACTTCGATGCCCAGCGCGCGGCGGCCGCCGAACACCACCCGGCGCACCAGCGTTTCGCTGGCGATGGTGAGGTTCGTCCGGGCGCGCACGGCAGCCGTCAGATACGCCTTGGCGGCGGAGATGCGCCGACCGTCGACTTTGTTCATCGGCGTGCACGCGGCGCCGACCTGAAGGGGGGCGTTGTGATCGAGGATCTCCGGATATCCGAGCTCGGCGCAGGCCTCGAGGAATCCGGCCTGCCACGCGACGAGCTCTTCGGGGCGGTGCCGGCGGACGGGGAGCGGGCCGTCTCGACCGTGGTGGTCGTCTTCGAAATCGAGATCCGTTTCGAGTCGCTTGAAAGCCGGTTGGCACCGGGCCCACGACCACTCGTCGAGTCCGCGGTCTGCCCACTCGTCATAGTCGTACGGCTGGCCTCGCAGCGCGATGCACGTGTTGACCGCCGATGAACCGCCTACCACCCGACCCCGAGGCATCGGAAAGCGGAGTCGATGACGACGGTTGACCCGGTGGCGGAACCCCCAGTCGTGCGTGCGCAGGGCGTTGCGGGTGCCGTCGGCGAGATCGGACGGCAGCCGGTCCGGGTAGTCCGGTCCCGCCTCCACGAGAAGAATGCGATGGTCGGGGTTTTCGGAGGCGCGGGCCGCGATGACCGCGCCCGCCGATCCCGCGCCCACGATGATCGTGTCGGCCGAGCCCATCGTGGCCGTTGCGTATCGGACCGAAGCGGGTCGGAGCAAGGTCCGTCCGGGTGCTCGAAACTGCCCGTGCCGGGCCGACGTACTCAACAGGAGCCCAGCCTCGTGTTCGGTACTCGCAAGTCTCAGACCCCCATCCCGTTGCTCAGCGAGCTGGAAGCGGCGGCCGAGCGCCGGCAGTTTCGCCGGATCTCGATGCCGGTGTTCTTTCGGGCCCCACGTCTTCGCAATCTGCGAGAGCCGGTGGTCGACGTCAGCCCAAGTGGGCTTCGAGTCTACAGCGACGACCCGATGGACGTCGGTTCGAGTCTGGAGCTCGAGCTGTTTCTGCCCGACGGGGAGGAGCTGCGAGCGGTGGTGAAGGTGGCGTGGATCGGGGCTCTCCCCCCCGGATCGGCGGCGCTTTACGACGTGGGCTTCGAGATCGTCGACATGGATCCGGACCAGCGGTGCCAGCTGAACGCGATGATCGACACCTCGGGGTGAGGCCCGCGCTGGCCCCGGCGGTCCCCACACGGGTTGACTTGCTCGCGCCGACCCTGTTGGTCTCGCGAAGTCGCCGGGGTGTCCGGTCTCGATGGGTCCGAGGTGTCGAAAGACATTTCGGGGTCCCATCGAAGCTGGGCTGAGATCAAACCCGTCGAACCTGACCTGGTTCACACCAGCGAAGGGAGTCGACACCTTGCCTCCTCTCGGCCGCGTTCGGCGCCGAGTCCGCACGGTGAACGACACCCCCGCTCGGTGTGCACCTTGCGAGACTGGCATGACCAACTACGCCGCCGACGCCGCCGACAGCCTCCGACGCCTCCGGGAGGCGAATCCGCTCGTTCACAACATCACCAACTACGTCGCCATGGACGTGAGCGCCAACGCGCTGCTCGCGGTGGGCGCTTCCCCCGCCATGGTCCACGCGGAAGCCGAGGCCGCGGACTTCGCTGGCCTGGCGTCCGCCGTTGTCGTCAACATCGGGACCTTGTCCCCGTCGTGGGTGTCCGCCATGCACATCGCGGCGGCGACGGCCCGCGACCGCGGCGTTCCGACGGTGCTCGACCCCGTCGGCGCCGGCGCGACGCCCTACCGAACCCGCGTCGCCGTCCACCTCGTGAAAGGAGGAATGACGGTCATCCGCGGCAACGCGTCGGAGATCATGGCCGTCGCCGGCGCGGCGGCGGGGCCGACCCGCGGCGTGGACAGCACGGCGTCCGTAGATGAGGCCACCGAAGCCGCGATCCATCTGGCGCGGACATCGGGCGCGGTGGTGGCGGCGACCGGCGCCGTCGACTTCGTGACCGATGGGACTCGACACCTCCGGGTCGAGGGCGGCCACCCGCTGATGGCGAAAGTGACCGCGCTCGGATGTGCGCTGAGCGGGATTCTCGGCGCGTTTGCCGCGGTGCGGCCGGGGGAGGCCCTCGACGCGGTGGCCCACGGCCTCGCCGTCTACGGCCTGGCGGGGGCCGAGGCCGGTGCGAGCGCCGGCGGGCCAGGGACGCTGCGGTGGCGTCTGATGGACGCCCTGCACGGCTTGACCCCGGAAGTGGTGGCCCAGCGCGCACAGATCGTGTCGTCATGACGCCGTCGCGTCACTCACGACCGCGGCCCCCGCGAGAACCCGACGACCTCGACGTCCGCCTCTATCTGGTCACGGATCCCGCGCTCGTGCCGGCGGAGCGGCTGGTCGACGCGGTCCTTGCCGCGGTCGAGGGCGGGGTCACGCTCGTCCAGCTGCGGGACAAGGTGGCCGACGGCCGAGCCCTCGTGGAGGCCGCGCGGGCTTTGCTCGACGTCCTTCGGCCCCTTGGGGTTCCATTGATCGTCAACGATCGCGTGGATGTCGCGATGGCCGCAGAGGCCGACGGGGTCCACGTCGGGCAGCGAGACCTCGCCGTATCCGACGCCCGACGGCTGATGGGACCGCGGGCCATCGTCGGCGTTTCGCTGGAGACCGTCGAGCAGGCGACCACCGTCGAGGGCGGCGACCCGTCGTACGTCGCCGTCAGTCCGGTCTACGGCACCCCAACCAAGACCCACCCCGCCGCGCCTTTGGGGCTGGCCGGGGTGTCCGCGGTGTGCGCGCGCACCGAACGACCCGTGGTGGGGATCGGCGGCATCGACGCCGAGCGGGCGGCGGACGTGATCCGAGCCGGCGCCGACGGGGTCGCGGTGGTGTCCGCGATTCTCGCCCGAGCCGACGTCGAAGCCGCGGCGCGGTCGATCCGAAGCGCGATCGACGCCGCACGAGGAGAGCGAGAATCAGGATGACGATAACGAATGTATTGACCATTGCCGGCTCCGACTCGAGCGGTGGCGCGGGCATCCAGGCCGACCTGAAGGCGTTTTCGGCTCTCGGTGCCTACGGCGCGTCGGTGATCACCGCCCTCACGGCGCAGAACACGCGGGGCGTGACCGGCATCTTCGACGTCCCGGCGGCGTTCGTCGGCGAGCAGATCGACGCCGTCTTCGACGACCTGTCGGTGGCGGCGGTCAAAGTCGGAATGCTCAGCCGAACCGATACCATCGCCGCGGTGGCCGACGGCCTCGAGCGACACCACGCGAAGCGGGTGGTCGTCGATCCGGTGATGGTCGCCAAAAGCGGCGCCCACCTGCTCCAGCCGGACGCGGTGGCCGCGCTCGCCGAGCGCATGCTTCCGCTGGCTACGTTGATCACCCCGAATCTACCGGAAGCCAGCGTGCTGCTGGACCGGCCGGTCGCCGCTGACCCCGATAGCATGGCCGCCGCGGGGCGACAGCTGCGGCGGCGCGGCCCGCACGCGGTGCTGATCAAAGGCGGGCATGCCGACGGTGAGGCGAGCGTGGACGTGCTGGTGACCGCCGACGGCGAGCAGCGCCTGTCGGCGCCGAGAGTGTCGACCACCAACACCCACGGCACCGGCTGCACCCTGTCGTCGGCGATCGCGGCGCTGTTGGCTCGAGGGCTCGAGCTGTCGGAAGCGGTGGGCAGCGCCAAAGCGTACATCACCGCGGCGTTGAACCATGCGGACCAGCTCGACGTCGGCCATGGCCACGGTCCGGTTCATCACTTTCACGCGTATTGGCGGCATCACGACCGCGGGGGAGAAGAGCATTGAAGAAACTACGAATCGGTCTCGAGTGGTTCATGAATCCCGACCATGTCCCGCTGCTCATCGGGTTGGAGCGCGGGTGGTTTCACGACGCGGGTCTGGACGTCGAGCTCGTCGAGCCGCGCGAGCATCTGGACGCGGTCTCCGCGCTGGAGACGGGCGATCTGGAACTCGCGATCACCGAGCCCATCCACCTCGTCGAGGACGTGGCCAAAGGGCGGCCGGTCCGCGGGTTCGCCCGCTTCCTTCACACCAACGGGGGGGTGATGTACCTGCGCGCGTCGGGGATCGAGCGCCCGCGTGACATGGCGAACGCGCGGATCCAGTATCCGGGCGCCCCGGGGCCCGGTGGGCCGGCGATCGTGCGAACGATGGTCGAGGCCGACGGCGGCACGGTCGGCGAATTCACGCCGGTGAACAACGGGTTCAAGCACACCGACGCCCTCGTGGAGGGCAAGGCGGACGTCGCGACCTTGGCCTTCTACAACTTCGAGGTGGTGCAAGCGAACCACCGCGGGTCTCCGGCCGGATTCTTCGCCCTCAAAGACTGGGGCATTCCGGACTTTTGTCAGCTGATCCTGATCGCGACCCCCGAACGGATCGCCCAGGATCGCGAAGCGCTCGCCGGGTTCACGCGGGTTATGGCCCGGGGTCTCGACCTGCTGCACCAGCGCCCCGATGAGGCCCGTGAGATCTACCTTCGGCGCACCGAAACGGATCCCCAAGACCCCTTGATGAATGCGATCTTCGAAGCCACCGTCCCGTGCTTCACCTTCGACATGAGTATGGCCGGTGACTATTACGACGGCCTGGGGCGATGGATGGTTCGCCATGGCCTCGTTGCCGCGGCGCCGACCGCGGACGCCTGCTGGACCAACGATCTGGTTCTCGATTAGGGCCTTCGGGCCGGCGGGCAGCCTGGGCGGTGGGTCTGGGCCAGTTGTGATAGATCACCGGTCGTGGCGGGGCCAATCGTATGCCGGTCCTGTCGGGCGTCTCTGCCGAGCGACGCCCGCTTTTGCCATCGCTGCGGGCGTGCGGTCGAGGCCGGCTCCGAGCCCGACCCGACGCCCGCTTCGAGTCCATCGTCGGCGGATACGCTGCTCAGTGGCGAAGCGGCCACCGCCCTCGGCATGCCTGACGTCGCCCAGCGGCGGCTGTTGCCCTCCGGGCTCCGGATCGGCCCGCACTACACGATCGGGTCCGTGCTCGGCGAGGGCGGCATGGGCGTCGTGTACCGGGCGTACGATGAGGTGCTGCGACGGACGGTGGCTATCAAGGTGCTTCACAACAACCTCCTCGGCGACCCGGGCATCCGGCGTCGGTTTCGGCGGGAGGTCGACCTGATGCGCAGCTGGATCCACCCGAACGTGGTTCAGGTCTACGACTTCGTGGAGACCCGAGACGTTCTCGCGTTCGTCATGGAGTTCATCGATGGGCCCACGCTGCAGCAACACCTGGCCGAGTGGGGCGGCAAGATGCCTTACGAAACGCTGCGGCCGCTATTCATCGACATCCTCGATGCGGTCGGCGAAGCCCATCAGCAAGGCATCGTGCATCGTGACCTCAAGCCCGACAACATCCTCCTCGCCCCGGGTTCCAGTCGCCTGCACCCGAAGATCGTGGACTTCGGGGTGGCCAAAGTGATCGAAGGAACCCGGTACACCGTCACCGGGGCTCTGCTCGGCACCTGCCGGTACATGTCCCCCGAGCAGATCACTGACCCGGAGACCGTGGATCACCGAGCCGACCTGTACGCGCTGGGCATCGTCCTGTTCCAGATGATCGCGGGTCGAGTGCCGTTCGACCACGACGACCAGTGGGGCACGATGATGGCCCAGGTCCGCAAGCCGCCGCCGCCCCTCACCGATTATCGGGAGGGGGTGCCGAAGCCCTTACAGGGGTTGGTGAGGGACGCGCTGGCCAAGGAACCCGACGGACGTCCCCAGTCGTGCAGCGAGTTCGCGTCGCTCCTGCGGGAGGCCCTTTCGAACACCGACCGGACCCCAACGATCCCCGGCGCGACCGCGGCGCTCCCGGGCGCGATCGATGAGGCCGGCGGGGGACGCTTGCTCCTCGTTCCGGCGGGGCCGTTCAAGATGGGCTCCGCCCGCCGCAACGTGTTCCTCGACCCGTTCTATATCGATAGGTACCCGGTCACGAACGAGCAGTTCGAGAAGTTCCTCGACGTCACGGGTTACCGTCCCGACGACGCCGACGCGCATCGCTTTCTCGCCCACTGGCGCCACGGAACCTGTCCCTCGGGGTTGCGTCAGCATCCGGTGGTGTTCGTGTCGAGGGCCGATGCGCTCGCGTACTGCAAGTGGGCTGGCAAACGGCTCCCCACCGAAGCCGAGTGGGAGAAAGCCGCGCGCGGTCCGGACGGTCGACGATATCCGTGGGGCAAAGCGAAGCCGGACCCCGCTCACGCCAACTTCGGACGCCGGCACCACGGCACGACCAGCGTTCGCGAACACCCGGCGAGCGCGTCGCCGTACGGGGTTGAAGACCTGGCCGGCAACGTCTGGGAGTGGTGCCAAGACGTGTACGACGAGTCGTTTTACACGCGGGGTCCGGTACACAACCCGCGAAACACCGTGCAGACCAAAGACTCGACGTTCGTGCTGCGGGGCGGGTCTTGGTTCTTTGATGAGAAGTCGCTGCGGACGTACGAGCGAACGGCGCGACCGCCCATGTATCGAGCGAGCTACGTCGGCTTTCGCTGCGTTCGTTCGGCGGGCTAAGGAGAAGAAGGATGACCGGATGGACCGAAGCGGATGCGCCCGACCAAGACGGACGGGTGTTCGTGGTGACCGGCGCCAACAGCGGGATCGGGTACGAGGTCGCGCGAATGCTGGCCGCCAAGAAAGCGCAGGTGGTCATGGCCTGCCGCAGCGAGGCGCGTGGACAAGCGGCGAGAGCGCGGATTCAGGAGGCGGTACCGAACGCTTCGGCGGAGGTCATGGCCCTCGACCTCGCGGATCTGGAATCCGTGCGGGCGTTCGCCGCCGCGTTTCTCGAGCGTTACCCGCGGCTCGACGGGTTGATCAACAACGCGGGGGTGATGGCCCTGCCGCGGCAGCTCACCGTGCAGAGCTTCGAGATGCAGTTCGGGGTCAATCACCTCGGGCACTTTGCGCTGACCGCGCGCCTGTGGCCGCGGCTGCTCGACGACGGCGGAGGCCGGGTGGTCAACGTGTCGAGCGAGGTCCACCGCGGAGGCAAGATCCGTTTCGATGATCTGATGGGCGAACGGCGCTACGACCGGTGGGCGGCCTACACCCAGAGCAAGCTCGCGAACCTCCTGTTCACCCACCAGCTCCAGCGAATGGCCACCGCGACCCAGCGACCGGTCTCCGCCTACGGTTGTCATCCTGGGTACGCCGCGACCGAGCTTCAGGGCCGCAGCGGAAGCGCGATCGAGAGGCTGGTGTTCACGAACATCACCAATCGACTTCTCGCCCAGTCTGCCACCATGGGCGCGCTGCCTAGCCTCCGGGCCGCGGTCGATACCACATTGACCCCCGGTGACTACGTCGGTCCCGCGGCCTTCTTTGGCGCTCGGGGCTATCCGAAGGTCATGGAGCCCAGCCGCGCCGCCCGCGACGACGACGTCGCCCAACGGTTGTGGGCGGCCTCCGAAGAGCTCACGAAAGAGACGTTCTGAGTGCCGGGGCTCAGGGCAGGGCGTGAGACGCGAAGAACCGCCACAGCTCTTCGGTCGTCGACACGGTCGGCGAGAAAAAACACGGCAGCCGCACGCTTGAATCCAACCCGCGGGGCGCTCGAGAGTTGCGGATCCGCCGGTTCATTGCGACCCCAGGCAAGGGTTGTCGATGCTACTATCTCCGACATGGTCTCGAATGTGCTCACCGCCGCCCGGCCGCGCATCGATGTCTTGACGCCGCATTAACGCGATGGGTCATACGAGAGCCTGATGACCACCGATTCCACCGAGCACGTGATCTTGGTGCCGGGGTTCTTCGGTTTCACGAACCTCGGTGACCTGCCGTACTTCGCTCACGTCGAGTCGGAGCTCCAGCGAGCGGCGAGAGACCACGACGTTCGATTCGAGGTGTCGGTCGTGTCGACCGATCCGACCGCTTCGTTGCCGTATCGGGCCGCCCGGGTGGCCGAACACGCCGCGCACCTCGCGGGTCAGGGCGCCGACCGTTTTCACATCGTTGGTCACTCCACCGGAGGCATCGATGCGCGGCTGCTGGTGACGCCGGTGGTGACCTTGCCGACGACGGTCGACGTCGAGTCCGTGGCGTCGAAGGTTCGCTCGGTGATTTCGGTCGCCTCTCCGCATCGGGGGACGCCGCTGGCCACCGTTTTTGGGGGCCGAATGGGCCAAAGCCTGCTCCAGCTCTTCTCGTTGACGTCCATCGCGATCCTCCGCCGGGGTCGGGTGCCCGTCTATGCGCTCCTTCGGCTGGCGGGGATGCTCGACCGGTTTCGCGCCGGCCGGCGACCCAACCCCAGCGCGATGGCTCGGCTGCACGACCAGCTGCTGGCCGACTTCTCGCCCGAGCGTCAGGAGCAGATCGAAGGCTTCCTGAACAAGATCAGGACAGACCAAGGCCTGCTGGCCCAGCTGACGCCAGAGAGCCTCGAGGTCTTCAACGCATCGACCCCCGACCGGCCCGGGGTCCGCTACGGCTGCGCGGTGACGTGGGGGCGTCCGCCGGGGGTGGGTACCGCGATCAAGGCGGGTCTGGATCCATACGCACAAGCGACCCACGCCCTGTACACCGCGGTCTATCGTCTGTGCCGAGGGACCCCCGCTCGGCGCCGCGAGGTGCGGTCCCCCGGCCAGGACGGGATGCTGGGGGCCGCGTACGGGGTGGTGCCCACCTGGGATGCGAGCGACGGAATGGTCCCTACCCGGTCTCAGGTGTGGGGAGAGCTGGTCCACGCCACCATCGCCGATCACCTCGACGTCGTGGGTTACTTCAGCGATCCCCACGGCGAGCCGCCGCACTATGACTGGCTGGCGTCGGCGAGCGGGTTTGATCGTCCCCGCTTCGAAGCCATGTGGGGCGACATCGCGCGGTTCATCGTCGACACTCGAAGCCCCATCGTGCGGCCGGCGTCGTCGCCGGGGCTGCTCACCGCCGGCCGTCGCGCGGTGGCGATCCTGACGCCCCTCACCCCGCTCCCCCGGCGGACGGGGACCCCGGCTCCGGTCGACTGGCCGATCGCCCAACCGACCCGGGACGACGCCCGCGACCCGTGGCTGCGCGGCGCGGCGCGACGACAGGCGGCGCCCCGTCGACGGCGGATGGCTCGGCGAGCGCTGACGTGGGCGCTGGCGGCGGCGATCGGGGTCACCGTTCACGTCTACATCGCGGGCGTATGGTCTGCGGTCGCGAGCGGGCTGGCGGTGGTCGCGGTCGGAGAGTGGTCTTTGCGCCGCATCGTTCCTGTCTCCGAATCGGAGGCCGAAGGCGCGCCGTCCATCAGCGCGCCGGTTGACGACGACCCGGTTGCGCGTTGAGTGACCAGCGCGCTTCGGTCAGACCGCGATCGAAGGTTCTTCCCAGTTCTCGGTAACGAAGCACGTTCCCAGGGCCGTCCGCACCGCCGGCCGATCGCTCATCGCTCGGCACCAGCGAGATACGTGAGGAAAGTCGCTCGCGCGCAGGCCAAACCACGCCGGCGAGGTGAGCCACGGAAACAGCGCCATGTCCGCGATGGAGTAGTCGCCGGCGACGAACTCGCGGTCCGAGAGCTGGCGGTTGACCAGGCTGTAGATCTGGCGAGCCTCGTTCATGTAGCGCTCGATGGCGTAGGGAAGGGGCTGTGGCGCCGACTTTCGGAAGTGGTTGGCCTGACCGAGCATCGGACCGACGGTGCTCATCTGAAACATCAGCCACTGCAGCACGCCCGCCCGGGCCGCGCCGTGCGTGGGCAGGAACCGCCCTTCCAGCTCCGCGAGGTACATGAGGATGGCGCCGGATTCGGTGACGGTGACCGCCTCGTTCGCACGGGCATCGACGAGCGCAGGGATCTTGCCACGGGGATTGATGTCAAGGTAACGTGACGTCAACTGGTGACCACGACCCAGGTCGACGCCGACGAGATGGTAGGGGAGCTCCAGCTCCTCGAGCATGATGAGCGGCTTCTGCCCGTTCGGGGTGCTCCACGCGTATAGCGTCAGCCCAGTGGTCATGGGCCGCTTGTACTCCCCGAATCTCGAGTCGTCATTCGACTGCACCGCTTCCTTAGCAAGAAGGTGTTACGCCGCGGCTTCGTCGCAAGAATGTCGACGGGGCTGATTCTGCTCGTTACACGTGGCTCGCTCCGCGAAAACGGTTAGCGCGGAGACGGCCGTATTCTTGGCCTTTGCGCTTCGAGCGTGACCGGGAGGCCGGCGGCGAAATCTCTCACCGCCGGCCCGATTGTCACGGTCGTTCCACCCGAAAGAACATCGAATACAGCAGAGGAACGAACAGCAGCGTGAGCATGGTGGAAAACAAGAGGCCCGACATGATGGCGACGGCCATCGGCTGCCACATGAGTCCACCCGTGAGATACAGCGGGATCAACGACGCGATGGTCGTGGCGGTGGTGAGGAGGATCGGCCGCAACCGCTGCTGCGCCGCGTAGATGACGGCGTCTTTGGGGGCCATCCCGTTGTCTTCGATCTCGATTCGTATTCGGTCGAGAAGAACGATGGCGTTGTTGATGACGATACCCGCGAGCGAGATGACGCCGAGCAGGGTCATGAACCCGAACGTGCTCTTGAACGCGACCAACCCCACGACCACCCCGACCAGGGCGAGCACGATCGAGGACAGGACGATGATCGTCTTGCGGATCGAGTTGAACTGCCAGATCAACAGCAGCAGGATGGCCATGCCCGCGATGGGCAGTTTCACGTTGATGCTCTCGTTGGCCTTCTGGCTGCTTTCAAACTCCCCGCCGTACTCCCAGCGGTGACCGATAGGCCACGTCTTCTCCTGTTCCTCGAGCCACGGGCGGAGGGCGACGAACACCTCCGCCGCCGTCGTGCCTTCGGAGACCTCGGCCTCGACGGTCACCGTTCGGCTGCGCCCGCGCCGAAGGACCGACGCCGGCTCCACGCTCAGGCTGAGGTTGGCGACCTGGGACAGCGGACGGGGACCCTGCCGGGCATAGACCGACAGCGTACGAATGCGCTCGAGGTTACGTCGCTCCTCGGAGACCGAACGCATGACCACCGGGATGCTCTCATCCCCCTCTCGGAAGTGAGTGGTGGTCAATCCGCTCACGAAGGTCTGCACGCTGTTGGCGACGTCTTGGTGCGACAAGCCCGACCGCAGAGCTCGCTCGTTGTCGACCTCCACCTCGAGCTTCTTCGTGCGCGCGCCCCAGTCGTCAGCGACGTTGCGAACACCTTTCATCGATCGCAATCGGTCCTGCACTTTGTCGACGATGCCGTAGATCGTCTCCATGTTCGTGCCCGAGACTCGGACCTGGACCGGCTTGTCGACGGGAGGGCCGGCGGACAGCATTCGGATATGGGTCTTGACGTCGGGTACATCCGCCAGCGCGAACCGACGGAGGCGGTCCATCATTTCTCGGGCCGCGGGCACCGAGGTCACGTTGACCATCAGCTCGCAGTAGCCGCCCAAGGACGGTGACGGGGAATAGCCCAGCGTGAACGCCGGGGGCGTCTCGCCGAGGAACGTGGTCCACGAGATGATGCCCTCTTCTCGGTCCGGTCCGACCTTCAGCTCGTCCGAGATGTATCGATCGACCCGGCGGGACATCTCCAACGTCGCGTCCATGCTCGTCCCCGGCGGCAGGTTGAACGCCGCCATGAAGAACGGGGACTCTTGAGCGGGGAAGAAGATGTTGGGCACCAGGCCCCACAGAGGCTGCGACCCGAAGAACAGAGCGGCGGCGAACAGCACGGAGAAGATGCGGTTGCGCAGAACGAAGCGAAGCGTGCCGCGGTAGGCGCCATAGAAGAACCCGCTGAATTCGTTTTCTTTTTCGGCGTCGGACGCTGGCTTGACCTTCATGAAGTACTGGCAGAGCAGGGGGGTCATCGTCAGGGCCAACAGCCAAGACACGAGCAGGGTGGTCGAGACGACGGTGAACAGGGCGGCCGTGTACTCGCCGACTGCGGACTCCGCAAGATAGATGGGCAAGAACGCGGACGCGGTGGTCAAGGACGAGATCAACAGCGGAACCTGCAGCTCTCGACAGCTCTCGATCGCCGCTTTGACCACCGGGGTGCCTCGACTCATGCTCACCATGATCGACTCCGACACCACGATCGCGTTGTCGACCAATAGCCCCAACGCGATGATGAGGGCGGCCAAGCTCATCTGATTGATCGTCTCTCCGATCAGACTGATGACGAAGATGGTGATGATCATCGCCGATGGGATCAGAGCGCTGACGATGAGCCCGGTTCGGAGGCCGAGGGTCACGAGCATCACCGCGAGGACGATGACCACCGCCTGGAGCACGTTGGAGATGAAGTCGTCGACCTTGTCTTCGACGTTCTTCGGCTGAAAATACGCGAGCTCGAAGTCGATGCCGTGGGGGTAATAACGCAGCAGTCCGTCGAAGAACACGCGCATGCGGGCGCCGAGGTCGACGAGGTTGTAGCCGTCGCTCATGTTGATGGCCAAAGCGATGGCCCGGTACCCGTTCGAGGTCACGATGCCTTTCGGCGGGTCGACGTAGCCACGGCGCACGGTGGCGAGGTCGTCGAGGTAAGTCAGCTTGCCGTCGGGCATGCGGAGGATGGTGCGTCGGATGTCCTCTATCGAGTCGAAATTTCCGCTGGGCTCCAGCACCAGCGACTCAGGGCCGATGTCCACCTGTCCGCCGGGGAGGATGATGTTCCGGGCCTGCAGGCTTCGTTGGATGTCGAACGGCGACAGGCCGAGCTGGGACAAACGCGCGTCGTTGTACTCCACGAACACCCGTTCTTCCTGCTCGCCCAGCATGTCGACCTTGCCGACCCCGTCGACCTGCAGGAGCTGGTCGCGGATGGTCTTCGCGATGTCTTTGACTTCCCGGTCGGAGTAGCCGTCGACGCTCAGGGTGAAGATGATCGGATAGATGTCGCCGAGCTCGTCGTTGATCTCCGGCGGCTTCACCCCCGCCGGCAGCTCCACCGCGTTGACCTTACGGCGCAGCGAATCGAAGATCGGGCGAACCTCCTTGAACTCTTCGCGGATGGCGGCGACGACGATCGACACGCCGGTGCGGCTGGTGCTCGACACGTAGTCGAGCTCGGGCATGGCCTGGATGGCCTGCTCGATGGGGTCGCTGACCAGCTGCTCGACCCGCTCGGGGCTCGCGCCGGGAAAGCGGGTGACGACCTGCGCGACCCGGATGGTGAACCCTGGGTCCATCTGCTGCGGAAGGCCCTGATAAGCGGACACCCCGGCCCACAGCAGGATGACCAGGACCGCGATGGTGATTCGGTTGCTGCGCAGCGCGCCTTCGGTGAAGGTCAAAGCGCTTCTCCCCGCGATTCGCTCTCAGGGACCCGAACCGTCAACCCGTCTTGAATTCGACTCACCCCGGCGGTGACGATCCGTTGGCCTTCCGAGATCCCTTCCGTCACGTAGATCCCGTTCGCGGTCAGGCGACCGGTTTCGATCGCTTGCCGGACCACCTTTCCTTCACCGCCGGGCTCACCTTCGACCCGGAACACGAATCGGCCGTCTCGGTCTTCGCCGATCGCGGTCAATGGAACCTTGAAGCCGTCGGTGACCGGGGTCAGGTCCTTCTTCGGCGTTAGGGTGACTTCCGCCACCATTCCCGGGCGCGCGTTGGCGGGGTCGACGTCGAGCTTGATCGTCACCGGGAACACGCCCGTGCCGCCTTGCGAAACGCCGATTTCCTGCACCACACCCTCGACGGCGCTGTTCAACGCGCCGATCATGACTCTCGCCTTGTCTCCGATGGAAGTGAGCCGAACGAACGACTCGGGAACGTCGATCGTCGCTTCCAGCTCCTGGCCGGCCTGAAGGACGACCACCGGCTTGCCTGCGGTCACGACCTCGTTGACCTCGGCCATGACGTCGTTGACCCGGCCCGCGGCCGGGGCTTCGAGGGTGGTGTACTCGAGCTGCCGCTTGATGCGCTGCACGGTCTCCTGAGCTGCGACCTGAGCCGAGCGGGCGGTGTCCCGGCTGGTGCGGGCGGCGTCGAGCTCCTGGCGGGAGGTATTGCGGGTCTCGTACAGCCGCCGGACCCGCTGGTAGTTGGCGTCGGCGTTATTGGCCTGGGCTCGGGCTTGGGCAAGATTGGCCTTCGCCTCCCGCAGCTGAAGCTCGAAGTCGGTCGGGTCGAGGGAGGCGATCAGCTGGCCTTTGGTGACTCGCCGACCGGTCTTCACGGGCAAAGAACGGATGCGGCCGGAGACCTGGAACGACAGCTGGCTCTGGTTGCCGGCCTGAAGAGCGCCGCTGAACGTGCGGGCGCCGGTTTCTTCGGTCTTCTGAACCACTACGTATCGGACCGACCGCACGAGCGGCGCGGGGTCTTTCGGCGCTTCTTGACAGCCGACAAGAGCGCCCGCGGTCGCTGCGAGGACGGCGCATGTCGAACAAAGAAATGGCTTCGGGGTGGGAGTCATCGTCGCATCTCCTATGGGTTTGACGGCGGCTGGGCCGCGAACGCGTCGAGGCGCCGGAAGAAGTCGTCTCGGGCCTCCGGCGGCTCCAGGATGAGGAATCGGCCGCTCGCTCGCTCTGCGGCGGCAAAGTCGGAAAGGTACTGATACAGCGCATTGGCTGCGTTGATCTCGGCGCTGAGCGCCTGGTTCTGGGCGTCGATGAGGGTGATGATGGTGACCGTGCCTTGGCGATAGGCGCTGGTCACCGCGTCGAGATTGACGAGGGCCGCGTCGACCGCGTCTCGGCGCAGGGTCACCGCCGCCCCCGAAGCGCCGACCTGGTGCAGCGCGCTACGGATGCCTTGCTCGACCCGGTTGGCGACATCTTGCCGCTGGGACTCGAGCTGGGCGCGGGTGCGCCGGAGTCGGTTGATCGCGCCGTACCGGGTGTCGTCGAAGAAGGTAAAGGAGAGGCCAACGTTCCACTGCCACGTGAAGTCGTCTCGGGCCGGGATTCCCATGCCCGCTTCGATGTCTTCCGAGCCCGAGCCGGTGCGGTTCAGGACGTGGGTGAATCCGAAGTTGGTGGACAACGTCGGGATGAAGAGGTCGGTCACGAAGCCGTCGATGAGGTTCTGTTGGGCCTCGATCTGGGCGTCGAGCTGCTTCAGCTCGGGAGACAGCCGCAACGCTTCTTGCGCCATGAACGCTCGAAAAGTCTTGAACGAAGCGATGTCACTTACGTAACGGCGGGCGCGGGGCTCGATCAGAAGGGCGTCGCTGCCTTTTTCGGGGTCGACGGTCGAGAACACGCGCTCCAACGGCTCGGCGAGGATCCGGTTGAGATCGATCTCCGCCTGGTTGCGGGTCGCGCTGGCCTGGATGGTGTCCGCTCGGCCCTCGGCCAGTTCGATGTCCCACCGCGCAATGTCCTGCCGACCCGAGGTGCCGATCTCGACCCGAAGTTCGGCCAAGGCCCGATTCGTTCGAACCCGCTTGAGGTTCTGTCGGTTGAGCCGCTCGACGGCTTCCGTTCGCAGGACGCCGAGGTAGGAATCGATGAGCTCGAGGACGAGGTCGAGCCGGCCGGCTCGCAGTTGCTCCTCGACGGACCGGACGATGTCTTCCTGGGCAAAGTAAGCGTTGAACGCGAGCGGGGAGTACAGGACCTGCTGCGCCGACGCGCTCCAGGAGATGGTTCGTTCCGCGTTGAAGAGCGGCGACGTGACGTCGGGGTCGATCCAATCGAACGAACCTGTCGCTCCCAGCTGGGGCAGCAGGTTGCCGCGGCTCTCTCGCAGTTCGGCCCGCGACGCCCCGACCTGCTCGCGCAGCGCCTGCAGGGCCGGGTTGCGCTTCAGGCCCTCGTCGATCGCTTGCCGCAGAGTCAGCGTAGGGCCGGTCTTCTTTTGGTCCTCACCGACCAGCCGAGCTTCGGTCATCAGCTCGAAGCGCGGAAACACGCCGATCTTGCGCGCGGTGCCCATGTTGATCACCAGCTCGGTACGCCGCGCGAAGGCCGTGGGAAGGCTCGCGAGCGACTCGCCGGACAGCGCATCACGCAGGTACAGCGCGACCCTTCGGAACCGTTCGGTCTCCAGGTCGGCGGGGGTGAGGGTGACGAACGCCCCTTCGTCCACCCAGCGGGGCTCGCCGACGAACGACGGGATTTTGCGGTCGTTGAGAGACTGAATGAGTCGAGCGCGGTCGCCGAAGGACATGCGGAAGTGGGGAAATAGGTAGACCGCCTCGACGTCGGCAGGCAGGGCCGCGAGGGCGCCATCGGCGTCGGGCGGGGTGGGAACGGCGACGACGTCTTCTCTACCCTCACCTGGCGCCACCATGTCCGGGGGCTTGAGGGCTAGGAACGTTCGCCATACGAATTCATCGATGACGAAAGCAACCTTGCGGTCGCGGATGACCTCCCGGAACCGCTTGAGGTCGCTTTCGAAGTCGATGAGGCCGGTGATGTAAGCGAGGTTGCGAACCCCGGTCCGGTTGTTCCCGATGGGCAGGCGCTGAACCCGCGGCGCCGCGTAGGGCAGGATGATCGGCTTTTTGGGGGGTTTCGACATCTCGCCCACGGCCACTCCCGCCAGCAGGCCGAGGCCGACGATGGCTTTGACGGAGCGGTCGGCGAGGGCTCGCTTCAGCTCGGCCCGAACCTTCGGGAGCGTAAAATCACCGACGTGGGTCGGGACGAGCGGCAGCGAGATCGGGCTCGGGTCGTCTCGAGTGAGGAGGCTGACCTCCCGAGCGAGGGTTTTGACCCTCTGGTTGGCGAGGTCCGACGGTCCATCGACCAGGACGGCGACCTGCCCCGCGGCCAGACTCGGTAGAGCGACCACCACTGTTGCTAACGTCACGCCCGCCAGGGCTCGCGAGTCCTTCACGGGCGAACACCTAGCGGAAACCGCCCGGGTAATACAGGGTCAATGGCGCATGAGGTCATATTCGCCACCGGCGACCAGGTCTCAGGCCGAGGCTCGTTTATGAGTCAGGGCTGGGCCCGAGGGGCCGACGAACCTCTTTGCTGGTCCGCTCTAAGGTGGCTAAAAGCGAGGTGTGGCGAGCCCGGTCGAGAATCCATCGGAGATGGTCGCGGCGATCGACCTTGGCTCGAATAGCTTCCACATGATTGTTGGCCGGCTGGAGCGAGGCACGCTTACCGTCGTCGACAAGATGCGGGAGCGGGTCCGGTTGGGCGCTGGGCTCGACGACAAGCGGCGTCTGACCGAAGAAGCCCACCAGCGCGCGCTCGACTGTTTGCAGCGCTTCGGGGAGCGGTTGCGGGGTATGCCGCCGGGGCGCGTGCGGGTGGTGGGCACCAACACCCTCCGCAAGATGAAGGACAGCGACGCGTTCCTGTACGAAGCCCGACTTGCGCTCGGCCATCCGGTGGAGATCATCGCGGGTCTCGAAGAGGCGCGTCTCATCTACCTCGGGGTGTCGCAGACGATGCCCGAGCCCGACCTGCAGCGTCTGGTCATCGACATCGGCGGCGGCAGCACCGAGTGCATCGTGGGCTGTAACGACACGATGAAAAAGGCGGACAGCTTGTTCATGGGCTGCGTCGAGTTCTCGATGGCCTATTTCGAGGACGGGGCGCTGACCGAAGACGCGTTCGAACAGGCGGAGATCGCGGCCATGCTCGAGCTGCAGCCGATGGTGCTCGCGTACAAGGAGCTGGGCTGGGACGTCGCCGTCGGGTGCTCCGGAACCGTGCACGCGATCCGTAAGATCGTCGCCGCCAACGGGTGGAGCGAACCCGGGCGGATCACCCATGACGGCCTGCGCCGGGTCACCGCGGCGCTCATCAAGGCCGGACGCATCGACGACCTGACCCTCGATGGTCTCCAGGACGACCGCCGGCCGGTGATCGCGGGCGGGGTGGCCATCCTCAACGCGGTGTTCGAGGCCTTCGAGATCGAGGAGATGGCCGCCTCGCCGGGTGCCCTGCGGGAAGGAGCGCTGTACGACCTCGTCGGTCGAATCCACCACGACGACGTCCGCGACCGCACCATCGGGTGGTTCCAGCGCCGCTACAACGTCGACACGCGGCAGTCGGCGCGCATCCGGGGACTGGCGGTGATCATGTGGAATCAGATCCGGCGGGCCTGGGGTCTCGACGATCCGCCGGCGCGCCCGCTTCTCGAGTGGGCCGCGGACCTGCATGAGATCGGTCTGTCGATCTCGTACACCGGCTATCACAAACACTCTGCGTACGTGGTCGCCAACGCGGACATGGCGGGCTTCTCTCGGACCACACAGGCGGTCCTGGCCGCCATCATTCGCGCTCATCGTCGACGGATGAAGCCATCGATCTTTGATGACCTCGGCCGGGCCCGCGACGAAACGGTGCGCCTCGCGGTCCTGTTTCGACTCGCGGTGGCGCTGTGTCGAAGCCGCGCCGACGATCAGGTTCCGGTTCCGGTCTTAAAGATATCGAAGAACGGAGGGCTGACCGTAACCTTCGCCAAGGCGTGGTCCGATGCGCACCCGATGTCTCTCGTCGACCTCGAGCGCCACGTGGAGGCCATCGCGGAGACCGGCGTCGACGTCGAAATCCGGACGCACGGCGGCGCCCCGCTCAAACGAACGTCTTGAGGATCTCCTGCTGAATCGACTGAAGGTCCGCGTAGGCCTTGTTGATTTCGCTGATCTTGTTCTGAAGCTTCGAGACGAGCTGTCGCTTCTCCAGCCCGTTACGGATGATCAGGCGGAGGTCGTCGTTGTCCCACGGCTTCTCGAGGTACTGATATAGACCGACCTCGTTGATGCCCTTGATCGCGTTCTCCTTATCCGCGTAGCCGGTGAGGATGATGCGCGGGGCTTCGGGCTGAAGATCGCGAACCTGGGCCAGGAAGGTGATGCCGTCCATCTCCGGCATCAGATAATCGGAGATGACGATGTCCACCTTCTCGTCGCCGATGAACCCGAGCGCGGCTTTGGCCGACGTGAAAGTGACCACTCGGTAGTCGGTTTCGAGCGAGAGGTAGGCATTCAGGCTGGTGAGCACCATCTCCTCGTCGTCGACGATGACGATCGTCTCTCCGCCTCCTGTCGAATCTGCCATGCGACGTTCACGCTCCCCCGCTAGCCATTACTCCGCGACGGCACCTCGCGCCACCTGTTAGCGCGGTCGTGGGGTCAGTTCACTCGCGCCCCCGGGTTATACCCGAGCGGACCGTGCGACCGAGCGCACGCAATCTACGGACGATGGCCTTCATGACCCCTTGGGTGACGAGGACGTTATCCGCGAGGACTTCGATGAAATCGTCCTTATCGATGCGAAGCAGCTCGCTGTCTTCGGCCGCGGTGGCCGCGGTGACCCGAGGTTCGTCGTCGAACAGCGCCCAGGTGCCGAACGCCTCTCTCGGGCCGGCGGTGGTGACCTCGGTCGGGCCCCGATGCAGCCGGACCCGTCCGCTCAAGACCAGATACATCGCGTCGGATGGGTCATCTTCCTCATAGATGGCTTCGTCCGACGCGACCGGCACCTCATCGGCGATCGCGGCGAGGTACGCGAGCTGCTCGGTGGTCACCTCCGAGAAGACGTCGACGTTCTGCAGGAAGATGACCTTATCGATGACCGTCAGCACGGACCCGGGTGGACATAGCAGTCTCTGCGGTTTCGCGCACGATCGGGTCGGGGTCGGACACCGCAGCTCGGACCAGGTCAGGGACGGGATCGGGATCCTCGCCGTTCACACAGTACACCGCGCACGCCCGCAGCCAGGGGTCTGGGGTGCGCAGCAGGTACACCAGCGCGTCGCGGCGGCTGTCGAGGGGCTTGGGAAACGTCGATGCGCCCAGCGCACAGATGCCTTCCGCCGGCGGATCGAGCATCGGCAACACCAACGGCCGAACGGGGGCGGCGAGCACGTTGTCCAGAAACTCGAGGGCGCTGGCCCGAATCGGTTTTCGCGGACTGAGAATGCCTTGGTAGGCGGCGGAGATATCCGCCGCCGGATGCCGAAGTCCGAGGAGCAAGAATATATCCTCGAGCAGCTGCGACTGCTTCTCGGCCGCCGCTCGGCGCAGCAGTGCGAGCCCCGGGTCGCGGGTCTGCACGTCAGCGGAAGACGCCGGGTCGCCGGTCGCTCGCTCGGCCCCCGTCAAGGTCTGGGGCGCCGTCGCCCCCGGTTTGGCGCCCAGGGCCCTGAGAACCCGGGCCAGATCGAAGAACCGCTCGACGTCGGCCTGGAGGGCGCGCCGAACCGCATCCCGGGAGAAGATGAGATCCGACTTGGATTGCCGTAGCCGGGACAGCGACCGGAGGACCACGCGACGCAGCGCAGGGTCGGCGGCGGTCAGATGGGCCATGAGGGCATCGGTCGCGGCCTGTGTGCCGACGTCTTCGAGGACCCGGGCCAGGGCCTGCCGAAGGCGCGGACCGTGGCCGGCTTGGTCGATCTCCTGCAGGGTGGCGGCGACGATCGGATCGCCATACAGGGCGAGGCTTCGCCGGGCGTCGCGTCGAAGCCGGCTGTCGGTGAGCTTCGAGAGCAGAAAGTCGATGTGGCGCGGATTCCGACTGCGGCCCATGCCTTCGATCGCCGCCTGCTGGATCGGGATCGGCGCTCGATCGAGATCGGCGAGAAGTTCGGGCGCGATGTCGGGATCGGGGTGGGCACACAGGGCGGCCAGGAGCTCCCGCCTCAGCCCGGTCGCCGACGCAGGCGCGTTCTCGACGAGCGCGACCACCCGACCCGGGGTGAGCAGGCGGAGGGTGCCGTCGTCGCCGGAACGGGCGATGCAGCCCAAGGCTGCCGTCTGGCGGTCGATGTCGCCGCTGTCCAGCGCCTCGGTCAGCAGAGCGTCACGATGGACGTCGTCGGCGAGGGTCAGGGCGTGCATCGCCTCCCGACGAACACCTTCGTCCTCGTCTTCGAGCATCGGGGTTAGCTTTCGCACGTCGAGCCCTGCGCCCTGGGCCTGCAGCACCTCCAGCGCTCGCCGCCGAACCTCCGCCGAGCCGTGGGTCAGCAGCGGCGTCACCGCGTCGACGATCGCCGGCGAACGGGCAGACTTGAGCAGATCGAGGGCGTAGAGGACCTGTCGGGGGTTGTCGCCGGAAAGGGCGGGCAGGATGGCCTTCAGAATCGCGGCTTCGGAAAGGTTGGTGGTCAGGGCCGACACGTCGATCGCCCGTCCCTCGAGGGCGCGGCGGAACGCATCGATGTACGCGTTGCGCATCTTCGGCGCGATGGCCAGCGTGGCCGCCACGAGCGCGACCGCGACCAGCGAAACGGAGCTGTAGCCCAGGCCGAGGGGGCCGGTGAGCGCGACGACCACCAGCGCGCCGACCCCGGTCGCCGATGAGTCGACCGCGGTATCCAAGAAGAGCTTCGCGGTCTTCTTGCTCGCGGCAGGGACGGGCAGGAAGATGACCTCGCTCGCGGCCTTGTGAACGGAGTGCCGAAAGCCGCCGTCCGCGCCTTTGGCCAGCACCGCGGACATCAGCCCCGGCACGAGCAGCATCGCCGCCGAGCCGACGCCCATCGCCACCGGGAGGATCATGATGGTGAACCCCGCCCCCGCCGTCCGGAGCAAAACCGGGGTCAAGAACAGCTGGATGATGAAGCTCAGCCCCGACAGGTAGGCGAAGAAGCTGCCGAAGAACGCGGTCTTAGCGTCTTGGTCAGGGAAGTTCTGGTCGACCATTTCGTTGAACTGGATGTCGACGATGACCGCGATCGCGGCCACCAGCCCGGTCATCAGGGCGAGGGTCCGCAGCAAGTCGGCGCCGAGGATGTCTTTGAGCAGGACGCCGTCTTCGGCGGCCGCCCACCGTCGAGGCCGGCGTTCCTCGGCCGCAGCACCCGCGGCGGGGGTTAGCCGCAGCAGGGCGAGGCTTCCGGCCAGGAAGATGATGCACGCGAGCAGGAGGTTCTCGGTGCCCACCACGTCGACCACCCAGCCGGTGAAGAAGCCGCCGAGGATCGCGCCGGCGATGCCTCCCGTGCCGATGAAACCGAAGACCCGACGCGCTTCCCGGGTCGTGAACACGGCATTGGCGAGCAGCCAGATCAGGGAGGTGGTCAAGACGCCGTACAGCGCGACCCAGATGAAGAAGACGTAATAGACCCATCCCCATCCTAGGGGCAGCAGGAGCCGGAAGCCGACCAGCATCAGCATCAGGATCACGAAGGTGAGACGGATCAGGCGATCCGTCCGCATCGCCCGCGCGAATCGACCGTAGGCGACCGCCGTCGCCGCCCCAGCCACAGCGACCAGGAGCAGTACGTAAGGAAGCTGACCGACGCCCATGTGGCTGAGGAACAGGGCGTTGCGCGCGGGCTTCAGCAGATACAGAGAAGCGAGAACCAGGCCATACGCGCTGGCGATCGGCAATACGCGCCTCAGCTCGGCGCGAGTGAGGTCGGACACCCACCCCGTGACTTTGCGGACGAGTTCCACGCCGGCTGATTCGGTTGAAACACCGCCGACGGCTTACCGCAAGCGCGCTCCCTTACGTACAATGCGGCTCGCGATGCGATGGTCGGTAGCTCTCATGGGGTTCGCGGTCGTCTCGGGGTGCTCGGACGGCGGCGTCGGCGAGCGCAGCCCCGGGATCGACCTCGCGGTCCGGTTCGGCAGTCACCTGCCCGTCACGGCCCTCGAGGCCGAGGTGCCGTGGGGCGGTCCGGTGACGCAATCCGTCTTGCCACACGTGGGCCCTCCCGGGGATCGAACCGTGTCTTTCGCGCTCGACATCCCCGCGGGGTCGACTTCGGTTCCGGTCACGCTCCGGCTGACCGGCCGCACGGCGCAAGGGATCTCGGTCGCGACCGGAGCGCTGACCGTCGAGCCGGACCCTGGAGGACGGGTTCCCGCGGAGGTCACCCTGGCCGTGATCGCGCCCAGCTCCCCGACGGAGTGGACTCGATCGTGGTCCTGGCCGTCCCTGGAGGCCGAAAGCGTGGCGCCGGTCGAGGTAGCATCGGTCACCCTGGCGTCGGATCCCGAGCCTCGCCTGATCTTCCTGAGCGGGGTGCTGACCGGGGCCGACGAGTCGATCGTCGAGGTCGAGGTGCGTCTCGACGGTCGGGTCATCGACCGCTTCGGACATCAGGTGTTCGGGCCGCCGGACGATGGGGGCGCGGGGATCTTCACCTTCGAGGTCGTCCCTACCGCGACCGCAGCCCAGACGCTGAGCCTGCGGCTCGGGGCGTCCGTGGGCGCCGCGGCCATTCGCGACGTGCGGGTGGTGGCGGCCGGCCTGCCTCCTGGGGCGTCGCTGACCTCGCTGAGCACCGATGAAGATCCGGAGCGTTTGGGTCTCGGGGTGCTTCTCGACCGCCTATCGGTTCCTTCGGTCGCCGGGGGCCGATACTGGGTCC
>JANQQN010000109.1 GCA_028289325.1 Myxococcota bacterium | reverse complement strand
GGCATCGGTCCGTGCGGTGGGAGAAGGTACCGAACCCCTCGGCCACTTCGTCCGCGATCCACTGCTCGAGCTCGTCCAGGCCGGCCGCTACGCTGGCCTCTCTGGCCGCCGCGCGCTTGGCGGCGGCCTTGCGGGCCCGCTCCGCTTTGGCCGGGTCTGCAGCGGCTTCCTGAGGCGCCGCCCCAGCGCGCCGGATGTCCTTCTTGGGTCTCTTCTTCTCCGGCTCGTCGCCCTCGGCGTCCGCCTTCGGCCGACGCCGGCGATTGGCCCACTCGTCCACCCAAACGGGGCGTTCGGTTTCGACGAACGCGTCCTTGGTCTCGACGTACCGCCACAGCAGCGCCAGCCCGTGTTTGCAGGGAAACTTGCGACTGGGACAGGTGCACTTGCACGCCATGTCGCGCAGGTCCGCACAGACGCGGTACGGAGTGGAGCCCGAGCCCTGGCACTCCCCCCAGATGAAGCACAGCGCCGCGTCGCGAGCCACGACCGGCCACTTGCCCGGCTTGAGCAACTTGCTCGCCGCGGTCAGCGACGACTGGTCGGGGGCCAGGTCTTGGATCTGCTCGAGGTCGATGGGGTGAGGCTAGCGCCACTCGAATCCCGTCGAAAGGTGCAGAGGTTCGAGGGGGCCGGATCGGTCATCGAAGCGGGCGGACCCGGCCGGTGGAGCCGGGCGTCGAGAGACAGAGGGAGAGGTGATGCGCTCGGCGCCGCCAGCAAGGCAGTCGCACGACCACCACTACCCTCCCTGGCGAACGGATCCGTTCCATGACGCCACTACCGTCAGCTTGGGTTCCGTCGGACCTACGAAGACGCCGTAGGGTCGTAACGGGCTGGCCTTCGGGCCTCCATCCGTCGACGACCGGACCGCATTCGCCGCGACGTTGTGCTGATGAATCGCGCTACTACGCATAATCGAAACCAGCGACGGCACGACCCTCGCAACCGCGCTCTTCTGTAATATACCTCCGACTGAAGCACCGTTTATTGCGCAAATTATCAGTCGCCACGCCCGTCTCCTGCGCGTCCTTTTCCCCATCGATCCGTATTGCCAAGTCCGCTCCGAAGCTATGCTCCCGATGTGGGAACGAGCGACGACGCTTCCATCCGTCATCAAGATCTCGAACGACGCCTGCAGCGGATGCACTTGTCGATCCGAGTGTCGATGCGAGTCGCTTCCTATAACCCGGCTCTGCTCAAAGCATTCGAGGCCCATACCGCCCTTATCTTCGCCGCGCACACCGAGCATCCTGACGTCGTCGCCCAGCTAAAGACCCTTACCGCTCCCAGCGACGAATTCTTCGCCGGATGTGCCGAGCTAAGTAGGTTGCGTTGGCTTCAGCGGCTTGCGTATGCGAACTCGGCCATCTGGTTTGCTCGCGCTAACCTGGTCACGCGAACCGCGAGGCCATGCAGCCCAAGATCTTCAGACGGGCTACCCTCGTCCCGAGATACGATCGAAACACCGGTGGGATCACCCAAGGGCGCCTGCCCTCTGCCCCCGACCATCGGCTCGACACCGATGCCTCTTCCACGCCAACACCCTGAAGAGGAACAACACCCTACCCACGCACCGTCAAAGCCAAGGCTGCCCGCGATGCGGAACCTCCGAACGAGAAGAGATTCGTAGTCCGAGACGTATCGTCATCCCGCCACGGCGCCATCGATGAAATCAACTATGGCGGCCAACGATATTATCTATGCTACGCCGGTCCCTGGCGGATACTCTTTCGTTTCTGGTGCGCCTCCCTATCCACAGCTATCGGCAATGAGTACCCTGGCCCGGACTTACGGGGTTTTGTCGCCCGAGCGAAGCGCAAGGACCAAGGAATCGCCACCGGAGCTTTGGCGCCCGGCTCGACGATACCCAAGTAACGCTCAAGGCCAGATTCGACCTCCTCCGGCGAAGCCTTGGACATGCCGAAGATCCGCGAAGCGAAGGCCCGCAGAGACTCCCGATCCTCGAAGTACCATTGGTACGCTTCGAGGCGTTCTTTCACCTCGACATAGCCCCGCGACGCAAAATATGCCCCGATGACCCCCGGGACAAGGAAGGTGCCGTCGTGACCGCCGGGCGTCATTTGGTCGACGAAACGATTGAGGAATTCGCCGTTGGCGGATCCGGCCTCTACGTCCCCGATCACAATACTGCCCCCAGGCCGCAACAGCCGTCCCCACTCGTCCAGTAACGCGTCGAATGGCTGACAGTGGTGGAGCGCGGCCAGGTTGACGACCGCGTCGGCGCACTCATCCGGCAGCGAGATCCGATCCAGCGGGTCGTTGAACACGCGAAATGACGACGGAATCTCGCGCGAGAACCGTCGGGATGGCTCCACACAGATAATGTCGGCTCGATGGGGCGCGAGATACTCAGCGATGGCCATAGCGTCGTAGCCACCTCCAGCCGCGGTGACGACGATCGTCTCGCCCGGCGAGGGCTTGAGCCAATCGAGAAGGCACGACGTTTCGTCGATTCGTGCTCTGGGCGCGATCGAGTTGGCCTCGTTGTATAAGTGTCCGCGGTCATCAAAGATGTTCCGATAGTCCATATAGGCCCGGTGATACTTCCGACGCGACAGTAACAAGCTATCTTTCGTCGCGATGAATGATTCGGTGCTGCTTTCGCCCGCACAAACAGCCATGCTCCGGGCAACACTTCGTACGCCTCACGACCCTCCGTACGCGATTCAGCTCGTCGTACCCCTGGTCGCATCGGCATTCGATCCGAGCTCTGATCGGGCGCAAGCCAGCTGGAAAGCGGCTTGGACAGCGGTCGTCGCCGAGCACGAGATCCTGCGTTTACGCTTCAACGACGATGGCGCCGTCGTCGCTCCTTGCTCGGATCCTCCACTATGGAACGTCGTCTCGTTGCGCCAGCACCCTGCATCCCAGTTCGAAGAACGGGTTAAGGATCTTTGTCTCGTCGATCGGAAACGTGGCTTCCGATTTACCGGCGCAGAGCCTGTGGCTCTGTGTCGCTGCATCTGGTTCGAGCCTCCGCCGGGCCAAGACCCCGTTTGGTGTTTGACGTATCATCACGCCGTTCTCGACGGCAATTCGCTTCGCCCCCTCATCGACTTGATGGTGAGCCACCTTCACAACGGACGTTTGAAGCTCAAGCCTCCGCCGTTCGCGGATACAGCACGCCTGATCGCCGACACTGATTGGAGCGATGCGAAGGCCCATTTTCTGCGTCGGGCGAACGAGGGCGCACCGGCAACGGATCCCGCCGTCGGGCTCGCGGGGCATGCTCCTTCTCCGCCGGGCCACAGGGCACCTCATCGCGTAGAACTAAACCTCCAGGAAGTCTTCGATGACGCCCCTCAGGGTCGCGCCCCGTCTTCGCCCCTTCGCGTCGCGGCCCTGATGGAAGCCGCGTGGGCGCTCGTGCTCGGGCGCGCGGCGGACCGAGAGGTGGTTCGTTTCGGCGTTACGCGGCACTGCCGGGGTCGAGCAAGGGATGGGCTACGGACAGCCCTCGGGCCGTACTCGAACGTTGTCCCTCTTCAGCTTCGGATTCCCCATGACCAGCCGGTTCACCGGTGGCTCAAAGAGGTGGCCGCGGCGTCGGCCAACCTACGCGAGTTCGAAAGATGTCCGGCGCCAGAGCTGCAAGCCGCCCTCGATTCGATCGAAGATGAAGCGCCACTCTTTGAGACGCTGATCAACGTCACTCGTCGTCCACCGGCGCACGAAATCGCGGCGGCGTTCGGTACTCTGTGCGCGGGGCCCGTTCAACTTCACGCAAAGACCGACATACCCCTTTCCGTCATCGTATCGGTCGAGCCCACCATAAAAGCCACCGTGGTCGCGCTCTCCGATCGCTACTCGCTCGACGCCACCCAGCGCATCGGCGACTGGCTGCAGCGAGCGCTGCGTTTGCTTCTGACGGATATCGATCGCCTGGTCGGGGACTTGTCGTTGGCGCCGTTCCGGTCGGCGCCCGACAAGGACACCCCACCGCGAAAGGACGAGTCGCAAACTGCCGTCGAGTACCTGCACCGCGTTGTCCAGTCGTACCCGGACGCGGTGGCGATCACCACCGCCGAGCGCGAATGGACCTTCCGGGAAGTCTGGGCGCGAGCAAACGACTTTGCGAAGACCCTCCGCGCAGCGGGCATGCGGCAGCGAGAAGTGGTGTCGATCCCTCTCGGCCGATGTGCGGAGACGGTTATCGCGATGTTTGGTGCTCACATCGCCGGCGGCGCTTTCTTCGTGGTTCGCGATGACCAATCTTGGGCTCAGATTCTCGACCGAATCCGAAAAGCCGGGAGTCGATTCGTCGCGACGTCGCGTAATACGACGCGCAGTGAACCTGGTACATCCGAACTCCATTTGATCGAAGTGTCATCCGACGGCGCCCTCGGCCGAGCAATGACCGAGAGAATCGAGCCCCCAAAAGGTGGCGACCTGGCGTACCTCGTGGCCACATCCGGTACGACGGGCACCCCACGCCTCGTCATGGTCGAGCACCGATCTCTGGCCAACATGCTCGCCGGCTACGCCGACGTCTTGCAGCCAAGACCGGGAGACGTTCGATATCAGGGCGCGTCGGTAGGAAGCGACACGTTCGTCCTGGAGGTGATGCTCTACCTATGTTTCGGGGCCGCTCTTCATATCGAGCCCAATCTGCTCGACCACGGACTCGGCGCATTCGATCGCAAGCTTCGTGAACGGAACATCTCAGTTCTTGGCCTTCCCAGCTCCCTATGGCGAAAATGGGCGCAGCACGTCCAAACCCACCCCGAGTCAACGGACGTCACCCCCGAATCCCTGCGCGCCGTGGTGTGCAGCATGGAGCGGACGGATCCTGAAGCGCTTCGAGCTTGGCGGAACGGCGCTGGGCGCGACAAGCTGTGGATCAACGCCTACGGCCCAAGCGAAGCGGCTTGCGTCACCACGCTGTTCGCGTTGGCGCCCGAGGCCGAAATGCCGAACGGGGATTTACCCATTGGACGCCCGCTACCCCACACCCAGGTCTACGTTGTCGATTCCCGCCTCCGCTCTCTCCCCGACGGGGTGGTCGGGCAGATCGCCATTGGAGGGATCGGCGTGGGCCGGGGCTATATGAACGATCCCGGAGCCACCCAAACTAAATTTGTCGCCGACCCCTTTGCGAAAGAACCAGACGCACGCCTCTATTTGACCGGCGACCTAGGTTACTTCCAGGACGACGGTGAACTGGTCTTCGTGGGCCGGATGGACTACCAGGTCAAGGTCCGCGGGCATCGCGTGGAACTCGAAGAGGTCGACCACTGTCTCGTCCGCCATCCGGGCGTCGAGGATGCCGCGACGGTCGCCGTTGTCGACGACGAGGAAACTCGACTGGTCGCGTTTTATCGGGCGTCGGCGACGTGCGACGTCAAGACACTGCGTACTCACCTGGCCGCCATGCTCCACAATGCTGCCCTCCCCCACCGCTTCGTCCGTCGCGACGAGATCCCGCGTTCCGCAGCCGGGAAGATTCAGCGCGACATTCTGACGGACGTGGCCCGGCGTGTGCTAATGGCCGACGCGCGAACCGTCGAGACGTCGCCGATGCAGTCGGATGCCCAGCTCGAGAGCCAGCTATGCCACCTGATGGCGCAAGCGCTTCGGGTGCAGACACTGGAGCCAGGGGACGACTTCTTCGAGCATGGCGGCGACTCGATGCGGTCCGTGGCCCTGTTGTCCTCCATTGAGTCTCAGCTGGGACGCAGAGTCTCGCTCAACACGCTGTATGCCCACCCCTCAGCCTCATCGCTCGCCGCCCACCTCGAACGTCGCACCCCCGCCCCGTCGCATAGCTGCCTCATCCAGATGTCGGCCAGCGGTCGAGGCAACCCGTTGTTCTTCCTCCACGGCTACGCTGGACTCTCCGCACAGCTGCCGCTGGTGCGCGGACTCCTCGGAGCGAGACCCGTTTGGTGCGTGCATGCCGTAGAGCACGACGGCGGTGAACCAGACCCGTGCGTGGAGACCATGGCACAGCGCTACGCAGACGCCATCGCCGAGCTGACGAAAGGCCCGATCATCCTCTGCGGCTACTCACTTGGAGGCGTTCTGGCCTTCGAAACGGCCCGGCGAGCGCGAGCGGCAGGAGTGGAAGTCGAAAGGCTCATTGTGCTCGACTCGATGCTCTACAACCTACCGCGCCTGACGCAGCTTCGGATGGAACTTCCACGTACCCGGTCCCAGCTGACGTCGGTCCTACGCAGCGCGAGCGAGTCGACGACCCTCGTCCGCAAGGTCGCATCTCATGCCTGGGAGTGGATACGGTCCGATGTGCCGAACGCAGCTCGCAAATGGACGCTACCGACGGGCATCTTCGGCCCGACGACCTCAAGACACATTCGGGCCTACTCGCACGACCACTACTCTCGCGCCGTCAGACGCTACTGCCCCACCCCTCATCCCGTCCCCATCTGCCTGTTCTACTCTAAGCTGAGGGGCAACATCGCGGTGGGTTGGAAGACCCTGACCCCGCATCCGATCCGCACCATCGCCGTCCCTTGGGACCACAAGATGCTGAGAGAACCGGAGGTCGCCGCCCAACTATCAGACCTGATACACCGGGAGCTCGATCGCGATATATGACTCTTTCTGCCTCAGGCATGCATTCCCAATTTAGTTAGTAAACCAGCGAGCCTGAGATACGCCGGAACATCAGACCAGAGGCTCCGAAACGGCGAATAGTCAGCTTCTACGAGGTGTGGGCATGATGTAGCATTGGCAGATGCCCAAGCTTCTGCTGAAATCCGGTAGCGTGCTCGATGCGGAGGCCGACGGACTCATCGTGACCATAGACGGGCTGGCGCGTCCGTACGGCAACTCGGTCGATTCGACGCTGGGGAACATCGGGCGCCAGTTCGCGTATCACTTTCCGGAAACAGACTTCCTCGAAGAGGTCGACTCGCAGGTCTTCCTGCCCCTCCAGCTGGGGTGCGCCGCGCCTGTCGAGCTCGACAGCGGTCCATTTAAGCTAGTGGTCATCGTATCGATGCTACACCATCTAACCGACGGCAGAGATGTCGATCGAGCGCAGCTTGTTCGGCAAAGCCTGCTCGCCTCGCTTGAGGTCGCTCGTAAGGCCGCAGTACCGACGCTGGCCACGGCGGTGCTACAGGGGGGTTGGCGACTATCGCCGCTGACTGCCATCGGCGAAATGCTCAAGGCGTACGCTGGGTATGCAGGAGAGGTCGATCTGTCGATTCACTTTCTCGACGGAGAACACCTGGTGGTCGCTTCGGAGATAGCTCGGGGGCTGGGGTTGGTTAGTCAACTGCGATAGGCACAACGCCAGTCGCCGCAGCGGGCGAATACCTCTTAACGGGTTTGGCCTTATCTTCGCGTACGTCAAGCTCTGGTCCCCGGGATGCGCTTCTGACGATCGGACGCTGGGAGCGCAATCCCGCCGAAGCTGTACAAGCGGTCTGCCGATCGGCCACAACGTATGCATGCGCATGACTGTCGATGGCCGCTTGGCCGCGGGATTTCAGTGGATCGACCAACCCCGCTACAGGGTCGATGGCGAGGCGATCGTTCTGTCCGTCGAGCCGGACACCGATTGGTGGCAGCGAACCCACTATGGGTTTCGGAGGGACAACGCCCACTGTTTAGTGACCGAGGTCGATGGAAACGTTGCGGTGGTCGTCCGCGCATCCCTTGCCCCTCGCTCTCGCTTCGACCAGGCCGGCCTCGTCGTCCGCTATGACGAAGGGCACTGGCTCAAATGCTCCTGCGAGTTCGAAACCCCAATGCACGGCCGTATAGGGTCGGTGGTCACGAACGCGGGATACTCGGATTGGGCCACCGTGGACCTCGAACCCATGCCTGATTCCGCTTGGTACCGCGTGAGCGCCAAGGGCGATGACTACCTGATCGAGTGGTCTAGGGATGGAGAGGTATGGAGACAGCAGCGCATCGCAAGGCTGCATCGTCCAGCGAGCGCCACCCGTCGAGTTGGAATCTACGCGTGCTCACCGATGCCTGACGGGGGATTCGAGGCTCGTTTCGACCAGTTCGCCATTGGGCCTTCGGCGTGGAAAGCCGAATAGGCCGATATGGATCGCCTAGAATGAGGTCCTGGTGAGTGTGGTGGTGCACGTGTTGGCGGATGTTGTCACCGGAAAAGCATGTCTCCGTGCTAGGCTTGCTGCTGGCAGGATTTTAGGCCAGTGCTGCTGCGACGAATAATCAGCAACGTTGGGAAACAAAACTGGCCCGCGGTTGGGCTGGAGCTGATGATCGTGGTGATCGGCGTTTTTTTGGGCCTGCAGGCGCAGGAGTGGAGCAAACGGCGCACCGATCAACGGAAGGAGAGAGCTTACTTAGGCCGGCTCGCCGTTGACTTCGAATCGATTGAAACTCACCTGGAGAACTGCCTCGATGTCTATCGCGACAGCATCGCCGCAATAGACGCGGTCACGAAAGCACTGTCCACACCGAACCAAGCGCCAGACGGCTTCGACATCACGGTTATTCGAATGACGGCGGGAGACCTTCCAGCGGGCCGCTCAGCGACGTTCGTCGAGCTTATCTCGACGGGCGATCTGAGTCTGCTGCGAGACCAAGGTTTGCGGAAGGCGCTGATTGCGTACGACGAACAAGCACAGGTCAACCGAGAGATCTGGCGGTCGTTGCGCGACGCACAAAGCCTCAACTCACAATCCCTTTACTCCAAAGTAGTGCTTAAGGTGAGGGTAGGAAAGGGTCAGTTGTCGTCCATCCAATCGTTCGATCTGAAGGCGATGTCGCTTGATCCAGCGTTTCGCGCGATGTTGAACGCATTCGCCGCCAGCAAAGGCAACATCTACGAGCTTTGTCGGCACCAGCTCGTTCTCGCGGGTCATGTCCGGCGGACGCTTTCAAGGCCGCCGTAAGCAACGGGGTCGGGCCATGACGGCTCCTTGAATGATCCGTTCCCATGAGCGTATGAGATAGCAAGAGATTCGTCCCCAAGATGCTCAGCAGCGGAGCTATCTTCCCGGGAAACCGGTGCCAACGACCGATGATAGCTTTACTCAGTTTGTAAGCATGGGAAACGGTCAAGGCGAGTGGATTGACATCGGGGCCGATGGCTCACGGCGTTTAGCCGGAAAGAACATGATCAAGGGGGCCCAAGTACTCTATTCGATACTCAACGCCGAGGGAGCTGTCGATATCGAATGCACCCTTCAACGTGGAGTCTTGTAGGCCACGCGGCAGCGGCTACGAGTTTGCTTTTTACAACCACGGCCCCGGTAGAGCCTGGCGGGCCACCGTTTGAAGGTCGCGGCATCATTTGTATCGACAAGAACGCCTACCGCATGCACGGCATTCATCGCCGCGCCGACACGGATGATCCTCGTGCCTGGACCATTGCAGGTATCGCCCTTCCCGGCCGAAGGCCTCGCCCCGACCTTTGCTCACGCCAGACTCTACGGCACGTCGCGCCACGCCGCACGCTTTGCCCAACTCCCATGGGCGCCGGAACGAACGGAGTCGGAGGTCTTCGCCGAGCGATTCGCGGCCGACTTGACTTCATGGTGCCGAAGGGCGTGCGCTTTGTACCCGACAACGAGAACCTTAACTTCGTGTCCGTGCTCGCCTTCCATCGAGCGAGCCAAACGCTGTCGACGATAGGCTGAACTGGCTAACCGCGCCGTTCGGGGCGCGGCTCGGCTTACACCCGACGCTCGGCGCCGTTCTCGAGCGCCGACCGGGAGCCGCCTCGGAGGTTCGCGCATGGGAGCAGTCGCTCACACGCGCTGCCGCACGGTCGAGCACATCTGCGTCGCGCACGCGCGAACGGCGCGCGTCGAAGGGGCGGATCGAATCTCGACCTAAGTGAAATCCGCACTCGATCGGGTAGAAGCCGTGCTCAAGGTTCAGGAGGCCCGGTTCGAGGTCGCGAACAAGAACTCGTAAGGCGGCCGCGCCGCGCGGCGCACCCAACTCTCGTGATCGAGGCACGAGCCGGCGACCAAGGTGCGACCGACGGCGTGCGGTGGTATGGACCACCCGCATGCCGCCCAAGGACGTCACCCTCGAGGGAGACCCCCTCATGCGACTGGGCCTCCTGATCCTGACGATCACCGCCGTCGGCATCACCGTGTGGCCTGCCGTCGGCGGCGACGACATCCTCTACTTTCGAGACCATACTGCAGCTTTTCGTCCGCTGCTCAAGCTGCTGGTCGACGCCTATGCCGACGGAGAGTGGGGGTTGTGGAACGCGAGCTGGGGCGGCGGAGAACCGCTGGCCGCGGTCCCCGGCTCGATGGCTTATTCGCCTCTGCTGTGGATCTTCGCCTTGCCGGGGGACTTTCATCAGCTCTACGACCTCTTCATCGCCGCTCACCTGCCCCTCGCTTCGTTGTCGGCTTACGTTCTGGGCCGAACTCTCGGGCAATCACCCGCGGCGGCTACGATGTGTGCGGTCGTCTATGCGTTGTCCGGAACGATCGTGTCCATGAACAGCCTGGTGCCGTTGTTGTCGTCAGCAGTCTTCGGCCCCCTCGCGCTGAGCGCCGCGATCGGGGTGATGCGATCGCCGTCAATGGGCGGCGTTGCGCTATTGGCGGGAGCCCTCGCCCTGCACGTCTACGGAACCGACCCGGCCTTTTTGGTGTGCGACATCGTTCTATTTATTGTCGCCGCAGCTGCGTTCATACGGCGCCCACGGCCCAGCCTGGTCCGGGCCGCAGTCGGTCTCACCGCGGGCGCGGTCCTGGCCGCGGGGGTCGCTGCGGTAGCCATCCTGCCGCTGCTCGACGTGCTGCGCGGCAGTCTCCGCGGCGCAGGCTTCGACTACGCATACCTCGCCGCCTACTCGCTGCATCCAATGGGGCTCTTCGAGTTGTTCCTGGCCGGAGCCAACGGCGAGTACTACGACGGCCCCACGTTCTATTCGACCGGCGGCAGCCGTTACCTGACGAACATCTACGTGGGCGCGGCCGTCTTCCCTCTCATCGTCCTGTCGCTCGCCGACCGACCGGGGCGCCGTTGGGTCGCGACCGCCCTCTTCTTCTTGCTCGCCGCGCTTGGAACCCACACCCCGTTGCACGGATGGCTGGTCGAGCTCGTCCCCGGCCTGGACAGCAGCCGGTATCCGGTGAAGTTCCTATACGGATTTGCGATCGCCACCGCCATCGCAGCTGGCTTGGCCCTCGATCAGCTTCGGCGAGCGGTGTCCGCCACGGTGGCTCTGCGCGTTACCACCGCGGCGGCCGTCGCGTTCGCGATTGTGTCGGCGCTCCTGCTCGGCGGCGACAGCTGGCTCGAAGGGCCTATGACGCCAGGACACAGCTACGCGATGGCCCGCCCCTATTTCATCGGCGCCCTATCACAAAGCCTGCTCGCCGGGGCTCCGATCGTGTTAATAGTTTACATTCGAGGGAAGACCGAGCTCCCGGTGGGACCGATGTCCTTCATCGTGCTCGCGATCGTGGCGACCGACCTTTCGTTGACCCTTCGAAACGACTTTTCGGTCATGGACGGCTCCCTGTACGATCCACCCGAGGCGGCAGCCCACGTGCGGGCTGAGGGCCATCCGGTGGTGTACCTACACGAGCCGCTGAAGCTGCCGTCGTCAGGCACCCTCCGCACGACCACGCAGTTCACCTTTGAGCGATTGGTCGCCGGCATCGGCGCGAACCTCGGCTTCCGGTACGTCTTCGACCCGGACTTGACGAGCACCCGGCAAGGTCGCTGGAGAACGCTGCGCGCCGAGCTCTTGAAGACCCGCGCCCGCCAGCGAGTACACGCAATGGGTCGCCTGGGCGTAACCCATCTTCTGTGGGAGCGCGGAATTCCAGAACAGGTCGGGGTTCGATACGTCGGTCGAGGCGCGGTGCAAGGCGGCGACCCGATCTTGGTCCACGAGGTCGTCGCTCACCGGCCCGAGGTGTCGTTCGCAGGGCGGGTCGTCGTGACCGAGACCATGGCCAAGCTCGTCGCTCGATCCGCGACCGAGCCCTTCGACACGGCGGTGGTGCTGAAAAAGGACTTCGTCGACCACCAGACCCACCTCGCGCCGCTGCGCCAAGCCGACGTGGCCACGGCGACAGTCGCCGTGGTGCGAAGCGTCCCGGACGCGGTCACGGCGCAGATCGAAGCCGACGCGTCGGGTCTCCTCGTGCTGACCGGCCGCAGCGGTCCCGGATGGCGAGCACAGGTGGACGGGCGAGACACGCCGACGTTCGACGTGGACGGCATTCTTCTCGGCGTGCCCGTGCCCGCAGGACCCTCTCATGTCCGGGTGACGTACCGGCCCGCCGGGTTCGTCTACGGCCCGATGATCACCGCCGTGTGCTCGGCGCTGGTGGGCGCGCTGTGGGCCATCGACTCGTGGCCTCGGC
>JANQQN010000105.1 GCA_028289325.1 Myxococcota bacterium | reverse complement strand
GACCGGCACCGCGGGATCGCCCGCGCTCGGCGACCAACGGGCCCGGCCCCGATCGTCCGTCCCCTCGGTGGCGGCCTCGGTCGGCGCCTCGAAGACCACCGGAACGCCACTGAGTACAGCGGGGGCGCCTTGGGGCGGGGTCCACTGCACTTCGACCGCGACCGGCGCCTGAGCGCCAAGGCCCGGCCGGTAGGGCACGCCACCGTCGAACCACGGCTTGACCTTCAACGATTGTCCGAAGGCGCTGACCGCACTCCGGATCGCCCCCAGGTTGGCCGGTGTGCATGTGGAAGTGGTCACCACCATGCTGCGCTCGCAGACGAACGCCGACGCGCGTTGATAGGCCAACGTCGTGGCCAGGGCCACAAGATGTTCGGAGGGGTTGGTCACTGGCTCACCGCCGACGCGAAACGCTTCCGGAATCTTGTCCGATAGCGCCCCGACCCCGGTCAGCGCTTCCCAGGCCCGAAGGCGATCCATGACGAAGACCCGCTGGGCGATCAACCGGACGTGGGTCGTACCGTCGGCGTCTTCGAATCGTTCGGTCGCCGGCGCAAACGCGAAGTCCTGTAGACCGTCGGGGATCGCGGCGAAGGGACGCACCGTCTCCGGGCCCAACACCGCGCCAGCCATACTGTCCCGCGCGTCGGCCACCGCCGCGGCATAGGTCGCGCCCCGGCCCACCACCATGATGTGGGTGGAGACGTCGTACGGCTCGGGCATCTCGCCTCGGACCCAGGCCGGCGATTCGCTGGCTGTGCTCGTGGCGACGCCGTCGACCGCCGTCGCTGGCCCTCGACCACCTTTGCCGCCGCAAGCGACCACGGTCAGCATCACAGCTGCGAACAGAGTACGGATCACGGAACCTCCAGAAGTTGCTTGAGCTGGGCTTGGTCAACCTCGGCGCCCGCCGCTTTGCTGCGGTCGACCAAGATCTGGAATCCCTGCTTGAGAAGACGCTCCACGGCGGTCGCGTCGACCTCCCGAACCGGCTGACCGAATTTGGGCTTCTGCGCGATCTCGAACAGCAGCTCGTGAAACGCGGACACGAAGACGGGCACGAACACCTCGTCGGTTCCCGTCAACCGCACTTTGGACATCCGCTCGACGATCGGCGCCACGCCCTTGAAGAACACGTCTTCTTTATCGACGGTCAAACTCAGCGTGTAGGTCCGTCGAAACAACGAGCTGAGGCTGAACAGGTAACGGAAGCACTCTTGACCGACCGTCGGGTCACGAAGGGCGGCGTCGCGCTGAATGCGAAGCAACTGGGGCACCCGAGCCGTGGCGTCGTTGGCGACCAGCCCGAACGTCGTCTCGATCTTATCGAACAACACCTCCCGGCTGCTCTCCTCGGCGTTGGCCTCGATCGCTTGGCTGAAGGCGGAGACCAGGTGGCCGCGGGCCGCGGTCTCCTCGAGGAACAGCGGTCGACCACCGGCCGCGTCCTGTTCGGTGAACGCGCCGCCGGTGTCCGCTTCGAACACCGACGCGATGATCCCGTTGATCAGCCCGAAATCCTCCCGCGCCAGGAGCGCGGACGTGATCTGCTTCGCGGTCGTATCCCCGCCGGTGAGCGACTGCGCGACGATGTCGTAGACCTGAATGTTGAAGTACTTGTTCTGGTTCTCGATGATCGCGTTCTGCTGGAACACCAGCCACACCTGGACCAGCGGAACCAGAAACGCCAATAGGCTGAACATCAGGATCGCGATCCTTCGCTTGACGAAGAAGCGGAGGATCGCCAGCCCGAAGTCTCGCGCCCGCTCCAACACCCGCTCCCGCGGCGGCCACTCTTCCTTGCCGAGCGTGTACGCCGACGCCTCGTCGAAGAAGGCGATGAACGTGCGGAACACGTGCTGTCGGTCCAGCATCGGCAGCAGAAACGAGCCGCTGAACTTGAGCGCCTCGATCGATCGAGTCCGAGGGCGCGCGCGACGACGCATCAGCTCGGTGCGCAGCTCCTCGTTCTCGGTGATCAGGCGGGTGATTTCTTCTTGCGCTTGAGACAAGTCCGCCGGTTCCGGAGTCGTCACGTCCCCCGTTTACGAAGGACCTCGGCCCGTGTCCACGCATTCGAAGCCCCGGCCGACAAATGGCCGACGACGGTACGGGCGCCGTCGATCGGTACCGCTCGGGGTTGAGCGGCGGCGGCTACAAGGCCTCTTCGTCGGCGTCCTCGTCGTCGGTATCGGGCAGCGGGGGAGGCTTGCGGGTGGGCCGTTCGGGCCCGCGCCGTCGCCGGGGGCCCGTGCGCTCGTCTTCGAGCAGGTCGGGTGCCTCCCGGCCCGACCGGCGTCGCTCGCCCTCGATCGCCGTCGTCGATGCGGCCTCCTCCGTCCGCGCCCGGGCGCGCCGACGCGCCCGACGGCGTCGGCGCGCGGACGCCGCGCTCCTCACGCCTTCGGCGCCATCGTCCGCAGGGATGGCGTGGGTCGCTCGCGGCTTGCCCGACTTCAGATCGGCCAGGACCTGCTCGAGTCGACGCGACGGGCGGTCGAGCTCCGCCCACCGTCCGGCCGCATCCAACGCGACCAGCGTTCCGGGCTCGGGCAGCTCACCGGGCACTTGAACCGCGAACGTACCGCCGCGGGTCAACTCGATCTCCTCGAAGCCGTCGCCGTCATACGCGAAGACCACCGCGTTGGCGGCGGTGCGGGCCGCGATGCGGGACCGGCGCCCCACCCGGCGCTTGGTGATCAGCTCGATGGATAGGGTGTCCGCCATATTGGATGCATCGAGGCGACCTCGGCGTATGGTGACCTCGCGGCCCGCGAGCACCTTCTCGGGATCGGCATCTCGGGAGCGAATCTCCGCATCGCCGTCGATCACCGCAACGTTGACCCGGTCCGGAAGGGCCCAGATTCCGAAGCTCGGTCCCTGGACCTCGACCTCGTGTTTGGGGACCAACGCCCGGACCGCCTGCTTGCTTCGGTACGCCAGCATCAACCCGGCCTCGACCTGGACCCCAAGACCGACACCCGCGGCCCCCACGTGAACCACAGCGTCGTTGCCCATCGACAGCTTGGCGCCCTTCACCCCCACCCGAACGAACCCGTCGATGCCCACCGTCCGCAGCGACAGCGGACGACGAACTTCGTCGCCCACCCGAACCTGACGCCATCCTGGCGCGCCCCACTGGGCCCAGACCTCGCCGTTGACCTCTTCGACGATCACCCGGCTCGTGTCGTGAGGATGGAATGGGCTCATCGACATCGGCCGGACGGCCAAGCTCTCGGCCATGGGCCTGAGGCAGAGGCCAAGCAGGATGCCGAGCAAAATGGGCGCCGCAATGGTTACGGCCATCCGCGTGGAGCTCACGGCCAACGACAGTACCGGTAGCGGGTGGATTCTGCCAGAGTAGCCCTATGTTCAGACCGGAGCTGGGGCAAAGCGGCCCCTACGCTCGCCCTGAGAGGCCCCGGTGATCCGATTTGGCATCGCCGGCGTCGGCCGTCACGGGCTTCGGTACGCTCACCACCTGCATCGCGGGGACATACCGGGGGCGACGGTCACCGCCGTCTGGCGTCGCGATCCCGAGGCAGGGCGCGACATCGCGGAAACGGTGGGTGCGAAGTACCACCCTACCCTCGATGACCTGCTGTCCGATGACACGGTCGATGCCGTGATCATGGCTGTCCCGTGCGGCCGCCACCGCGAGCTAGCGTCCCGGGTCGCGGCGGCGGCGAGGCCTCTGCTCCTGGAGAAACCCATCGCGCCCACTACGGCGGAAGCGGAAGAGATCGCGACGGCATTCCGGCGAGCCCAGCGACCGCTGACCATCGCCCACACCCTTCGTTTCGATCCCCTGGTGTCCGCCGCGCGGCAGGAGAGCGAAGAGCGGGGCCCGTTGGTCGGCTTCGGGTTCGAGCAGCGGATCGAGCCGCGGAACCTGGCCTGGGAAGACGACCCGATCCTGTCCGGGGGTGGGGTCCTCAGCCAGACCGGAATTCACGCCGTCGATGCCGTTCGTGTCCTCATCCGACCGACTCGGGCGACGGTGATCTCATGTTCGACGGCGCAGCTGCATTACCGACGACAGGAAGACGCCGCCGTCGTGCTGCTGTCGGTCACCGGCGGGCTAGCCCGAAAGAACGACGGGATCCTCGGCGACATCCGGGTCAGCAAGATCGGCGACTCACGACATCACCGCTACGCTCTCTTTTATGAAGACGGCGGCGTGGAGCTGGACTTCATCGACCGCGAGCTCGTACTCACCCAGGGCCGTACTCGAACCCGGACTACGGTGGAAGCGACGCCTACGATACCGGCGGTCGTGCGCGCGTTCATTGAGCACCTCGCGGGCGCAGGACCGAACCCCGTCCCCGCCGAAGAGGCGATCGGATCACTGGCGCTCGTAGAAGCGGCTTATGCTCACGCGGCCGGTCGTCATCGAACCGGCCGGAGCAGCACCACCGCCCCCCCCTCGCTGATCCGATAGAAATAGGGTTGATCGAACGGGTATCGAACGTCGCGAGGGGATACGAACTCCCCTTCTACGAGCTCGTCGAGCGACAGCGGATAACTGCCGGTCTGATAGCGATAAACCTCGAGCGCTCGACGCAGAACTTTGATCTGGGTGTTGGCGAGCCGATCGGCGACGGGGTCCGGACGAAACTCGAGGTCCTGCTCGCCTCGACCGGCGAGGTTTCTCGACGTCGACGCCAAAAGGTAGGCGGTCAGCAATACGGTCCCCGCGCTAACGAGGATTCGCCCCGTCGCGCGAAGCCAGTCGAGATGGCGGCCCCAGGGACCGAATGCGGCTTCGTCTTCCCGGTGAGCATCGGTCGACGGCTTTACGAGCCGAACGAAGCCGTTCTGCATCAGCGTGCTGAGCGCCTGGCAGGTCTCAAACTCGCCCATTCGGCTCATATCGATGAGCTTTTGCACCGTGCGTCCGCCCCCGATCAGTTCGAACACCCGTCGCTCCTCGGACCCGAACCGAGACGACTCGAGATCGAAGTCGACGTGGGCGCTGTCGACGTCGGATGTCCGACTCTGCGCCGGAAGATCGCGAATCTGCTCGACCACCCACTGATACGACGGGATCCGCTCTCGGATCCCGGGCCATTCGTCGATATGCCGGATCGCGTCGAGGACGAAGTTATCGGCCCGGATCGGCTCCACACCGTCGAGCGAAGGCGTCACGTCGTCGGCATCGAACTGATACGTCCCGTCGGTCCACTCGAACAGCGCGTAGACGGTCTCCGTGAGCTGGAGGGTCGCGAACTCCTTCACGATGGGTTGGGACACGTATCGAAGGTCGAGAAGGACTTGGGCTAGCCGCTGGAGCGTACGCTGCTGTTCGGCCAACGCTTGATCGAGCTGGCTCTGGTTGATGACCTCGGCCCGAACGAGAAGAGTGCCCAGCATGCGATCTGAGCTTTTCGTGGCGCTTTCAGCGTGGACGACGGCCCCTTCCAGGAAGAACACTTTGACGGAGTCGATATCGTTGCTGAAAAGCAGGATGCCGGTCTTCACCTGCTGACTGACCAGCTGAAAGATGTCGGCGACCCCGAAGTCTCGGATCGTGCCTTTCAACGCCATGGTCAGCGCTCCTCCTCGACTTGGCGCAAGGAGAGCAGACACAGGATGCCGGCGCCGACGAGGGCCGCACCACCGATGACCGTACCCGCGGTCGTATCGTGGGCGACTCGCCAGTCGTGGACCATGACGCTGCCTTCGAAGAACCAAACGAGCAGCGCCACCGACAGCAAGAAGAAGAACACCACGCCTACGGCCGGGCGGCCCCAGCCCAGCTGAGCGACCCCCGCCACCAATGACGTCACCCGCTCCGTCCATCGTCGCCGGCGCTGATAGGCGCGGACCTCGTTCTCTTTTTTGGCGCGGAGTCGAGGCTCCACCGCGACCGCAGTCAGAAACACCGACGTGCACTGTTCACACAGCGTCCCGTACGCCGCGCGGTTCGCCGGCGTTCCGCACTTGGGGCAGGCGGTGGAAAGGCCGCGGTCCCGTCGAGCGATCACGAAGGCGACGGCCATCGCGACAACGGATAGGGCGGTGATCGACCACAGCGGCGTGCGACCGCCGACCCGCGACCACAGCCCGTTGGCCACGCGCCACAGCTCGCCGGAGTCGACATCGAACATGCGACTCCACAGCGCCGCGGTCTCGATGTCCGCCTCGAACAGCTGCTGCTCGGTATCCCCGCTTTCGGCCCGCTTCGCGTACTCCTCGGCGAGCTGGCCGTCGATCGTGCGGGCGCGCTCGAGCATCTCCGTCGCCTCCTCGAATCGCCCTTGCTCGGCCCGAATGATCGCCAGGTTGAGGATCGACTCCGCCCGTCCGCGGGCCGCCGCCTTGCCGAAGAGGGAGGCCGCGGCCGCCTGGTGGCCGAGCATGAACTGAACCACGCCGCGATTGTTCAGCCCGACGGGGTCGCCGGGCTTGATGATCAACGCCCGTTGGTACGCGAGGTCAGCGCCCGACAGGTCGCCTCGCAGTCGTTTTCGGCGAGCCAGGATCAACGCGCTGGTCGGATCCCGGTTACGCTTACCGGCCGCCACGTCGAGCAACCGCTGCTCGGCGTCGGCGGCAAACGCCTCGCTGATCGCGGTGGCCATGTCATCGACCAGCGACCCGTGAAAGGTGATCAAGGGCGCTATCGCGATCAAGCCGATGGGAAGCGCGGCTAATACCAGCATCATCAGCCGACTCAGGGCCCGCTCCGACGCCTGCTGGTAGCCCGAAACCACGATGAACGCGATGAGCGCGGAGACCGCGGGCCCAAACCCGAACGTCGTCGGCAGCAGCACCATCATGAGCAACACGATCACCATCTCTCCGCCGCCGATGAACGCGGGGAGGCGTTGGGCGAGATCGTGGGCAGGGTATCGAATGTATTTGGCGAGCTGGATCAACGAGAAAACGAAGACGGTCATGAGGACCGCGAGCCCGAAGATGATCGACCACGACGTCAGGAGCGCCACCTGGTTTTTGAACGCGCCCAGCTGGGCGACAACCAACCCGCCGAAAGCAGCGCCGATCTGTCGGAGCTTGGTCCAATCGTGGGTCCACAGGACGCGGATCTGCATCCAGCGCGCAGCGACCAGATCCGGAGACAAACGGATGGCCGCCGCTGCAAGGTCGAGCGCCCGATCGTAGGTGCGAGCGGACAAAGCGGCTTGCGACTGTCGGATCAGAGCGGCCGACGCGAGAACGACGTTGGCCACCCCCGCTCGCCCGCGCATGCTCTCCAGCTCGTCGCGCTCGACCACGAATCGGTCGCGATCCCCGAGGCGATAAGCCTCGACCATTCGCTCGACCTGGGCCCTCAGCGCATCTTCGGTGACCACCTCCCGGCGCTTCACTGGGGGCTTGAGGGACAGCGGGCGAGCGCGCTGGGCCGGCGCCGGCAGCGGGACCCCGCCCGGAGACACGGGTGGAAGGGGGTCACGCGGCGCGACGGCCGGTCCCGGGGCCGCCCTTCGAGGCTTTGCAACGGTAGGCCGGGGTGCGGGGCGCCGTCGCGGCGCCGGCTCGGCTTCGGTGGAGGCTTCGTCGGTCAGTGGGTCGTCGAACGGATCACCTTCGAGGTCGTCGGCGGTGCGAAAATCGTCGTCGTCGATAGGATCGCGCGGATCGAAGGTCTCCGTCCGCGGGCGGGGTTGGGCGTCGGCGGACGCTTCCCCGAGGCCCGCGACGAGCGCTACTATCGCGGTAGCTACCGCCCATCGAGCCGCCCGGAACGCCACCGTAGTCTGGGAGTTAGCAGAGCTGCGCGTCGCCGGCTACAGGGGCCCGAGAAGCCCGGTCCGCTTTGAATCGCGGGTGCGAACCCATCAAAAGCGCCCGGTTTGCGGACCCTCGGTCGCAGCGTCGATCAATTCCACGTACTCGCTGCCCACGATGAAGGCGACCAGGTCACGCATCGACCGCCATCGCCTGATGGCTCTCTGTCGGTCTTCCCGGGTGGCCATCGGTTCCGTGACCGTGCGCGGCTCAGCGCGATGCAGCGCCCGCAGGGCCGCCGCTGGCGCTCCGGCCACCAGCGTCCCGAAGCGATCCGCGGTCTGCACCGTGGCTCGCAACCAGGCCGACAGCGGCAGATCATCGAAGTTGAGCGCCGCCACTGCCGCCTCCGCGGTCGCGCGATCCGAGGGGTCCAAGCGACTCCGAAGCACATCGATTCCCGGCCGAAACGAAGGCGGCAGCGCATCTTGGTAGTGGGGATCCACCGCCGCTGCGACCAGCGTCACGTAGTGCCGTCGATCCAATCCGCTCGCGCATCGGACGAGAAGAAATCCCAGCTCGGCCAGCATCGCGGCCCGCCCGAGGTGAAAGCGAAGCTCGTCGGGGGTCGCGTCCTCGGCGAGCGCTTCGCCGACCACCAGCTGGCATGGATCGCCAGCGCCGATTTCCACGGCGCGTCCGCCCTCCCCATCGACCATCACTGACAACGGAACCTGCATCACCGCTTTGACCACTTCGGCCACATCGGCGACCCGCGGATCCTCGTGCGCCGGTCGTCGGGGGCTGCGCTCGGGGGGAGGAAACAAACCCGCCAGCGCCGGCGCGCTGAGCCGAAGGAGCGTGCCCAAGGGGCCGTTGCTCGCCGGGGTGCGGAGCTTGGCGAAGAACGCAGCGTCCGGGGGACGGTAGGCCAAGGTTGGGTGACGGACCGCGGGTTCGTCGTCGATCCAGCTGAGGATCGCCCGGGCGCCGACGCCCGAATGACCGGGCAATACATCGACGAGCGACTCGAGGTTGGTCACATCACCGGGATCTTCGATGAGCAGCCCCCGATACACCTCCACCGCGTGTTCATCCGACGCGTCGATTCGACGATAAGCCGATGCCAACAGCCGGCGAGCGGTCCGCGCTTCCGGTTGCCAAACCACCACCGCCTGCAGCGCCTTGACGACCGGCGGCGAAGCCAGCGCCTCCGACGACAGGTCCGCGAGCACCGCCCGCAGTCGGATCTGGTCGGCAGGCGAGGTCAGACTCTCGACCCCGAACGCCGACGCGAGATCCCTGATGAACGCCTCGACGTCTTCCGACCCGCGGCCTGGTATCCAACTCGGCGGCAGCGCCTCGACGAGCAGAGTAAACGCGTCGGTGGGCCGCGACGCCGAAAAGCAGGCGGACGCGAGGGCCACTCGCTGCTCCCGAGGCAAGGGCCCGAGGGCCTCGATTCCCCCGAGACGATCGGCGACCCGCAGCAGCCCGTCATGATCTCCGTGGTCTCGATAGAATCCGTACAGCGACAGCAACAAGTCGGGATCCTCGCCGGCCCGCTCCTCGAGCGCCGCCGCGAGCACGGACCCCCGCTGTCGATCGCCCAGGCGTCTCGCGAGCTCGAACGCCTGCCGTTGCAGCGCCTGCGCGTCCGAGGGCTCCGGCGCCTCGATCGCGGCGTTGGCCAACGCTTCGAGCAAGAATGGAGAGTCGCCAAGGTCCCGGAGGACTTCCAGCCGCAGCCGGCGGGCCTCGACGTGTGAGGGCTGCAGTTTGAGCGCGCGCCCCGCCGCCTGTAGCGCCCGCGGATAGTCCCCCGCCTGCGCCCCCTGGCGCGCGTCCGCGTAACACAGTTCGGCCAGCACTTTGGCGTCCAGGGTCTCATCCAGCAGCCCGCGGTATTCATCGAACCACCGTCGGGCCCCCGGTCGGCCCGGAAGCAGCCGCGCCAGCTCGGCGAGCCCGGCCGCCGGCTCCCGATGGGTCGGGTCTTCGAGACGAGCCTGAGCGAACGCGGCCATGGCCGCCGGCCGGTCTCCTCGCGCCAGAGCAGACCGCGCGAGCGCGAGCTCGAGCTGGGGAGGGGCCCACGGCGCGCCGCCCAGATCGCGAAGTCGCTGAAGGGCCTCGATCGCCCCGTCGGCATCGCCGTTGCGCAGGTCGACGCGCGCACGCTCGGCCCAACCGGCCACCGAGTCCGGACACGCCACCAGCGCCTCGTCGAACAGCGCGCGGGCGCGGGCGAGATCCGGCTGACCGGCGTCGAGGATCCGCTGCCCGGCGGCGACCAGGACCTGCGCTCGCTCGGGCCGAGAGGGCTGGCCCGCTGCGCGTGCAGATTCGGCGGCGGCAAGCTCGCCCCATCGCGCGGATCGCTCGAGCAGCACCCGCGTCGAAGGATCCGGCCGTTCAAGCGGGCGGTCGTGGGCGTCGCCGTGGGGCCGATAGCCGTCGTGGTCCGCCGCCGCCGCCCGCTGTTTATCCGCGTCCTGCGGTCGCTCGAGCGGGCCCTCGAGGAGTCGAGCCGACGTCCACCGGTACAATCCGCGCTGTCGCCCTCTGCTCATCGCCTCGATGGCGCTCATCAGCGCGCCGTGAACGGCGCTCGACGCCGGGTTCCCGGACGCCTCCGCCCGCAGCGCCATCTCGTCGAGCGAGGCCTCGTCGAGGGCTCCGGTGCCGATCGCGTGCACCCAGGCCGTCAGCTCATCGTCGAACTCCCCTCGCCGACGGCACGTCCGGGCCACGACCTTGAGGAACGCTACGTGGGCCTCGACGAGCCCGGCCGCGGCGGCATGCGTGGCCGCCGCCTCCGCGTGAGCGAGCGCTTTTTCGTCGTCGCCGAGAGATGTGGCCAATTCGATCACCGACCACCGAAGTCCCAGCGCCTCCGGCTGAGCGCGGATCGCGGCTTCGATCGCCGCCAGTGCGCCGCGCCGGTCGGCGAGGACATTCTTTCGAAGATCCGACGCCCGCGCCAAGTACGCGGCCGCTTGGGGGCCGTCCGTCGCCGCCGCCGCCCGCACCCAAAGACGGGCCTCGGCGGCCCGGTTTCCTTCTCGCGCGTACAGACGGGCGAGGTGGTCGATGATCGCCCTCGGCGAAACCTCGGCCGTGCGAAGCGACCGCTCCAGGGCGTCCTCGAGCACCTCGCTCGCGCGAGACACGTCGTCCATCCGCTCGAGGATCGCGGCCCGGTCGATCAACGCCCGCAGGACGCGATCCGGATCCGTGGTCGCGGCCGCCAGTCTGGCCAGCGCATCTTCCTGCACGTCGAGTCGACCGACCGCCGCCGCGTGAGCGGCCAGCGCATCCAGAACATCCACCGAGCTCGGCTGGCGTTGAAAGGCGTCTTGAAGGCACTGCAACGCGGCCTGTCGGTCCCCGAGGTCGTCGAGTGCTCGCCCCTGAGCGATCAGCAATCGGACGCGCTCCGTTTCCTCGAGAGGCTCCGACTGCAGACGGTGCTCGATGTGCTCGACCAGATCGCGCCCGCGCTCCCCGAGGTATAGGAGCTCCTGCAGACGAACCGCTTCCTCCCGTTGGCCCGGCTCGCATCGATAGGCATCCATCAGCGGGAACAACGCCCGATCGCTGCGGCCGATCTGCTCCCAAACTCGAGCCGCGTCGCGAAGCATCGAGGCCCGTTGCGCGGGGTCACTGCGGTCCGCCGCCCGCTTAAGCAGCAGCTCGGCGAGCGCCTCCGACGGCCCGGCGGCCTCCACCGCTTCCTCCAGGAGCCCCTGCGGCAATACTCGGTCGTCGAGAAGTCGAGCCTCCTGCAGAGCCACGACCGCATCCCGAGGACGATCCGCGCTCCGGTACGCCTGCGCGAGCTTGACCAGGATCTCCGCCCTCGGCACGTCGCCGGCCTGCCCCCGCCCTCGCAGCATCTCCTCGGCCCGGCTCAGCGCCTCGACGGCGTCCTCGGCCGCGCCTCGGTCGAGCAACAACAGGCCCAGCGCGCGGTCTGCCTCGACCCGATCCACCTCCCCGACGTCGGACGCTGCCTGGATCGCATCGACGGCCCCGCGCAGCGTGAACTCGGCCGCGTCCAGGTCACCCGACTCCCGCTCGGCGGCCGCGAGCAACAGGAGCGCGCGCTGCTGAGCGGCCCCGGCGGGGAGCGACTGGGCGTGCAGCCGCAGCGCGTCGACTCGCAACCTTGATTGACCGAGCTCCGCCGCCAGCCGCGCGAGGTCGAGCAGGGGCGAATCGAGCGTGACCTCGAGCGACGGCGCGCCACTGGTCACGGGCACGGGAACCACGTGATCGGGCATCGCTTGCTGAGGATCCGAGAGCCATCCCTGGACGATCCGGAGGACGGATCGAAGCGCGGCCACCGCGCGGTCGGGGACGTGAGCTTGCGTCAGCAGAATCCGGGCCGCGGCCAGGCGATTCCGGATCCGATCGATGGGTTGGGTGTAGCGCGCGTCGGTCAACAGCAGCTCGGCCAGATCGTCCCACCGCCGATGTCGCAAGAAAAGCTGATGCTGCCGTTCGCGCACCAGCGCCGCCCCCGGGACGGCCTCCGCGATCCGACGCAGAGTGCTGGTCGCGGCGTCGACCCGCCCTGCGCGCTCCAGCGAAGCCGCCTTCGCCAGCGCGACCCGCAGCCACGGCTGACTACCCGACGGCACCTCGCGCATTACGCTGTCGAGGAGGGCTTCCGCGGCCTGAGCGTCACCGGCCCGTTCCAGCGCCGCCGCCGCTTCCGCACCT
>JANQQN010000100.1 GCA_028289325.1 Myxococcota bacterium | reverse complement strand
GGCTACAACGGCGGCGCGCCGATCGAGAGCAGCATCTCCGTCCACACCGTGGCCAAGGTCGACGGCGTCACCTTCGAAGGCGGAACGCCGAAGCTGATGCTGGGCAACACACTTCGCATCGACCCGGCCGAAGTACTCGAAATCTTACAATAACGATCGAAACCAGGAGGCGACGACAATGGGAATCACAGGAATGATGTACACCGGGCTCTCGGGCCTGACCTCAACCGGAACGTCGATCAGCGTCACCGGCGACAACATCGCGAACCTCAACACCATCGGGTATCGAGGCTCACGCGCGGTCTTCGAAGACGTTCTCACTCGCTCCATCCTCGGGGTCGGCGAGCTCGGCGGCGGTTCGCGAGTCAGCCAGATCGAGAAGCTCTTTCACCAAGGCCCGATCGTGCCCAGCCCCAAGCCGGAGGACATCGCGATCTCCGGTCGCGGCTTCTTCGTGGTCAACGGCAATCACAACGGCGTCGACGGGACGTACTACACTCGCGCCGGTCGCTTCAATCTCGACCGACACGGCTACCTGTCGACCGCGAACGGTTTGCGGCTGCAGGGCTATCCGATCGTCGGCGGCAGCAGCAGCAGCAACCTGGCCGACCTTCGGCTCGACCGTTCGATCGAACCCAGCGTCACCACCGACTTCGCGATGGAGATCAATTTCGACGGCTACCCGCTCGGCACCGGGACGCCCACCCCGTTCGACCCCGCGGACCCCAGCAATACGGCGACGCTCGCGCAAGGCGCGGTCATCTATGACTCCCTGGGCACCCCGCGTCAGGTGACGATGTACTTCAACCGAACGGCGCAGGATCAGTGGTCGTGGAACATGATGGCGAGCAGCTCGGAGGTCGTCGGCGGCACGGCCAACCCCGAGACGGTGATCGCCAGCGGGGCACTGAGCTTCGACAGCGGAGGCAATCTGGTCACCGAGACGGTGACCCTCGACACCATGAGCTTCGTCGACGCGGCCCCGAATCAGCAGGTCACGTTCTCGTTTGCCGAATCGACGAACTACACGCTCAGCCGCGAGCCGACCAAAGACAACTCCGTCGTCAACTCGATGGCCCAGAACGGCTATCAGGCCGGTAACTACATCGGCATGCAGGTCACGGAAGACGGCACGATCATCGGCAAGTACGACAACGGCCAGCAGATCTCGGTGGGACGACTGGCCCTCGCGGACTTCGCGAACGAGTCCGGCTTGGCCCGGGCCGGCGGAACGATGTTCGAGCCGACGCCTGAGAGCGGGGAAGCAGTGGTCGGTTTCGCCGGCGCGGGCGGGCGCGGCACGCTTCAAGGCAACGCGCTCGAGCAGTCGAACGTCGACCTTTCCGAAGAGTTCGTGAAGCTGATTACGGATCAGCGGGGTTACCAAGCCCAATCGCGAACGATCACCACCGCCGACGAGCTGCTCGCGGAAACCGTCAACCTGAAGCGATAAACTCGACTGACCGTCAGGCCCTAAGCCCCGTCGTCTTCGGGGCGACCGATCACCGCCGCTGACTTCGAACCACGAGATACGCCGCGCCTAGGACCGCGAGCAGTCCCAAGGTGCGGAGGCTATCGCCCGGGGATCCGACGATGATCCGGATCCCGAGCGCGGCCTGAATTACGATCAACGTAAGGCTGAGAATCGGCCCTCCCGGACACCGAAACACCGTCGCCGGAAACCCACCTGACGCGCGGTCGCGAGCCCGAAACACCAGCAGGGATCCGTACGCGAGCCCGAACAAGATCGACGCGGCCAAGAAGTAGATATCGAGAATCTGTACGAACCCTCGGTTCCACGTAAACATCGCCGCGACCAGGCCGACCGCGATGTACGCGGCAACCGGCGACTGGGCCGACGACATCCGACCGAACGCCCGCGGGGCGAGGCCGTCCCGACCGAGGGCGAAGGTCACTCGCACCGTCGCGAGCAGGGTCGAGCTCAGCGCGCCAAGAAACACGATCAGCGACACCACGGTGACCAGCCGCTCGCCGCTGGGGCCAAGGATTCGGCCCATCGCCGCGCTCAGCGCGAAGTCGTGTCGAGCCATTTCTTCGGGGGTGAGGACAGATAGGCAAGCCAGATTGACCACGACGTACAGCATGGTCAAGGTCAACGCGGAGCCCACCAGTGCCCTCGGCAGCGCCCGCCGCACGTCTGACACCTCCTCGGCGAGCTTGGAGGTGTCGGTGGTGCCGTCGTAGGCCCATAAGACCGGAGGGAGCGCAGCGAGGAACGCGAACCACCCTCCCCCCGCGGGCAGGACCGGCCGCGACCAATCTACCGCCGTGCTGCCGCCGAACAGGCCGACCGCAGCCACGATGACCACCGCCGTCAGCTTGGCGATCGTGAGCCCGTTCTGGAACAAGGCGCCCGTCCGCAGGCCGGCGACGTTCACGAGCACCACCGCGGCCACGGTGGCCGTCGCCAGCGGCTTCGCGGTCTGCGGTCCCCATCCCAAGAGAACGGCCATGACCTCACCGCAGGCGGCACCGATCGTGGCCGCGCCGCCTCCGATGATGAAGAACGTGTAGCTCCAACCGAAGAAGAACGCGACAAACTCTCCGTAGGCTTCGCGCAGGTAGACATACTCTCCGCCCGCGCGCGGATAACGCGTCGCGAGCTCGGCGGTCACCAGACCCGCCGCGAGCACGAACAACCCCCCGAACACCCACGCGAGAATCATGCCCGTCGCCGAGCCGAACGACGCGGCGGTCAGGGAAGGCGTGCGAAAGATGCCGGATCCGACGGCGACGCCGAGTCCGACCAAGAACGCCGTCGTCGGACCGAGCAGTCGTTTGAGTGGCCGGGGTTCGGACATGAGGGCGGACTATGCCCGCGCCGACCGGCAAACCTCAAGACCGCCGGCGCGCCCTCGCCACGAGATGGCGGACCAGGTCAGGGAACGACATTCCCGCCGCCGCCGCCGCCTGGGGCAATAGCGAGTTGCTCGTGAGGCCAGGAATGGTGTTGGTCTCCAGCAGCCACGGTCGGCCCTGTTCGACGATGAAGTCCGTACGGCTCATGTCCCGGCACCCGAGGGCGTCGTGGGCCTGGACGGCCAACCGCTGCACCCGGTCTCGAAGCTCGTCGGGGATACGGGCGGGGGTGATCTCGTCGGTGGCCCCCGGCGTGTATTTGGCCTCGTAGTCGAAGAACGCGTAGGTCGCCGCCGGCGCAATCTCGGTGACCGGCAGCGCCCGCGGCTCATCATCATGCTCGAGAACCCCGCACGTCAGCTCCGTGCCCCGGATCCGACGTTCCACGAGCGCGGTTCGCCCGTCGGCGGCCAACGCGGCGAGCGCGGTGCGCGTCGCGGCCTCGTCATCGGTCAACGACACCCCGAAGCTCGACCCGTCGGCGGCGGGCTTGACCACGCAGGGCCAACCGACCTCCGCCGACACCTCCGCCAGGACCTCCGCCTCCGAGGTCACGAAACGACGTGCGGTCACCGCCACTGCGGGCGCCGTCGGCAGCCCCGCATCGCGGTAGATCGCTTTCGCCCGCACCTTATCCATGGCCAGGCCGGAGGCGGCGACCCCCGAGCCGGTGTACGGCAACGCGAGGGCCTCCAGGAGCCCTTGGACCGTTCCGTCCTCACCGAACGGACCGTGCAGGGCAATAAACGCGACGTCGGCCATCGCCCGGACGGCGTCGAAGCTCCGCCCGAGGCTATCGAAGCGCCGGCCGTCGACCGTCCAGCCATGATCGGCTTCGATGATCACGTCGAGCGCGTCGCCGCCCAGCGCGTTGAGGACCTGCTGGCCGCTTCTCAAAGACACGTCGCGCTCGGCGCTGGGTCCGCCCCGCAGGACGGCCACCTTGGCTGGGCTGGTCATGGCATTTCTCCTGAACCCACGCGGGCTTTCAGGCAAGTCCCAGGCCATCACCTTCGGTTGCGCCGTCGCGCCGCGATCCGATCGCCGTGGTCATAGCGACCCGGTCGGACGTGGTATGTCGCACCCCATGGCCAAGTCGGTTCACGCCGCGCTCACCGCCCTCGCCTTCGTCGGCATCTCGTCCGTCGGTGAACTCGCCCGGGCGGAAGAACACGCCATCGATGCGTTCGTCGCCGGGGACGTCTGGCCCGCCGCCGACCCCGGGGGGCACGGAATCGCGTACCTCGGATGGCGTTGGCAGGCCCCGTTCGGGCGAGTACACGCGAGCTACAACACCGACACCCTGACGTTGGGTATCGACCAGCTGTGTTTGACGGCAAGGGCGTGCTTCGGGGCCCAAGTGCGGGGACAGTTCGGCTTTGCCGGTCTCCTGCCCGACTACTATCAAGGCGGCACGCGGATCCCCGAATTCGGATTCTCGGCCAGCTACGTGGCCGCGACGCTGACGGGGCAGATCGTCGCGCCGCAAAACGTGTTCATCGACCTCGCGTCGACCGCCCGCCGGTGGTTCTTCGCCGAGACCGACGATACCGAGCAACTCACCTTGCCAGCGGAGACCTGGGTCTTCGAGCAGCGCCTCGCGGTCACCGTGTGGTCCTTTGCCCCCGACCCCTCGACCCGCGACCCTCATCGCCCATCCTGGCGGCTGCGGGGCTTCGGCCTGGGCGTCGCCGCGAATCTGCATCACCGCCTCGACGCGCCGACCTGGGGTCCGTTCCTAGGTGTTCCGCGCGTGGCCGATTTCGAACGCAACGCACCGGACCGAACGCTGGTCTTCATCCGGCAATGGGCCGCGATGGGGGCGGTCCTGGCCCCCGGGTGGCGACTCCAGCTGACCGAGCGAGCGGGATGGGGATGGGGCGAGGACGATCTCACTCGAGCCCGAATCGGCGGCCTGAACCCCTACGTGGTCCCCGTAGCCGGCCTCCCGTGGGCCGCGATCCTCGCCGGCCGCTACATCGCTGGTCAAGTCACCCTGCACTTCGAGGCCTTCGACGACGTCGAGATCGGCCCTCAGATCGACGTCGTCGCCGTCCGAGACATTCGGCGGCGCGGCGAGGACGAGTTCGGGGTCGCGCTGGGGATCGGCGGCTTCGTCGACGTGCGCTGGGGCCCCTGGCAAGTCGAGCTGCGAGCCGGGTACAGCCCCGATATCCGCGACTGGCAGCAGGACACGCCGCACGTGTCCTTCTATGCCCTCGCTGGCCGCACGTTCGCGTTGTGACGGGCGCGACCTTGACGGATGCCGGGCTGTCCCTATCCTGAAAACATGCGCGGTCTTACGCTCCTCGGCGCCTTGGTATCGGTGGTCATGTTCGTCTCGGCGTGCGTTAAGCCCCCTCCCGATGCCGACGGCCGAGCGCTGGCCGAAATCCACATTCAGCTTCTCGAGGCCGGCGACCTCACCACGGAGCAGCTCGTCGAAGACCTCAAGAAGGCCAAGGCTCGACACGAGACGCCCGAAGCGCAGGAAGCCTTCGAGCGCGCGTACGCGGAGACGATCCGACCCGCGCGCACCAAGCTCGCGGTCATGATGCTCAAAGACTCCAGCAAAGAATCGCTGGCCGCCCTTCGCGAACTCGGGGCCGAGCTCGGGGTCGGCTTCAAAGAGATGATGCGCCAGCTCGCGGACTCGTTGGGCACCGAAGACGAGCGCAATGAGTCACTCCGCAAGTTCGGCCGCGAGCTCGGCAAGACCCTGCGCGACCTGAGCGAAAGCATGGAGACGGTGGCCGACGGCGTGGGCGAAGGCCTTCGCGAAAAGGACTAAACTTAAACTTAGTACGGCGATTCGGAAGTTCCGATCCAGTTCCCGAGGAGCGCCGCGTACGCGCGGCTCGCGTCCGGCAGATCTCAAGTCCTTCGCAACGGGCTCAGGACATAAGATCTGTCGTACTAGGCGCAGTATTCCCAGCTGCCCGCGGCAGGCCCGAGTATACGCCGCCCGGCCCTGGACCGCGCCGAGGTCCCGAGGCATCCTCGTCAGATCAAGTCAGGGGGGAGAAGCGCATCATCGTCCAGTATCGGCCCCAACCGTGCTCGACATCGAATGCGCTCGCTTCGATGTCCTCGGGCAGCGGATGCACGTGAAAGCTATCCAGCCACTTTCGGAGGGCCGGCTGAAAACGGCCGAGCTCGGATAGGTCCCCGAAATCGACGACCAGCACCTCGCCGCCGGGCGCGACCGAGCGCCGCGCATGCTCCAGCGCGCGATGGGGCTCCTGCACCATAGACAGGCAGTAGGAGAAGAAGATGCGGTCAGGACGTTCACCGAGCAGACCGGCCATGTCGGCGTCCTCGGCAAACCCGCCGGCGAGCGTGGCCCACGGACACTTGCGCCGCGCGTGGGCCAGCATCTCATCGCTGGCCTCGATGCCGCCGTACCGCGCCTCGGGCCGCCCCTGGCGTAGTTTACGAAGGTTGCGGCCAGTGCCCGGGCCGACCTCGATCAGGGACATCCATCCGCGCTGAGCGATCAGCTGCTCGATCGCGACCTCACGGCCGATCAGGTAATACCGTCGCGTGAGGTCGTAGAACCACCGCGAGATCCCGTAATACCGGTTCAGGAACGCGCGATGGGCCTCGCGGTCCGGATGCGTCGCGTCCATCAGTGACAGACCCTGTGAAAGTCGACGCGGCGATACTGGCGGCTGCGGTCTTCGAGGGTGGAGATCCGGGATGCATCTTCCATGAGCTGGAACCGCTTGCCGCCGTCGATGCGGTCGATGAACGACTCTTCGTCGACGGAACGGGTCAGGACGATGGCCCCGTCTCGGCTGGTTCGAAAGATCTCGTCGAGCAAGTTGCGCTGTACCGGCTCGGGCATCCAGTCCGGCGCGTCGCAGAGGGTGTAGTGCGACCAGGTCTTCGGACCGCCCGCTTCCAGTCGATCGAAGATGTTGCCGCGGTGGAAGTTCACCTTCGTCGGTGCGCCGTACGAAGCTTCGTGCCGCGTCTTGCGGAGGTAGGGCGGAACCGCGTCTTGCCGGTCGTGGTTGAAGGCCCCGGTGATCGCCCACCACACGAACCAATTCGTGGCGAGGTCGGTCGCGGCCAGTCGCTTCAGGTGGCTGATGAAGAAGTCGACGATCGAATCGTCGGGCTCGGCCTCGAGGATCCGGTCGCGCTGCTGATAGTTCACGCCCAGGGCCAGAAGCTGCAACGGAGATTGCATGAGCAGCTTGACGTAGGGTCGATTGAGCACGGGGGTGATCGCATCGTCGATCGCCTGCTGCCGAACCTCGACCGGTTTGTCGAGCAGAGGGATCAGCCACGAGGCATCGATGCCCGCCAGCCGCCGCATCGCACCCAGCATCTTGGACGTGAGTCCTTCGAGATACAGCGAGCGATTGAAGCGAGGCCAGTGTCGCGCCCAGTAGCGCTGCATCCACGCCGGCATATGGTCCGCGACTCGACCCACCGTCGCCTGGGGGTCGATATGCATCCCCCGGCCGAGCAGGCTGTAAAACGTATCGTAGTCGTCGAGGCGCTGCGCGGCGGTGATCTTTAGCGCCGACAAAGCGAGGTGGTGCTTGTTGATGTCGACTGCATCCATCCGCCGAGGCCGTCGGCTGACCATCGTCGCTACGCCGCAGCCGGCTCCCGTAATGGATAGAACGTCGGAGTCTTCGTCGATGCCCAAGAACCGGTCATCCAACTCCGAATCTTCGAAGAGGATGTTGTAGACGAACAATCCAGTAAAGACGCGCTGAAACGCAATATCTCGAAGCATGAGTTAGCCACCTGATCTGGACGGAGCGCCGGGGCGAGAATCAGCTCGACGGCCTCGGTCTCAAATCGGCGGGAACTTTGCGTCGATGCGCTGCGTTGGCAACCCCATTCTTCCAACCGAGGTGCCTTGTATCGCTCGCAAGCGCGAATGCATTTACGCAGTTGGGTGCGTTATTGAGGTGCAAGCGCGAATGCACTTACGCACCCATCGAGTAGGCGACGCCGGATAGCCTGCGCGGCGCGGCTTACCATTCGTCATCAAAGTCGTCGCGATGGCGCTCTCGACCCTTGTTCTTTCGCCGACGACGACCACGGTCGCGCCCTTCGCGCATCATGTCTTCGGTGAGGAACTCCGGGGGCAGGAAATCACCGCCGCCTCCGCCACCACCGCCTCCGCCGCCATCGCGACCTCGGCGCCGACCACGACCGCCACCGCCGTCACCGTCCCTTTCTGAGCCCCCGAACCCACGATCCGGGCGCCCGGAAAAGTCATCGGGTGCGACCTCACGAACCGGTTCGTCGCGTCGGCCACCGCCGGCGTCGTCGCCGCTGCGTCCCCGCCCCCGGTAGCCGCCGCCGTATCGGCCCCCGTTGTACGGCCGGTCGCCGCGGCCTTCTCGAGGACCACCCCCTTCACGAGGGCCTCGGCCGTCGCGGTCTCTGAATCCGCCGCCCCGAGGTCCGTCGAACCGGCCACCCGACCGGGGGCCGCCCCGACCGCGCGGTGGCCCGCGTCGATCTTGGCTCTCATTTACTTTGAGCGTACGACCGCCGACCATCTGGCCATCGAGCGCTTCGATGGCCTTTTGCGCGTCTTCGTCCGAGGCCATGGTTACGAATCCGAAGCCCCGCGGACGACCTGTCTCTCGATCGAGAATAATGGCAACTTCGGCCACTTCGCGCCCGTCGGCGCCGAATACTTCCCGAAGCTCGTCTTCCGTCGTCCGATAATTAAGATTGCCTACGTAGAGCTTCCTACCCATGGCGAAGCCACGCTTTCCCGTCTGTCATCCCAGCGATTCACGAACGACCCGCGTCATCGGCGGCCCCGCGCCGCCGGTCCCGGACCGTGCACCAACATCTTACGGATTCGCGCTAGGGAAGGAAGCCCCTGATCACCGGGAGTTGAGCGAAATGCGAGGAGTACGGCAAGGTACGCCAGCGGCCAGAACCCCCTCCGTGGCCGGCTCCGCCCCGTACCGCGGGGACCGGAACCGGCCGACGCCCGACGTGTCTACCCCCATCGCGTCCAAGATGCCGGCGTACGGCACGTTTTCGGACCTCTCGGCCCCCGGTCG
>JANQQN010000101.1 GCA_028289325.1 Myxococcota bacterium | reverse complement strand
GGGGTACTCGATGCCCAAGGCCGAGGTCCCGTTTTTGCTCGACACGGACCCGAACTTCGGGGCTGCGTACGTTCCCGACACCACCTTCGAACACCGGCGCGCGTGCTTCGAGGTCACGTACCGGTCCAACAGCTACGGAACCGTCGACTCGGAGCGCTCTCGGACCGCCGAGGGTCCGCGCGCCGTCGTCCTGGGAGACTCGTTCGCTCAGGGCCATGGGGTCAACGCGGCGGACCGGTTCTCGAATCTCCTCGAAGCCGACACCGGCGTTCCTCACCTGAACTTCGCCATCGCGGGCACCGGCCCCACCCAGCAGTACCAAGTCTATCGCCACCTCGCCCGGCGGTTCGATCATGACCGGGTGATCATCTCACTGCTGCCGGACAACGACTTTCGCGACGACCAACCGCCGGCGGATCGGTATCTGCCGTACTGGAAGGGCAGCTATCCGGACTACACCCTCGCCTACTCTCTGCCCGACGTCTCGGGGTCATCGCGCCACCCGAGCCGATTCGACGCCAGCATCAAGCCCCACGACGTGCTGACCCAGATCAGCTTCTTCTACAACGTCATCGACTGGGTGGCCGGCTACCGAAAGCTGATGCAAAGCCGCGGGCGCGACGCCAACTTCGCCGGTTACTTCGACTTCACCGATGAGGAGTTCCTTCGGCTGCGCTACTCCCTCGCGCGACTGCGACAAGACGCGCCAAACCATCGGCTGACCGTCGTCGCCCTGCCTCGATATCGCGACCTGATGCGCTTTCAGGAGGCGCAGACCAACCCCTTGGGCGCTCGCCTCACCGACACCGCAACCACCGTAGGCTTCACCTTCGTCGACCTCCTGCCCCGGATGGCCACCGAATTCGATGGGCGGGAGCGTACGCTGTTCCTGGGGTGCGACGGACACTACTCTCCGATCGGCCACCGGGTGGTGGCCGACGCGATCCTCGACGGCGCTCGCTGATCCCGTTGAGGAACTACTCTCCGCGCAGCGCTTCGACGGGATCCAGTCGCGCGGCCCGAAATGCGGGAAACAGACCGAAGATAATGCCGGTGATCAACGCGAGCCCCATACTCATCGCGACCGCCCACAGCTCGAGATGAAAGCCCCACTGGCCGAACATCGACGCCAAGATCCGACCCACCAGCCAGTTCAACGCGATACCCCCCAATACGCCGATGAGCCCGCCCACCAGGGAGATCGCCGCCGACTCGAACAGGAACTGGGTGAGGATCGCTCGCCGGCTGGCACCCACCGCGCGGCGAATCCCGATCTCCTTCGTCCGCTCAGTCACCGTGACCAGCATGATGTTCATGATGTTGATGCCCCCCACGAGCAGGGACATCAGCACCGTGGCCACGAGCATGACCTGAATGATCGCGATGATGCTGCGCTCCTGCTTGGCGCCTCGTCGCTCATCGAGCTTGAAGTTCTTCACCCCGAGGTGAAGCCGCAAGATGAGGGCTTCCGCGAGGAACCCCGCCGCCTTGATGTACGCGGCCGACGAACGGTCTCCGGGCATGCGAATGAACAACGAGTGGACCTTGTGGCTGGGGCTGTAGCTCGCGTCGAACGCGGTACGAGGAGCGATGATCCGCCGGTCCCACATCCACGTTCCCGTGCCGTGGCCGCTGTAGGGCTTGTGGGCGAGGAGCCCGACCACGGTCCAACTCTCGCCATCGATGTGGACCCTCGACCCGAGGCCACCGCCGCGTTTCTTGAGCAGCTCCGTATATACCTCGTGGCCCACTACCGCGACCCGCTCGCCGGATCGCAGGTCGTGATCGTCGATGAACCGCCCCTCGGCGAGCTTCAGGCGGTACATGGTCAGCGCCCGCTGATCGACGCCCATCAAGCGCACCCGCTTTTCGCCACCTTCGAACTTGGCCAACGTGATCAGGCGAGACTCGGGGGTGATCTCCACCCCCTCCAGGGCCGCCAGTTGGGCCACCGCATCGCCGTCCCGCCGCGACAGCGGGCGGGTGGTCTTGTCGCGCTGCTCGCTGGGGGGTTCGGCGCGGTGAAAGCGGATGGTGTCCGTCTCGTTGATGCCCTGACTGAGTCGCAACAGCGACTCTTCGGCGCTCTTGAGGAGCCCGGTGAGCATGACCACGGCCCCGGTACCGATCACGATGCCGAGCAGCGTGAGCAAGGCTCGGATCCTCTGCCCCGAGAACGTTCGGGAGAAGCTTCGAAAAAGCTCGATCATGCTCATCGCCGCACCGCTTCGACCGGATCGAGACCGGCCGCCTTTCGTGCCGGGAAGTAGCCGAACGCGACCCCCACCAGCATCGAGGTGGTGATGGCGACGATCACCGCGCCGTAGGAGATGGTGGACACCCACACCGGCTGCACGCTCTTGATGAACGTATTGGCCCCGATGGTGGCGCCGATACCGAGCGCGGTGCCCAGGGCGCCACCGGACCCCGCGAGCAACGTCGACTCGATGAGAAACTGTTGCGCGATCGCCTGCGGCGATGCGCCCAAGGTCTTGCGGATACCGATCTCCCGGGTTCGCTCCGTGACGCTGACCAGCATCATATTCATGACCCCGATTCCCCCCACCAGCAGCGCGATGCCCGCGATCAATCCGACGATCGATTCCAAGACGAGGAATATCGTCCGGAACTGCTTCATCACTCCGCTGAAGTCCCAGATCCGATAGTCATCGATGCCCCGGTGGCGATCGGCCAAGACCGCGTTGGCGATCCTCTTGACCACGTCGTTGTGTTTCATGTCGGTGGTGGTCAGTAGAATGGCCGCCTCGTCTCGCGCCTTGGGGCGAATACCGGCCACGGTATTGAGCGGCATGGCGACGAAATCGATCCAATCGAAACCAAAGTTGACATCCCAATGCTCGACCTTGGCCAGCTGGCCGATGACCCGACACCGCAGCCCATCCACCGTGAGCCACTTGCCCACCGCGTGGCCGTCGAACATCTTCTCGGCCGTCTTGTGGCCCACCACGCACACCTGGGCCTGACGCCGACTGTCTTCGTCGGTGAACAAGCGCCCGCGATCGAGCACCAGCTTCAGGGAGTCGAAAAACGCGGCGTCGGAGCCGACAAAATCGATCCGCTCGACCTTCTGTGCGCTGTTGCGAACATCGACCGCATCGAAAGTCGCGTACGCGGTTCGACCGGCGGTATGGGGGAGCTTTTCGAACATCACTTCTACGTCCTCGCGGGAGAACGTCCCCCGAGGAAGCATCGCCGCCCCCGGAACTCGCTCCGGCTTCTTGGGCATGATGATGATCAGTCGCGCCCCCCCGAGCTGCTCGATGTCGCGGGCCAGGCTCGTGAGCCCGCTGTGGGCCAGAGACGACATCACCACGATCGAGAACGACCCGACGAAGATACTGAACACGGTGAGGCCGGATCGAAAGCGATGCGCGCTCAACGCGCGCACCGCGATCCTCAGGTACTCGCGCCACATGTCACAGCTCGACTTCGTTTTCCTTGGCCGACGCAGGGTCGATGAGGATCACCGCCCCCGCGTCCAGGCCCTTGGCCAGGATCTGCTCTCGATCGTTGCGGGCCCCGAGCTCGACCTCCACCTTCTCCTTCTTCGGACCCTCGGCGCCGTCGACGATCTTCGTTACGTAGGCCTTGCCGTCCTTATCCTTGAGGATGGCTTCGATGGGCACGGCAAGGACATCTTCGTGGGAGGTGATGTGAAAGCGAACGTCGGCGGTCATCCCGGGCTTGATCGCTTCGTCGGCGTCGCTGAGGGTCGCCTCGACCGGGAACATCTCGACGTCCTGATCCTTCTCCTTGACCGCCGCCGGCGCGATCTTGGTGACGCGCGCCTCAAACGTACGCTTCGGAATCGCATCGAAGGTCAGCTGGGCCTTTTGCCCGAGCTTTATGCGCGCGATGTCGATCTGGTTCAGGTTACAGCGCACCAATAGCGTGGACAGATCCCCGACCGTCAACAGCGGTCGCCCTTCGAACGTCTGCTGAACCCCGGGGGTCACCACCTCGCCCTTCTTGATCCCGAGCTCGAGGATCGTTCCGTCGATCGGTGAGTCGATCTTGGTGTAGCGCAACTTATCCTTCGCGCTCGACAGTTCGATCCTCGCGGTATTGAGGGCGATCTGCTTGGCCTTCCTGTCGTTCTCGGCCAGCGCCACCTCGATCTCGGCCACTCCTCGGCGCTTGAGGGCTCGTCGCTTGCGCTGGACTTCGAGTTTGGCGTAGTCCAGCGCGTTGTTCGCCTCCGCGACCTTGGCCTGGGCTCGGGCGACGTCGCGTTCGTAATCGGTCGGCTCCAGCGACAGCAGCTGCTGCCCGGTCTTCACCACGTCCCCCTCGTCGACGCTGACCTCCAGCACCTGCCCCGAGACCTTCGACTTCACGTCGACCTTTTCCCGCGGCTCGATCTTGCCGGTGTCGACGATCTCGACCACCAGCGTCTTTGGGGTGACCTCGTACCGAAGCTTCTCGTCCGTCAGCGCCGGATCCACGGTGGGCCCCCGGGTAAAGGCGTACGCTGCCCCGGCCACGGCGATCGTTCCGGTAAGGACTCCAATCCACTTCTTCATGGTCATCTCATTCTCCTTCGGGGGAAGGCATCGCCCCGCTGCGGCCGATGGCCGCGTCGATTTCGGCGCGGGCGGTCATGTGTTCAACGAGGGCGTCGGTCCGCTGTCGCTCGACGTCGAACAGCTCCAGCTGGGCCTCGAGCAGGTCCAAAACAAGGGCATCGCCGTCCTGGTACCGGCTTTCGCTGATCTGAACGTTGTCCAACGCGATCTCGCGGGCCGATTCGAGCTTGCGAACCAGCCCCACCAGCCGGACCAGCTTCGCGTAAGCGGTCCGAACGTCGGTATCGACCACCCGCAAGATCCGCAAACGCTCTTGCGCCAACCGCGCGGCCTCGATGCGCTCTCGCTTCACCGCCGTCCACGTGTTCAGGGTGTCGAAGATGTTGAGGGACAGCTGAACCCCGAGCTGGACGTCGCCGACGAAGCTCCCGAACGGGTTCGCCGACGCCAAAACCGCCCGGTTGCCGGCGCCAGCGAGTGATGGGTTATTGCCCAGCTGAAACAGCCCGAACACCCCGAGCTGGGGATAGTAGTCCGACAGGGCGAATCGGATGGACTCCTGCTGGGCCTGGAGGCGGGCGTCGATCTCCTTGACCTCGGGCCGCTGCGCGCGCGCTTCGGCGAGCAGCTCGTCTTCGATCGGCACCCGCTCGTCGAGGACCGGCGCCTCGACGAGGGTGATCGGCACGTCGAGCCCGAGCAGGATCGCGAGCTGACGCTCGAGCTCCCGCTGCTGGCCGCGGGAGTCGATCAGCTGCGCTTCCTGCAAACGCCGTCGAGACAGCGCGCGATTGGCGTCGAGAGGGGGCGCGAGACCGGCGTCGACGCGCGCCTTCGTGGCCAGTTCGGCCCGTTCGAGTCGCCGGATCGCCGCCTCGGTCACATCGGCGAGGAGCGAGACCCTTCGTACCGACCAGTACGCGCGAGCCGCGGCCAGGGCGACGGATCGCCGTTCGGCGATCACCGCATGGGCCGAGGCGTCCTCGAGATGCTCGGCGCGGGCGACGTTCGCTTCGACCCGAAAGCCCGAGAAGATCGGAACTTCCAGCCGAGCCGACAGGTTCGACAGGCCCAACGTCACCTCGGGCGACCCGCCGTCGCCCCAGACGTTCGACTTGGTCCACAGCTCTTGCACCGACGCGTCGACCCGAAGACTGAACCGGTCGAGGTTGGCGCGAAGGGTGGTGAGCTGGGCTTGGTCTTGACTCACCTCGGCCCGGTGGACCGTGGGCGCGGTTTTGAGGGCCTGCGCGACCGCGTCGTCGACCGACAGCGCGGTCGGCGCCGCCGAAGGGGCAGCGGTGAGGAGCAGCGCGATCACCTCAGGCGGCATGCGTCACCTCCGCCGTGTCGGACACGATGCGGCCATCGGAGAAGGTCACCACCCGGTCGGCGTGTTTCGCGACCTTCGGGTCGTGGGTGACCAGCAAGAGCGTCGTGCCTTCTTCATGCAGCCGCGAGAACAGCCCCAGGACCTGCTCGGAGTTCGCCGAGTCCAGGGCCCCGGTCGGCTCGTCGGCCAGCAGCAGGCGCGGTCGATTGACCAACGCGCGAGCGATCGCCACCCGCTGTTGCTGGCCGCCGGACAGCTCGGTCGGCCGGTGATCCATCCGATCCTCGAGACCGACCCGACACAGCGCATCCCGCGCCCGCGACCGACGCTCGGACGCGCGCAGACCCCCGTACACCATCGGAAGCTCGACGTTCTCCAGCGCGCTGTAGCTCGGCAGGAGGTTAAAGGCCTGAAATACGAAGCCGATCCGCTCGTTGCGAATCCGGGCCAGGGCCGGCTCGTCCAGCTCGTGGACCCACGTCCCGGCCAACGCGTAACGGCCCGAGGTCGGGCGATCGAGCGTGCCCAGAACATTGAGGAGGGTCGATTTGCCGGAGCCCGACGCGCCGATGACCGCGGTCATCTCACCTTCCGAGAGCTTGAACGACACGTCGCGGAGGGCGAGGACCTCGTTGCCTCCCATCGTGTAGCGTCGGCTTACGTGTTCTAGTCGCGCTAAGTCGGCCATGTCGCGCGAGCTAGGCAATCCGTGGGCCAAATCTCGTGCCGGCGCGCACGCTCGGTTTTTTTCGGTCACATAACGCGGGGTGCAGTTTGTGGGCTGCGTGTCGTGTCGGGTGAGGATGGCAACAGATGTATGCCGAACGCGCCTTCAGCCGCCGGCGCGGCCGGCGGGAATCTGCCTATCCGCGCGGCGAAGAGGCGCGAGGCCGGCGCCGGCGGACCGTCTTCATCAGCGCGTAGCTCTCGGTGACCGGATCTTGGCTCTCGGCATCCGGACGGGGAACGGGTGGCTCGGCGACGCGATCGAGGGTGGGCTGACCGTGCCACGACCAGCGAGCGACGATCGCTTCCAGCTCCAGCGCCACGGTGATGGCGTTCGCGGGACGGCCGGAAGAGGCCTGAGCCAGCAGGGCCTGGTGAAGCGCCTCGAGCCGAGCCTGAGCCACGTTGGACGCCGGCAATCGACACTGGGGAAAGGCGGGCGGTGCGGCGGTCGAGCCCAGGCGAAGCGGAGGGGCGGTTCCGCAGAGCATCTCGTGAAGTAAGCAGCCCATCGCGTACAGATCCGTCTTGGCGTCGACGACCTCGCCGACGGCTTGCTCGGGGCTCATGTACATCGGCGTTCCGATCACCAGTCCGCTTTGGCTGAGCGCCGCTTCGTCGGGGCCGACGGACTTCGCAACGCCGAAATCGATGACGGTGACGTGGTCGACGCCGTCATTCCGTCGAGTCACCATCACGTTGGCGGGTTTCAGGTCTCGGTGCACAAGCCCGATACCGTGGGCTGCGCTGAGCGCGCGAGCCACCTGGGACAGCAGGGCCGCGGCCCGCTCGGGCGCAAGCGGGCCTTCTCGGCGAAGGAGCTGGTGCAGGTTTTCTCCGGCCACGTACTTCATCACGATGAATGGGGCCGCGGTCCGTTCATCGACGCCAAACTCGATAACGTGAACGATGTTCGGGTGGTCGATCTTGCTCGCGACGTACGCCTCCCGAAAGAAGCGGCGGAGCTCCTCTTTGTCGCGAGGATTTCGCCGGCTCAGAAACTTGATGGCCACTGGTCGATTGACCGACAGCTGGGTGGCTCGATAGACGCGACCCATCGCCCCCTCACCGATGACCTCGTCGATGCGATACGCGCCGTCGATCAGCGTTCCTGCCGGGAGGCGGTCGGCACCAGCGTCGATAATGCTGGCCGAGATCGTTCGCACGCCATCCTTCGGACACACCTTGGCCGACGATATGTGATCGCACAGCGGGCAGTATCGGCGTTCGTCGGTCGCTGCCGCGGGGGCCGTGAGCCGACGACCTTCATGGCGACGGGGACCGCGTCGAGCCTTGTCGAGGCGGCGGAGGGTCGATGTTCGAGGGCCATCGGGCATCGCCGACGGCCGAAGCACATTCACCAAGACGAGCAACTCCTTTCCGGGTCCGCCATCAAGATCGGAGCAAGTTGGCCGGGGTGCCCAAATTTTGCCGAATTAAATCTTCTGGTCCGGGCCGCCAATCCCAGCGACACGAAAGCTACTTCTTTCGGACGACCCGAAAGGTTCGAACATTCACGCCGGCGGCGTCGGGAGACAGCGCCCAGTCGTCGGACAGAGGCCGGATGGTCGCGAGGCCGTATCGCGTGTCGGCGGTCAACAACCATAGCCGGTCGCCCTCGCGCAGCGTGATGTCGAGCCCAGTCTGGGCCCCGATCTCGGCCATCATCGGCTCGACGGCAAACGCGCCGACCTCCGGATAGACCCATCGGCGCTCGTCGACCGACGCCCCCGCCGCAACCGCGACGTATCGCCGCCCTTCGCTTCGATCTACGGTGAGTGACGTTGACCCCAGCCGAACTTCGGCCGCCGCTTCGGCCCGCTCGCTCAACGCTCGGCCGGGCGGCAGATCGATGTTGAGGGTCAAGGTATCCGACGCCATCGCCGGCGGATCTGGCTGGCGGTAGACCGGCGTCGGCCCCATCCCGTCGATGTCGCCATCCTGCCGCTGGCGCAGCTGGTCGATGAAGGGTCCGATCACCACCGCCACGAGGACCGACGCCGCGAGCGCGGTCACACCGGCCGTCGCCCGACGGGTCCAAGGCCCACGAATGACCTTCGCCCCCCTCGTCGACGGCGCCGCGTCGATCTGGGCCCGACAATGAGGGCACGCGAGGTGGGCCTTCACCCAACCCGCGGCCTCGGGGTCGAGTGTCCCTGCCGCGTAACGTTGGAGCGTCTCGGGAGCGTAGCACTCGCTCAACTCGGGAGCCGCGGCCACCAAGGCCAGCAGTCCATCGGATTGGGTCCGCTCGTCGTAGACTTCGTCGAACCGCGCGGCCAGATCCGGGTTCTCGTCGATGAGCCGATCGAAAGCCCGCCGCTGCACCCGATCGAGCTGCCCAGCGAAGTACATGACCATGAGCTGGTCGAAGTCTTCGGCGCTCAAGGCTCGTCCTCCAGCGCGTCGACGACGAGGGCGGTCACCTCGGGCATGTCTTCGGGCTCGAATGCGTCGCGCAGCCGCTCGAGAATGCTTCGCTCGAGCTTGCGGTACGTCTCTGCGCTCTTTAACGGCCGGAGCTTGGCGAGCTCTCGAAAAGACACCAGCTTGGCGCCGGGCTTCGCGTAACCACGGTCGCGCAGGAGCTGGCGTTCCTCGGGCTCGAGATCGCTCAGGAATCGCGTGACGGCGGCGCTCAGCTGCTGCCGAGCCACGGTGGCGTCCAAGGCTTCGTCCGCGGCCTGGGCACTCATCTGCAGCCGCGCGAGGTCCGCGACCTCCTCCGCGAACTCCGACGAGCGCTCGATGACCGCGCTGATCTGGGCGCGGGTGAGCGGGGCCCCGGCCGCCTCGAGAACCGCCCGGATCAAGACTTTGCCGCGGCCTGCCGCCGTCAGGTCGATCGAGATCGCGTCGATCGACGGCGCGGGCGCGGCTCTGACCGCGCGGCTCCATTCCGGCAATGCCCACCGCACCTCCGCCCCCCGCCCGACCGGCTCGCAGACCTCGTGGACGTGGAGACGAACGTTTCGCTGGATATTGGCCCGAGCGCGAAGGACGTCGGGACCTTCGCGCCGCAAGAAGAGGATGGTCGCCGACCCCCGCCAAAAATAGAGAAAGCCCGTCGGCGGCGAAAATGCCTTGTCCACCGCATACTGAAACGCGGGACGCCCCTCGTGGGTCGGTTCGCGATCGAACGACGCAAAGGCGCCGCTGGCCAGAGACTCGATCGCGTCGTCGCTGTTCTCCTGGCCGGGAAAAAAACTGGGCGATAACGGGCGCACGCGCCGCCGAAAATACCGTCGATGCTCGAGAAAGAGCGACTCGGCGATCCCGCGCCTGCGGTCGCCGCCGACGAAGCGCTTAAGGAGATCCTCCACGGTGTATGCAGATTCTAACAGGCCGGGGACGACCGTGCGTCGCGGCAAACACGCGCTCACGGTAGGCGACCTCTCGCGCTCATGTCATAGAGGTCGAGGCAGATTCGGCCGGTTGCCCAGCGCGACGGTTACTTTTTTTTCATCGCCGTGAATATCTATTCCCTTGAGGGCGCCGCACAGGCCTGAGCGTCGACCCGAGCCGCAGCTACGGCTCGGGCTCCAGTCGGGCATCGACATGCTGCTCGAGACCGGGCACGACGGGTACGGTGAACATACGCGCCTTGTACCCCTCCGCCCGTATCCAGACCGTCGCCGGTACGATGCCCCGCGAGGTCTTGAGGCCGCGAAAGGTCTGGGGCGTGGTGCCGACCATGGCTCGTCCTTCGTACTCGAGCTCGATCGACGCCCCCGGAGGCTGGCTCTTCACCTCGATCCAGCCTTCGGTGGGGGGAACGCGAGGCGCGGACGGGGATCCTCCGCGTCCGATGAGGCTGACCACGACCAGCGAAAGGACCACCACCAGCGCGGCCAGGCTCCACACCAGCACCTGACGGCGGCGGTCATCGGGCTCGATCGTCGGCGCCGGGGCGGGTTCCGGCCAGCGACCCGACTCAGGCTCCTGACCCCTGAACACCGCCCCCACCACCGGCGCCGCGCCCCGATGCGAATCGACGGCCCCGACCCCGAGGCGTGTTCCCTCCGGCGACGGTTGGCGAGCGTAATTACCCTGACCCCGGACTTCGCGGACCGGCGGTAAACGGTCGTCTTCCAGCGCCGGATCCCACGGCGGTCGGGCCATCGGCGGCGCGAGCTGATGGACACCACCGACGCCGAGGGCGGTCACCGCCGGCGCCGACCCCCCCGCCGCGCCGAGCGCGGTCGCGACCTGATCGCCGTTTTTGGGGCGCTGAAGAGGGTCCGCGCTCAGCAAACGCGCCACCAGCAGATCGTAGGGACGAGGTACATCGGGCCGAAACGTGGACATTCGGGGCAGGTCGCGGGCGTACGCTTTGACGAGAGCGGATACCACGACCCACGGCGAACGGTCGGCGGGGACCTCGTGAGGGAGGCGACCGGTGACCATGCGAAAATAGACCAGGCCCAAGGAGAACACGTCGGACGCGGGGGTCGCGCCGCCCCCCATCAGCACCTCCGGCGGCATGTACGCCGGCGTGCCGGGCGGGCCGGAGCGCACCGACTGCAAGGACGCTTCACCCAACACCCGAGAGACACCGAAATCGAGGACCTTCACCGTCCCCTCGGGGGTGATCAGAATGTTGCCGGGCTTCACGTCGCGATGAACGATACCGTGGCCGTGCGCGTGTCCGAGGCCGGCCGCGGCCTGCCCCACGATCTCCGCCGCCGCTTGGGCACGCCAGGCTTCGCCGCGATCCAAACGAGTCTCGAGGGTGTCTCCACGCAGCCGCTCCATGGCGAGCAGCAATCGATCGCCGATCTCGACCTTTTCCAACGTCCGAACGATGTTGGGGTGGCGCAGGCGTACGGCGCTGTCCGCTTCCCGGACAAAGTACGCGCGCGCTTTGGGATCCGAGGTCAGCTCGGGCCGGATCTCCTTGATCGCGAACGAGCCGGCCATCTTGCGGTGTTGCGCTTCGTAGACCACACCCATGCCCCCGCGGCCGATCGCTTCGCCGATGAGCCAGTCTCCGACCTGTCTGTGCGACGCGCCGCCCACGGTTATTGCACGGGAACGAAGCGGCGGTGGAGTGCCCATACGTCGCCGAGGCGAGCTTGGAACTCACGACACAGCGGGTGGCCGCGTGCCGCTTGCTGGTGATTGTCGAGCTCCCAGACCACGGCCGTAGACGTGGTCCGGTCATCGCCCGGATCCTCCACGATCTCCAACGCCAAGGCCGGCTGCCCGATGTTATCGACGTACACTCTGCAACTCTGGTAGCGCCGAGTGTCGAATGTATCGAAGGTGACGGTGGCGTACGTACGCCGGGCCGCCTGCATTTCTGCTTCGTGCAGATATTGCACCGTCTGCCCGGCCGACATTCGAGTCCGGAGCACACCCACCGTCTGGTCCGCGGTCGTCGGATGGTCGCCCTTTGGCGCGTACACGTCCAGCCAGCCGGACATGACCCAGTGGCTGGAGAAGTGGTCGAAGGTTCGCCCGTCGAACTCGAACGAAGCGGGCAGCGGTCGCCGGTCGATGCATGCCGTCGCCACCACGGCGCCGGTCACCAGCAGCCCCCCAGCCACCTGACGAGCTGCACGGCGAATCCGCGCCGCGGGGCGAGCGGCACGGCAGTAGCGCGCCAAAGGTCGCGACCGCTTCACGTCGCGAGAGTGCCCACCACCGCCGAGCGAAGCAAGAGCGGCCCGCTGGGCCCTTCCCGTCGACGTCGCGGTCCACTACGATGGTTCGGTGAGCGGGTCGCGATCTCATATCAAGCCGGGAACCGACCTCGTACCGCACGCCGCCCGCGCGACGGCGACGGTCGGTCCGGCCGTGGCGGGGGCAGCGACGTACGGTGTCCACGTCGAGGACCAGCTGACCTCGGCTGCCGCCGAGGCCCGCCGCGAGCTGGAGACGACCGCCGCCCAGGCCCAGGCCGATTTCGAGCGGGCGGCTACGTCCCATCGAGAGGCACTTCAAGCCGAAGGTGAGGCGCAGCTCGCGGCGCTCCGGCAGGCCGGCGAGGCCCTCCGCACGGAGGTGACGATGGCCCAAGAACACCTCCAGGAGCTGACGCGAGTACTGGTCGAGCGGGTCGAGGGGGCGACGTTCGAGGCGCGCAACGATCTCCATCGGCTGGCCGCGCGCGTGCGCGGCGAAGGCGAGGAGCGGCTCGACCGGCTGGAGGACCATCTGCGGGCCGGCCTCGATCGACTGACCGCCGAGGTGGAACGGGCCACCCAGGAGGCCGTCGCGCAGATCCAAGCCACCGTCGACCGGGAGCTGCGGCTCCACCACCGCGGCCCCGACGGAGTGCAGCGGCATCCGGCGGAGTCGCCGATCTACCTGTCGCCGGATCAGGTCGAAGATGACGACGTCGACCTCGGCTGACCGCACTTGCCGACGGCGGCGGGGTTCGATCTGTGGCGCGCTGTTGCTCCTGGCCTCCGCTTGCGCCCACTCTTCGCCCCGCGTTCAGGCTTCGGTTCACGTCGCGCCGGGAACCACCGCCCAGACCCTCGGCCGGATCGCGGTTCCCACCTTCGAGATCGAAGGCCGCGTACGCGCGAACGCGGGCACCGACGAACGGGTCGTCCGGCGACGCCATCTCGACACCATGAACGTGACGCAGACCTTCACCGCGCGGCTGGTCGGCACGAACCTGGTCGTGCTCGACCGTCAGTTCGTCGACGCGCGAATCGAAGAGATCAATGGCGGAACGTCGGTCCGCATCTCGGACGAGACCGCGCCCACGTTCGGACGAGAGCTCGGCGCCCAGACCCTCATCGTCGGCCGCTACCGGTTCGAGTGCTCGGGCGAGCTTCTCCCTGGCCCTCCGAAACAGTTCGTCCGACCCGATGTCGTTCATCGTCAGTCGGTTCAGCTGAGGGGCTTCGAGCTCGAGACGGGGCGGATCATCTTTGACGTCGACCTCACTCTCGACGCGGAAGCGTCGCAAGGTAAGCTGCTTCCGCGGTCTTTGGCCAAGGCTGCGGCGCGACGACTCTGGGCGCGACTGTCGGCCGTCGACGGCGGAGCCGATTGATGGACCCCATCCCCGCGTTCCACCATCTCGAAGACCTCGTAGACCGCCGCCGCATCGGCGGACCGGCAGCAGAGATCGTGCAGGCGCTCCGAGACCGTCTGCCTTCGATGCGCGGCGCCCCCGCCGACGAGTGGTCGAGCTTCTACCGAGACGCGATCCGTGCCGCACGATCTATCGAAGCGAAGCCAACCGCGATGACCGCGGCCGAGCGTCGCTACGTCGAAGGCCTGCTGAACGACGTCAAAGACGTCCCTTCGGCCGTGGCGGAGCTGTGGTCGCGAAGACTGCAGGACCAACGAGAAGAGCTGTCGTCCAAGGCGCGCGAGGAAGTCACCAAACTCTCGCTCGACGCGGAGGTGACCCGGCGACGACTTCGGGTCGAGGTCCGACCGGCCGACGCGAACAAGTGGGTCGCCTGGCTCGAGCACTATCTTCGGCTGTGGTCCGAGCGAGTCGTGGCTGGCGTGCCCGACGAGATCCGTCGCGCCCAGGGGGAGACGATGGATAAGGCGCCCCCCGCCTTGGCGGCCCACGTTCCCGGTCGACCGGAAGTTCCGGTGGCTGCGTTCCATGCGACCTCGGACCCGGACTGGTCGGGCCTGGCCGCCGACAAGGCGGTGCCCAGCGCGTGGTCCTTGTTCGGCCGCAGCGTGCGGGGCGGGATCTTCGCGGCCATGGCCGTGGCCACGCTCACCGGGAGCGCGGCCACGGTGTTCCGCGGGGGGACGGACTCGACATGGCGGGGCCTGGTGGTTCTCCTGCTTTTGGTGCCGGTGGTCATCTGGGCCCGGCTATCGAGCGCCGGACAGCGCAAGGCGGCGGTCGAAGACCTCGAGCGACAGCTGCAAAGCGACGTTCGACATCGGCTGTTGCAGGCCACTCAGAGCCGAGTCGATGCCCGTTTTCGCGCCCTCCGCGGCTGGCTACAGCGGCAGACCCGCGCCGCCAAGGTGGAGGCCCAGTCTTGGCTGCGCCATACGCAGCTGGAGCTCGCCGAAGGGTACGAGCCGTCGGATGTCCGGCTCCAGACCGCGCGCCTCGAGATCATCCGGGAGCTCGAAGCTCGCGTGGAGGCGATCGCCGAGCCGTGTTGAATCCGGGTCACGCCGACCGCGCGGCGATTCAGTCCAGAGGCGTCTTCAGGGGAGGGAGCGGCGCGAAACGCCCTGGTCGCTTCTCCTGGTTCGCGGCCATCGCTTCCATGATCTGCTCGACGTGGAGCATCGACGCGTTCCAAAGCCCGACGTAGTCCAGAGCATCCGCGGTCGTATGGTCCCGGGCGTAGTTGATGATCCGCTTGCAACCGTGGACCACCAGCGGCGCTTTGCTGGCGATCTCGACGGCCACGGACTGCACATGGTCCATCATCGCCTCTCGGGTGTCGAAGGCCCTGTTGACGAGGCCGATGGACTGCGCTTCTTCGCCCGATATCCGGCGGCCGGTGTACGACAGCTCCCGGACGATGCCCTCGGGGATAAGGTTGAGTAGCCGAGGGTAGGTACCGACGTCCGCGGTCATGCCGATGTTCGTCTCCTGGATCGTCAGGTAGGCGTCTTTGGTCGCATAACGCATGTCGCAGGCGGTCGCGAGATCGACCCCGCCTCCGATGCAGCCCCCGTGGATGGCGGCGATCACCGGGATCCGGCACTCCTCGAGTGACGTAAAGGTATCTTGCATCTTCTTGACCAGAGTGAGGAACCGCTGGGGCTTTTGAATCCTGCCGTTCGGGCCGTCGTCGGCGCTGCCCATGCCCGCGAACATCGCGAGATCGATCCCCCCGGTGAAGTGCGGTCCTTCCGCGGAGATGACGATGACCCGAGCCTTCGCCTCGTCGTCGAGACGTCGGATAAGGCTGGGCAGCTCGACCCAAAACGCAGGAATCATACTGTTCCGCTTGGCGGGTCGGCACATCGTCACCTGGGCGACATGGTCCTGAACATCGACTCGAAAGCACTCGTAGGTGTGATCGGCCATGGCCGAAGCCTACGCGGGCGTTATGAAGCCGATCAATCGCCAGTGGTGAAGAAAGAGCAGGTGGGCCGCCGCGTAGGCCAGCACCGCCCATCGCCAGCGAGTGCGCGGTCCGTACCCCACCACCCACACCGCGAACGCGCCCAACAGGACGGTCGCGGCGATGGGCAGAACGGACAGGGCGGTGAGCCCGAACGTCTCCGCGAAGCGAAACTCGGTCGACGTGGTCGTCGTGAGGACGATCCCCAGGCCCACGATGAATGCCGCCAAAACACCGAACGCGCTGGCGAGGACCGGCCCCCACCCGCCTAGCCACTCCGCCCGCCGCACCAGTAGGACACCGATCAGCAGATCTGCGATGAGAAACAGGGCAAACAGCAAGAGGTGAAGAACCGGATGCTCGACCGCCGACAGTCGGATCAGCGTCTTCGGTGATCCGCCCCAATCGACGAACGCCCGCATCGTTCCGTCCTCCCCTTCGGCGAAGATCATCTGAAACCGGCCTTTTTCCGCCTCTACGAACCGTTCCTGCGTCGTCGGAATCAAGGTCAATCCTCGAAAGTGCAGTCGACCTTCCGAGTCTTCGGTAATCGACAGCGGAGGCCGCAGGAGACCGGCGATCTTCTCGAAGTCCGCGGTCGACCGCCGACCGAAGACGTACAGGCCGGTGAACCGACTCGGATCCGCGGGAGCGGCAGCCTTCGGCGGGGGGCGATCGTAGGGCAACCATCGATCGAGCAGGTCGCGCTTCAGTCGCCCCGACACTCCGGTGGTCTTCTCGTTGACGGCCAAGAACAGCCCGCTGCCGATCTCGGGAAAGATGATCAGCTCGGCCAGGAACCCCACGTGGCCGCCGTCGTGCCACAGGCCGGGAACGGAGTTTCGAGCCCACTGCATGAACGTGAGCGTCCGACCGGGAAGGTCGGGATGGTTGGTGGCCTGCTGGCGATACACGAGAGACCGGGTTCGCTCGCTCAACAAACATCGCGCCTCGAGACAGGTCCCGTTCACCATGGCCCGGATGAACCGGGCCATGTCGGCGGCGGTGGTCATCAACGATGTGGGGGGATAACGATGGACGTAGCTGTACGGCTGAGGCTCGAACTGGTCCCCTTGCTTTCGATATCCGACGGCCAGCCGCGCCCGCAGCGATGCGGTGAGATCGAACCCCGTGCTGTGCATCCCCAACGGTCGAAAGACCTCGTCGGTCACGTAGTCCGCGAATCGCTGGCCGGCGATCGTCTCCACGACGTAGCCGACCAGGGCGTAACCGTAGTTCGAGTAGGACATCGCGGTGCCCGGTCGACCGACGACCGGAGGCAAGCGGCGGGCGAGGTGGGCGCCGAGAGGCTGCTGGCGGGCGGGGTCTCGGGCCATGTCCCCGTAGAAGCGGTCGTCGAAGCCCGCCCGGTGGGTCAGCAGATGGCGGACGGTGACCGGCTCCGGAAACGGGTTGTCGATGGCAATGTCGGGGACGATGTCCCGCACCGGACGGTCCAGGTCGAGACGACCGTCGTCGACCAGCGTGAGCGCCGCCAACGACACGAAGACCTTGGAGATCGACGCGATCCGAAACGCGGTGGTCGCATCGACGGCCCGCCCCGAGCCAAGGTCCGCCGTCCCCAGCCCGCCGACGGCCTGCACGCGGCCGTCGGCCACATACGCATAAGCGAGCCCCGGACTATCTCCACGCGCCTGCTCTTCGAAATACGCACGAATGAACGCTTCGGGGGTCAAAGCGGGGTCATCGTTCGCGACGACCGGCGTCGTCTGACCGATCAGGAGGACCAGGAGTCCGACTTTCGGCATCACCCGGTCCTTGTCGGTGATCTTCGGGCCAGGGTCGGGCTCGGATCGCCGAACGGCACCCTCCATCGGCCGAACGGCATCCGACCGTCGCCGGGGCCGCGCGGGCTGGAGTACGCTGCGGCGTCGTGAGGATCGCACCGGTCGCCGCCGTCGCCGCCATCCTTGCCCCCGGGGTCGCGTTCGGCCTCGCGTCGCCCGAAGGGACCGGCTACCGGGTCGTCGGGGGCCGGACCCACCCCGAGGCCCCGCCATCCATGGTGCTCGCCGGCGAAGGGCCCGCGTGGCGCCCACTGCGTCTCGGACGCCTCCCGGACAACGGCGACCGGCTGTGGATCGAGCTGACCATCGAGATCTTCGAGCCCCGTCCGTCCGGCCTGTACCTGTCAGGCCTGTTCTCCAGCGCGGTCTACTGGGACGGCCAGCTCATCGGCGAGAACGGTGCAGTGGAATCCGCGGCCGACGACGCCACGCCCGGGCAGATCGACCAGGTGTTCGCCGTCCCCCGACACCTCACCGCGCCCGGCGACCATCGAGTGCTGATCCACATCGACCGCTCGGCGTCGCAGTGGCGGTCCGTTCGACCGGGCTACGCGTTCGTCCTCGGCGATCTTCGCTCGCTGACGCGAAGCCTGCAGTCCCACGCCTTCCTGCCCCTGGTCACATTGGGGGCCCTCGGCCTGGTCGGGCTGTTCACCCTCGCCCTCGGCTGGCAGCCCCGAGCGCCGACGGGGCTGCGGACCTTCGGATGGCTGTGTCTCGCCGTCGCCGCCCTGCTGTTGCTCGAGTCGTGGCGAGGTTTGTTCGGCTATCCGTACCCCCTTCACGTGTGGCGCCTGCGGGCGGTGCTCAGCGTTGGGCTGGTGGTCGGCGCGCTGCTTCCGCTGTCGACCCAGCAGCTCCTTTCGCAGACCGCCCCCCGCGCCTACACCGGACTGCTCTTGGGGTTTACGGTCGTGGTTCTCGTCGGTCCCAGCTTCGACGCCCGAATGCTGATGATCCTCGGGGCCAGCGTCCTGTTCTCCTTCGTCCTCACCGTCCGGGCCTGGCGGCGAGGGCGGATCAACGCTGGGCTCTACGTAGGGGCGGCGTCGGCGAGCGTGGTCGCTCTCGTCGTCGACCCCTTCGACTTCCTCGAAACCGGGTTCTTCATTGCGTTCGGACTATGGGTGGCCGCCGTGCTGTTCGACATCTCCGGCGCCTTCTCCCGCCTTCGTGACGCGGAGAGCTCGGCTCAGCTTCGCACCGCCCGCCTCGAGCTCGAGCTCCTTCGACGCCACATGCGCCCGCACTTCTTGATGAACGTGCTCAACGCCGTGAGCGACTGGGTGGAGACCGATCCGCCGACCGCGGTCCGCTTCATCGAGGCCCTCGGGACCGAGTTTCGCGCCCTCATCGCCCTCGCCGACCGTCCCCTGGTCCCGCTCGTGGACGAGCTGGCCCTGTGTCGGTCGTTCCTCGAGGTCATGGGTTACCGGGAAGACCGACGCTTCGAACTGGAGGTCGCGGGTCACGTGCACGGTATCGAGATCCCACCCGGCATCCTGCACACCCTCATCGAAAACGGCGTCACCCATGGCGCGGGGTTGGCCCCGACCTTCAGAATCGACGTCGAGTCCACTTCCCACGGCTGGCGGCTCACCGTCCGGATGCCCTACTCGTCTCGCCCGACGCGCCGGCGCCCGCGCGGGGAAGGCACCGGCCACCGGTTCATCATCGCGTCGTTGTACAACGCGTTCGGAGACCATGCCCACTTCGAAGCGAGGGTTGAGGACGGGCTTTGGGTCAGTCGGATCGAAAGGCGCGACCCGTGACCCACAGACCACTACGGGCCCTGATCGTCGAGGACGAGCCGGTCGCCGCTCGCCGCCTGCAGCGCGTGTTGCACGATATCCTCGGGGATCGACTGGCGACGCTCACCCGGGCTTCGGATCTCGACCAAGCGGCGGGCGCGATGGTCGACAGCGGATGCGATCTGATCCTCCTCGACCTCGACCTCGACGGTCAGGACGGCTTCGCTCTGCTCGACCTCGTGGCGTCCGCATCGGCGCTGACCATCATCGTGTCCGCCCATGCGGAGCTCGCGGTGCGGGCGTTCGAGTACGGCGTGGTCGACTTCGTACCCAAACCTTATACCCCCCAGCGCCTAAAGCGGGCCCTGGCCCGTCTCGAGACCCCGCACCCCGAACGCGAGGGCACCCATCGCTTCTTGGGGGTCCAGGACCGCGGCGAGACGCGCGTGGTCGACGTGTTGACGATCGAGCGCATCGCCGCCGCCGGCGACTACGCGGAGCTCACGTTGGTCAGCGGCGAGGGGTTGCTCCACGCGCGATCGCTCGACGCGCTGATGGTGACCCTCCCCGACCGATTTGCCCGCGTTCATCGCAGCCCCATCGTGAACCTGGACCGTATCGTTCGGCTGCGCGCCGCGTCTGGCGGCCGGTACGCGGTGGAGCTCAGGTCGGGCGTTTCGGTTCCCGTCGGCCGCCGCCGGTATCCGGACCTCAAAGCCCGCCTGGCCGGTCCCGCCCCTACCACCCGTCCAGAAGGCCCCACGCCGGACGAGGGATGAGCCGGCTGAGGACAGAGTCTATCGGATGGATCGCGGTCCCGCGGCAGACATCGTCTCCCACCGACATGTTGGTGGCCCACAGGACCGGCGCCACCGCAAGGTCCGTCGGATCGAGCTCCGCCATCGGGTGTCGCGGCCGGCCGCCGCCGGCCGCGGTCATGGTCAACGCCAAGCGCTCCGCGCACACCCGGTTCACCAACGGCTGGACCGCGGCGTCGGGCCCAACGTCGGCGCCGCGTTCGGCGTCGGTCTGCAGCCACTCGACGGCCCACCGTCGCGCCGTCGGGCGTTCGCCCGTGCGCGGCGTGGCCGACGTGACCACCTCACCGCCATCGGGCGACACCGCCACCGCGATCACCGGCCGCGTCTCACCCAAGGTATAGAAGAGCCATCGACCGGTCTCGTCACGCCGCCAGAGCCGGGTCGCATCCTCGGCAACGGTCAGCAACCGCCGGCCATCGGGCATGAAGCGGGCGAACCGGACCTTGGATCCGACCGCGCGAACGGTCTGTGGTCGCCATTGTCCGTCGCGGTCGCGCTCCCATACGCGCACCGCGCCTTCGGCATCCGAGGTCACCACCGCTCGACCGTCCCCGGCCATCCCGACCGTCTGCACGATCGCCGCCCGCCCTTCCGGCGCCGACAACGGCTCGGTCAACAGATTGCCGTCGGGACCCAACCGCCAAACTTTCGCCTCCGCCCCGCCGGTGACGAACGCCTCGCCGCCCGGCGCGAAGGCCGCGGCCTTCGTCTGCTCGGCGACGACCCGAGGCTGCCAGGCCACCGGCCCCCGCCGCCACAGTCGAACCCGCCCCCCCTCGGAGACGGTCAGGATCGTCTTGTCGTCGGCCCCGAACGCCACGCCGCGAACCGGGCCGTCGTGAGGGGCCAAAGGCTCGGCGGACCATTCGCCCCCCGAGGCGCGCGCCCACACGCGGGCCGTGCCGTCCTCGGCGCCGGTCACCACCCGCTGACCATCCGGCGAGAATCCGACCGAGGTCAGCGGCCCCTGGTGGCCAGACAGCGCCTCGAACGTCCA
>JANQQN010000085.1 GCA_028289325.1 Myxococcota bacterium | reverse complement strand
TCCGAGGTGCCCTCAGGGGAAGAGGTCGCGGCCACCATGCGGGCGTATTACAATCCGATCGTTCTCGAGATCCGCCAGCTGCCGAAGCCGGTGATCTCGGCCGTGAACGGGGTGACGGCGGGGGGCGGCATCGGTCTCGCGCTGGCCGCGGACATCGTCCTTGCCGCCCGTTCGGCGACGTTCATCCAGGTCTTCGTGCCTCGGCTCGCGATCATCCCCGACATGGGCTCGACTTGGTTCCTGCCCCACCTGCTCGGTCGGGCTCGGGCGAGAGCGCTCGCGTTGACCGGGGAGCCGCTGGCCGCCGACACCGCGGCCGAATGGGGTCTCATCTGGAAGTGCGTACCCGACGAGGCCCTCATGGACGACGCTTGGTCGCTGGCCGGGCGGCTGGCCTCCCTCTCCAGCGTGGCGGTGGAAGCGACCAAGGAAGTCCTCGACGCGGCCCAGAACCATTCCCTCGGCGAGCAGCTGGCGCTCGAACGGCAAGTACAGGCTCGAATGTTCGGTCGGCCGGCGGTCGGGGAGGGCCTGCGGGCGTTCCGGGAAAAACGGGAACCGGACTTCTCGCACGACTGAGGGCACCGTTCACTTGAGTGATCGGGCGCCGAGCGAGTAACGCACTCTCGTTATGCGCACTGTCCTCAAGATCTTCTTCGGCGTGGTCGCCTTTGTGATCGTCGCGATCGCCATCGCGCTGATCGCTGTCAACGAGTCGAAGCCAACCGGCACTTCAGGGCCCGAGGCCGACGCGCTCGCTCGCTCGATGGTCGCCTGGACGCAGCCCGACGCGTGGGCCCGCACCGGCGCCGTGCAGTGGTCGTTCGGCGGTCGCAACGACCATCTGTGGGACCGGGCTCGCGGCTTGGCGCAGGTGCGATGGGGCGGCAACGATGTCCGGTTCCGGACGTCGAATCGAGATGCGCTGGTCTACGTCGATGGCGTCGAAACGAAAGGGGAGGCCGCCCAACGCCTGGTCGAGTCCGCGTACGCCAAGTGGATCAACGATGCCTTTTGGTTGAATCCGTTCGAAGGCGTGTTCGATGCGTCCACCGAGCGGGCCATCGTGACCAGCGAATCGGGCGGCCCCCAGCTGCTCGTCACCTACGGCAGCGGTGGCGTGACCCCCGGAGACAGCTATCTGTGGGCGATCGGAAGCTCGGGTCAGCCGACGGCGTGGAAGATGTGGGTGTCGATCATTCCCATCGGCGGGATGGAGGTCACCTGGGACGAGTGGATCACCCTGTCGACAGGCGCCAAGATCTCTACCCTTCACCGTGGTCCCGTCGAGCTGCGGATCAGCAACGTCAAAGGCGCGGCGACGCTAGACGCGCTGCTGGATGGGCAGCCGGATCCCTTTGCGTCCCTCATCGGCGGAGGAACCGAAAGCGAGCGTGCGCCGGCCTCCCGGCCGTCGAAGCCGGCCAGCCCGGCCCCGGCAGCCCTGCCTCCAAGTCCTCGAGAGGTTCGATGACACCATTCAAGAGAACAAGGTCCGCGAGGTCCGGCTTCGGACCCGGCGAGTGCGCGCAACGCGTCACGGCTAAGAGCGCCGGCGCGCTGAACACGGCGAGCAAGGTTCGCTGCATGCGTGCACGGTAGCGCAGGCCGGGCTTCGATTGAATCATCGGTCGGGTCGGCCGTCGTGCAGACACGCGGACAGTATACGAAGGGGCATCGGTGGCGGCCGGATGGTCATGATCTGGGGCCGGCGTTATACTTGCGCCGCATCGGCAACAAAAGGAGGCGGCAATGAGCGACGCGTCGGATGCGCCCACCCACGGTGGCGGTAACGGATTTTGGATCTCGATGGCGGTTCTGCTCGGGCTCGGCTTGTTCATCGGGTCCGGCTTTCTCGCGGCGTACTTCTTGGTGTAGCGAGCGCTCATCAGGGAGCCCTCTGAACGCGTTCGTTCCATCACCGGTAAGTGAAACAGGAAGTTTGGGAGGACGGGGAGGTGTCAGTCGCGGCAGGTCGAGGAGGCGTTCTTTGAGGGATACGACAACCGCACCGACCGACGTTCCCGATCGCCATCGCGATCGATGGAGGCTGCTCGGCGATCTGCTGTCTTTTCAGGGGAAGCTGGTGGTCGACGGGCTGAAGGACCTCGTACTGTCGCCCGTCTCCCTGATCGCGGTCGTGATCGGCATGCTCACCGTTCCCCACGACCCGGGGCGATACTTCTATCGCATGATGCGGATCGGCCGAAACTTCGACCGGTGGGTCGATCTGTTCGGCGCCGACAAGACCAAGAAGCTGACCGGTCCGAGCGCGGAGGCCAAGTGGGCCGGCGACCGGTCGGGCACGCTCGATGCGCTCATCGATCGCTTCGAGCGCGCGGTCGTGGCTCAGCACGAGCAAGGCGGCCTCACCGAAAAAGCCCGGCAGGCCATCGATCGCGCGCTCGACTCTTTGGAACCCAAGCCCAAAGGCACCCGCGACGACCCGTAACCGCGGCGGCGGCGGTTTGCCCCGCGTCGAGTCGCTGATCTATAGGTGGGGGCCGGTGAGAGACTTTGCGCTCGAGGTCTATTTTTCCAAGTGGGAATTCAAGGCGAAGTACCACATGACCGCCTCGGACGCGGAATCGATGCCCCTATCGACGCTGCGGGCGATGGCCTCCGAAGAAGATAAGTCCGGCTTCGACGAGCTGTGGCTCGGCTATACGGAGACTCGAGGAAGCGCCGACCTTCGTCGCGCGATCGCCGCGACCTACGAGACGCTCGGTCCCGACAACATCCAGAGCTTCTCGGGGGCCGAAGAAGGGATCTACGCGGCGATGCGGGTCCTGTTGGCTCCGGGCGATCACTCGGTGATCATCGTGCCGAACTATCAGGCCGCGGAGACGATACCCCTCGACGTCGCGGCGGTGACCGGGGTCCCTCTTCGCGAACACGAGGGTTGGCGGCTCGACCTGCAGGCGCTGGAATCAGCGCTGCGACCGAACACCAAGCTGATCTCCATCAACTTCCCCAACAACCCGACCGGCGTCGTCCCGAACCGCGAGACGTTCGACGGCCTCATCGACCTGTGTCGTCGGCGCGATCTCTACCTGTTCAGCGATGAGGTGTACCGGATGCTCGAGGTGGATGAGACCCGGCGCTTGCCCCAGGTGGCAGACATCTACGAACGTGGACTCTCGCTGAACGTGATGTCCAAGGCGTATGGCCTTCCGGGTTTGCGCATCGGCTGGATCGCGAGTCGTGACGTCGACCTCCTGCAGCGGTTGGATCGCTACCGACACTATCTATCGATCTGCAGCGCGGGGCCGAGCGAGCGCCTAGCCCTCATCGCTCTCAAGGCGCGGGATCGGATCCTGGCCCGAAACCGGGCTTTGGTCCGGCAGAATCTCGACACCCTCGACGCGTTCTTCGCCGAGTTCGCGCACCTATTCGAGTGGCGGCGCCCGGATGGGGGATGTGTGGCGTTTCCGCGTTACCTCGGGCCGGGCGGGGTCGAAACGTTCTGTCAACGGCTGGTGGAAGAGGCCGGGGTCTTGTTGCTCCCCGCGTCGCTGTATCGCTCGGAGCTGAGTCCGACGCCGGCAGACCGGTTTCGGATCGGCTGTGGCCGCACGAACCTTGGTCCCGGGCTCGAGGCATTGCGGCGGTTTCTGCAGGATGGGGGCTATGCGTGAAGCGGGCGACGAGGGCAGGGATCGGGGTCATCTGGGCCGCGCTGAGCTGCGCCGGGGCGCCCCCGGCCGGTGGTGCGAGACAATCCGACGCCGACTCGACGCCGCAGGTCGCGGCCGACGCGGGCCGTCGGCGCGCTCGGGCGCGGGAGATGGGCGTGGCCCTCGGAATTACCGCCCCGGGCCCGCTGAACGCCATCACCGATGTGGCCGACGTCCGGGTCGGCCACGTCACCCTCGATCGCGGCGACCGCATCCGCACCGGTGCGACCGCCATTATCCCTCACGGCGGCAACCTCTATTGGAACAAGGTGCCGGCGGCGATCGTGGTCGGGAACGGGTACGGCAAGCTGGCTGGCGTGACCCAGGTTCGGGAGCTCGGCGAGATCGAGGCCCCGATCATTCTCACCAATACCCTGAACGTCGCTGAGGGCATGGCGGCGGCCATCGAGTGGACCCTGGCCCAGCCCGGTAACGAAGACGTTCGCTCGGTCAACGCCGTGGTCGGGGAGACCAACGACGGCTATCTGAACGACATCCGAGCCCGCGCGCTGACGAGTCGCGATATCCACCAGGCGATCGTGGGGGCGACCGGTGGCCCCGTGATGGAGGGCAGCGTAGGCGCGGGGCGCGGGACGATCGCCTTCGGATACAAGGGCGG
>JANQQN010000084.1 GCA_028289325.1 Myxococcota bacterium | reverse complement strand
GGCTCGCGCCCCCAGCGCCGCATGGCTGGCGCTGCTCGCCGTACTGCTGGCATCGACGGCGGGTCTGGCGGGCCTCGTGCAGCGGTTTCCGGCATGGGGCAACGAATCTCATCCGAGAGTGCGAGCGCACGCGGCCGCCGCCGTCGTACGAGAGCTCGGATTCGCTGCGCCGTCGGGTACGGTTCGGTGGGGCTACCTGCCCGCGCCGGAGCATCCGTCCTCGAACGGTCTGCGGTTTTGGTATCGCGAGGACTTCGCGCCGGCTCGAACGCACTTCGAGCGCGCGGTCCTCGACCCGGCGGCGCAGCTGCTGGTCTACGACGCCACGGCGCCGATCGACGAGGACCGCATCGTCGTGATTCTCGGCTCGACCGGCGAGCTCCAGTTCCTTCGCGCCGAAGTCCCCGTTGATCGCCCGTGGCCAGGTGGCGATCCCGTGTCGGCTCTATTCGAGAAGGCGGGCCTCGTACCCGAACGCCTGCGACCCGTCGCGCCGGGGCCGCGCCCCGGTCACGCCGACGAATGGCGGGCTTGGCGCGCCACGGTGTCCGGGACGGATATCGACCCCACCCACGTCGAGGTGGGAACTCGCGGCGGCTGGCCAGTCGCGTTTTCCGTGGGGCCGACGGTGGACGTCGTCGAGTCGAAGCTGCGTGCGCATCTATCGCGGGTGCGCTATCTCGGGACGGTCTCCCTTCCGATGATCGCCGCCTTCACCCTGTTCGGACTGGCGTTCGCCGTACGCAACCTGCGGCGGCGAGAGGTCGACGGTCCCGGGGCGCGAAACCTGGTGCTTTGGAGCCTAGCCGTGGGCGCAGCGCGTTTGGCCTTGACGGGCACGAGCCTCGCTCACCCTTTCGATCGTCCGCTGGTCGTGTTCTCGCTGCGCTTGCTCGGGGTTCTACAGACGGCCGTCCTGTTGCTCGTCTTCTATGTTGCCGTCGAGCCGGTCGTGCGCCGCTATTGGCCCCGCATCCTGGTGGGATGGACGGCGACGCTGCACGGTCGCTGGCGATCGACGACGGCCGGGCGCGCGCTCCTCATCGGCGCCGTCGTGGGCACCGCGTGGGCGCTTCTCGAGCAGGTCGACACCCTGTTGGGTCGCCACGTCGGCGTGACTTCCGGCAGTGAGCTCGAAGCTCAGCCTATCATCATGGCGGCCCGTGGCCTGGTCGGAGTCGGCGCGCTGATGGCACGAGAGATCGTCGACTCGGTGGGGCGCTCGGGCGCGCTGCTGCTCATCTTGGTGTTCTGGCGCACCATCCTGCGTTTTGAGCGCCTCGCGGTTGGAGCGCTCGTACTGAACGCGGCGGTCCTCATGACTTTGGTGCAAGGTGAGAACCTCAGCACGTCTTGGCTGGTCCTCGGCTTGCCCATCGCGGCGTCCTCCGTTTGGATTTTGCTTCGATTCGGGCTCTTGACCCACGTTGTCGCCGGTTTCATCGCGTCGTTGTTAAGGTTTGCCCCGCTGACGTTGTCGTTCACCGAGTGGTGGGCGCCTGTCAGTGGGTTCGTATTGAGTAGCGTCTTCGCATTGGCGACTGCGGGCGCCCTTCTGATGCGGGGCGTCCGTTCTCGGCCTTCGCGGATCAGCTCCTGACTAGATTCCGTTGCGGACTCTGGCCGCGCACGTCGCGTTCCTGAGCAAGCCGGGACTCATCCCGGGCGCACTCTCAACAAGGAGCAACTCATGCGGACGACCATCAGTAACCACCTCTTGCGACCCCAAGCGCTCACTTTGGCGCTTCTCGCGCTGCCGGCAGCCACCGCGTGTGGCGACGGCGAATCATCGAGCGGCCCTGTAGAGCCCCTCGAGCGCCAGTTGTCGGCGATCGTCGAGCGATCTTTGAGCGCCGATCTCCCTGGCGCGACGCTGCGAGTCTTGGGGGACGGCCACGACATCACGGTGAGCGCGGGCCTCGCCGATCTCGAATCATCGGCCCCTCTGACGCCGGAGCACCGATTTCAGGTCGCCAGCTCAGGGAAGGCGTTCGTCGGGGTCGCGCTCACCCGCTTGATCGCCGATGGCACCATCGATCCCGGGGCCAGCCTGGACACCTGGTTGCCCGAACCGCTCGTCTCACGCATCTCGAACGGCGAGCGCATCACGCTCGAGCACCTGCTCGAGCACACGTCGGGCATCGTCGATGTCCTCAACGACATGCCCGAGACCTTCGAACGGATCGTCGCGGATCCCGAACGGGTGTGGACGAACACCGACCTGGTGGCGCTCGCACAAGACGTTCCGCTGAGCTTTGAGCCCGGCACTTCGCATCGCTACTCCAACACCAACTACATGCTCGCAGCGATGATCCTGTCTTCGGTCACGGGGAAGCGGCATGGCGCGGCGCTTCGGGACCTCGTGTTCGAACCGGCAGCCATGCATCAAACGACAACGTCGAACGCAGGCGAGCCGGCAGGGCCCCTCGCGTCCGGCTACCACTTTGTGGGCGACGCCTACGATTCGACCCTCGTTGTGGCCTCACGGTGGGAGGCTGGCTCCGGTGGTCAGTGGTCGACAGTTCACGATCAGGCCCGATTCATGAAGACCGTGTTCGAGACGGACCGACTGGTGAACGATGACGGTCGCGCCCTTCTACTGGCGGGGTCGGAACATGCGGCCTACGGCTTCGGCTTCATGTGGACGCAGACCCCGTTGGGCCCGATGATCTATCACCACGGTCGATCGTTCGGGTACTCGAGCTACATGGCGTACTTCCCGGAGGCGCGTCTCGCCGTGGCCGTCAACGTCAATGCCATCAGTTGGCGTACGCCGGAGGCAACGTCTGCTGACGCCCTCTTCGGCGCGGTCATGCAGGCGATCGAAGCGCACTCGTCGGGCGAATTCATCGATTGAACGAAATCCGATGATCTCCTTGCCGCCATCGACCCCACACAATCGCGAGTAGCGGCGGGCTACGGCAGGAGCTCCTCGGCATCAACGCTGTCTTCTCGCTCCGGCCACGCAATGGCCTCACCGGCGACGTAGGTCCGCTTGTCGCGGTAGCTCCCATCGGGCTCGGGACCTCGGTGGACCTCCACGCGGTGCTCGCTGGGCGCGACGAGCCAGTACTCCGGGACGCCACCCCGCGCATACACGGCGGCCTTCTCGCGATCCTCGGCCAAGGTCGTGACGCTCAACTCCATGACCAGCACCACGTCGGCTCCGGTCGGATGCGGGCGCTCGCCCTTGACGGGTTCGCCCCGCACCAGCGCGAGGTCTGGCTCCGGCTGATCAAAGTCGGTCGCCCTGAGGGGGCTATGATCTCGCACGTGGTAGCCGGGCCCGTAGACCCGCTCCAGGACGCGACGAAGCCAGACGGTGTGGTTGGCGTGGATCGGTCCTTGTGCGTTCATGTCGTACAGCCAGCCATCGATCAGCTCGACGGGAACGCCGTCGAGGCGCCCGGACGCTATCAGGGCGTCGTAGTCGTCGACCGAGAGCCGGCGTCGGGTGCGAATGGCCGCGGTCATCGTTCCGAGGATAACATACGGCGTCAGGCCCGCGGCTCTCGAAGTGCCGCGGTAAGAGCGTCACCGTTCGCGGGATCGTACCATTCAGGCTCCAGATTGAAGTCATCGACCTATCCGTGGAGCCCAGCGGCACGGCGTCTCAGAAGATCCCTGGCCGCCACCGTTGTTCCGAAGGGGGATCAGCGCAAGAGCCCACCTCAAAGGTGCCGTACCCATAGCCTCTTCCCGGTCGTCACCTCGACCGCCTCCAGTTCGACCCTCGGCCCACCCCAGATAACGAGCAGCCGACCGTCGTCAACGCGCTGCCCTACGATCGGCGCCCTCGGGCCCTCGAGGCGCCAAGGCTCCACCGAAGGCCCCCATCCTACGAGGACCCGCCGGGCCTGACGCCGGTCCAGCGAGGTGTCGTACGTCCAAAAGAATCGCCCCTCACTCGCGAGCGCTGCGCCGACGCCATCCGGCAGGAAGGTGGGGGCGAGCATGGGCGCTTCGTAGACCACGCGGGGTCCTTCCGGCGCGTCGACGACCAAGTGCTGCTGCTCGCCCGAAGCGGGTCGGAAGGCGTAACGCGCACCGGCCATCTCCACCGAGTCCGGGGCCCGCTCGAAGCCGAGCCCTGCTCGTAGAGTCGTCCCTGGCCGCTCCACTCCATCGAAGGGTCTCGCGGATAGGTGCACAGGCTCGAGCATGTATTTAAGACCGTCCGCGGTGGGAACCAAGAGCTCGCCCGTTTCGAGGTCAACCTGAAAGTGCCCTCGAGGCCTCAACCCGGCTGCAAGCACAGGGACGGTCGCCACGAGACTCCGTGGATCGTGGAGCAGTTCGAGCGACGGGGCCGAGTGCAGGGCAACGCCGCCCGATTCTGTACACCACAGCTTATCGGGACTTGCGGGTAGGCAGTGTCGCTCGCTACCGGTCATTCGCACCCCGAGCAGCTCACCTTGTCGAAGGTCGTAGACCGAAAGCCGCCAAGCCTCCGCTTCCATCTCCGGGGACGGAAACGTCACGCGGGAGGGGACGACCAGGGCCGAGCGCCCGTCGAGGAGCTGAACCCACTCGGACCGCCCCAGCTCCTCCGCATGGCCGAACCGGTTGTGATACATCCAGAGGCCGATGTAGCTCGCAGCCGCACCGGCCACGAGCGCGACGAATGTCCAGACCTCCAGCTTCAGGCGCACCAACCCCAGCGTCCGCATGACGACGTTCAGCAGCTTCTGCACGACGGCACGAATACTGCGTGCGTCGGCGCATGGGAACGCTCAGAAGGGACTGTTGATGGCGCAGGCCGAGAGCCGGCGCCGACAACGCGCCCACGCTCGATTCGAGACCGGTGTGGCGGTCGCGCTCTCGGACGGACACGACGGCGCGCCGGACGGGTCGTGTCGGTGCGCGCCTTCGATCCCGTTAACGGTCGTTTTCCTTCGTCACTGGCAGATCGGGACGCCCGAAATGGCGCCTGGAGAACAGCGCAGGCCTCCGCAACATCCTCGTCCGTCGCCGTACTCCGCTTCCACATAGGCGGCCGAACAGTTCTCCTGGTCGACGAGGCAATCGTCTTCGCCGCAGGCGGGCATCGCGAGCACGAATAGGAAGACCGCGGCGATCGAACCGCTCAAAGCTATCAGCTGTCGCATCTGATCGAATCCCTTCATCGGCGCCGCGCCGAAGGGCGACGCGGGTTGACTATATTGTGTTCGGCGGTGCGGATTCGATCCCTGGCGCTTCGAATTCGTCGCGGGCGCACCCGACGGGGACTGCAGACGCCGAAACGCCCTGACCCAGTCACGGGTTCCCCGGTCAGGGCTTCTGACCCCCCTACCCGGAGCCCTTCGTACTCGCAGCTGTTCAAGATGAAGCGGGCGGGCAGGGTCCAGATGTCTCCTCGCCACGAGATGCTGGACATTCATCCGACCGCGCTTACCCAGAGCAGCGAGGCGCAGTCGAAGTTGACACTGATGCAACGCGGCCTCGACGTCTTGACGATGTCGAGGGTGCGGTCCGCCGAGATCCGGGCTACGGCAAGCCAGGGCGCCATCGACGCTGGCGACGCCGCTCGACCGGCCGAGGCTCTTCCCACTCGTACGAATGGTCCCAGCGATCGGGCGAACGAAGCGGGTCGACGCGCTCCACTTCGGTCGACTCCACGACCGCGACCAGAAGGTCGCGGACGAGGTCCGAGCATCCGAGGGTGAGCGTGAGCGTGAGCGTGATAGAAACGGACACGACCAGCACAGTCGTCACCCCCGTCTGACGCGGCGGGTCCGCTTTCGGCGATTCCTTCTTACATATGCAGCAGACGCACTCGCATTTGCACACTTTCTTTTCGCCCCCTTGCTTAGGTGACGTAACCAGAGTTTGCGGGCCGGGAAACTGATCTTGGGGATGGCCATCGTGGCCCGCAGCTGACCGGGGAAATTCAACCTGCGGTTCGTGAGGCCTTGTCTGCCCGCTCCCATCGCTAGATCGTCGATCGTGGTGCGCCGCGATGACTTGGCTGGTCCCGAGGCGAGACTCGGATCGAGTGTCTCGCGCTGGCGCTCGGGCGGTGATGACGTTCCGCTCGTGACATTCACCGACCGGCGCGAGGCCACGAATCACCACGCCGCCGCCCTCGCCTCGCCGGCCTCGATGGCCGTGGAGCAGCCATGACCCGCATCCGTCCTTGGTTCCTCATTCTTGCTTGCCTCCTTGCCAGCTGTAGCGATCGCGAGTCGGACGACCCCGCCGACGTCGGATCGGGTCGCATCGGCGTTGATGCCGGCATTGACGCCGGTGGCGACGAGGCCGATGACCCGCTCGCCGTAGCGGAACAGGCGGCCCGAGCTGACGATTTTCCGCGCCCGCTCGGCTTCACTTCGGTTCCGTCCGCGATGGGCCACTTCGCGCCCGACCGGCAGGCGTCGACCTTCCGAGCCGGGCCTCTCGGTCCCGAGGTCGACGTCCAGGTGATCGACTTCGAACAAGCCCTCGGCAAGAATGTCGGCACATCGCCTTGGCACATCGTCAGCCGCCGCCGCTATCCCGAAATGACGGCGACAACGGTCTGGGGAGTATCGCTGACTGACCTCTATCGCATCCGCCTCGACGGCGACCGCTTCGAGACGATCGAGCGTCTGCCGATCAACCTCATCGCCTCGTCGATCACCTGGAACCTCCTGGGCGCGGACGACGGCAGCGTCATCGTGCCCGACCCCAACGGCTTTGTCGCCGTCGATGATGGGCCGTGTCGTTCCGTCGACCCGACGTTCCTGCGATTCGAAGACGATAATCGCCTCGAGCCCGGCGCTCGGTGCACGGCCGCGCTCACGTTGTCGCCCCAAGCGCTTCGCGCGGCCTGCGACGTTCAAGGCGGCGTCCTCGGTCGCGGCAGCACCGGCACCTCGCTCGTTCCGACCTTCGACGGTGCGCTGGCCACCACCGCCATCTTCAACGACGGAGGCGAGCAGCGGGTCTATCTCGTCGTCTTCGCCGCGGACCTCGCCGGCATCCTCGGCTGTGGCCTGCTCGACGACAGCCTCCCGACGAATGAGCTGGCCGCGGAAGCGGAGGGCGGACGGACGGTGTTCTACGCCGCCACCGGCGACGCGGTGGTCAAGGCAGCGTGGGACCCCGAGGGCCGCTCGGTCCAGCGAGTCTGGGAGCGCTCGCTACCGATCCGAGGCCGTACCGGCACCACCCCGACCCTGGTCAACGCCGGAACGGAACGTTTCGTGGTTCTCATCGACGCGCCGTGCGCCGTGGCGAGCCTTCTCAATGGGTTGATCGTCTGCGACGAAGACCCTCGCCCCGCGAGGCTAGTCGCGGTGCGACGCGACGACGACGATGCGCTAGATGGGCGTCCGGCGGTCATCACCACTGACCTACCCGGTTGGCTGCTCACGGTAGAGAACTCCCCCGCCGCCCGTCGCGACATGGTCGTGGTCGCCAACTACAGCGGATATCTGCCGAACGGCCTTCGCGTTCCGCCGGGAGGGTTCGTGCCGGATGACGGGCCGGCCGCGTGGCTGACCTCTCCCGACGCCATCGAGGAGCACGCCACCGGGGTCGTTGCGCTCCGCTACGATGCGAGGGCAGGCGCGTTCGTCGTGCTTTGGTCGGACCCGGACACGCAAGTCAGCGGGGTGCCCACGATCAGCGGCGGCGCCAACCGAGTCTACGGCTCCGGGGCCGAGCGCAGCTCGGGCCGCACCTATTTGTATGGGTTCCGTCTCCTCGATGATGACGAAGGCTCAGCGGGCGAGCGGGTCCTCCGTGTCGACATAGGGGCGGCGCCGTTCCGCGAGACCCGAATGGACACCAACGGCGACGTCGTGTTCCCCAACGCCGAGTACGACTATGCCTTGGGAGAGGCCTACGATGGGGGCAACAATATCGTGATCGCGGATGACCGCTCGGCCCTGATCGCCGGCGGCCGCAGTTTGATCCGCGTTCGTGATAGCAGCCGCTGAGGCCACCAAGATGTCGTCAGAGTGACCGCTGTTCGCCGATGAACGGTAGCGACTGCGCACGACTTGCACAGCGTCGCCGGGCGATGAATGCAACGTCGACTCGAACCCTCGCTGCCGGCGAGAGCGGGGTCACGATTTCTTCGATCGCGTCGCTCAGTGGCTGAAGATCCAGGTGGCCCCCGTCTTGCTGACGTCTTGCCAATGGCTCCTCCCGTTGAGCGCAGGTCGCTCGATCGGAAACAGATTATCGACCAATTTTCTCGCGGCCTCGATGTGAGCGCGATGCAAGCACGGCGGCCGGCGCAGAAATCGTCGAACGTCGATGGCGAACGCCTTCTGCGCATCGCGGCCGATGATCGTCGTCCGACCGACACGGTCATCTCCGGGACGGAAGACGTCAACGAGCTGGCCGACTACATTCTGGGGCAGACGCCGGCGACGCGGGGCCAGCCGTTGTCCGCTCGCCAACTGGAGCGGGCGCTGACGCTTTACCGAACGCTCTCGCTGGAGCTGGCCCGTCAGCACGGGCTGTCGCCGGCGGACGTCGGATTCGCCGGTCCCGAGTCGACGCGAGTATCGGTGGGCATCGGAAGCCAAGGGCAGGGACGCCGCGATCCACCGCGGTCGGTGTCCGACCCCGAAGCGCAGCGCCGAGCCCTCGAGACCGTCCGGACGGCGCTCGATACCCGCGGCGTGTTCGATTGGGGCGTGTCGGCCGACGAGGCGCGGACGGCCGTCGATGCGATCTCGGGCTTGTCGGCGACCGATGCGCGAGCGGTGGTTCGCATCCTCCATCAGGAGGGTTTGCTCGACCAGCTCACCAAGAGTCTACAGACCCACGGCGATTCTCGGGCGGGGGCCGCGGTTCGCGCCCGCTTCTCGGAGAGCATGAGCAATAAGCTCGATGGCGCCACGTTAGCCACGCTCGCCGCGTCGATGCGGAGCGCCGGCGAAGATACGCGGTTGGCGTTCGTGGCCGCGATCAATCGAGAGGCCAGCGTTCAAACGAAACACGAATTCGTGCGAGCGGCGGCGGGGCTCACCACCGATGGCACGCCGACCGCCAGCGACCTTGATTCATTCCTCGGCGGATCGACCCATACGCGCTTTGTCAGCGACGGCGATGCGGTGACCGTGGCCGGCGTGATCTCGAGCCTGCGCGGCCAGGATGTCGTCGACGCTCTCGGCGTCCTGTCGCCGGCCCAACGGGCGTCGGTGTATCAGGGGGCCGCCAATGTTCGAAACCTGACGATGACCACGGTGGGCATGGGCGTGGCCAGCACGTCCTACCACGCCAGCGCCGACGGGGGAGGATTCGACGCCTTTATCGATGCCATGGGCTCCGTCTCCGACCCCCGGTTGCGAGCTGAGTATCTCAGCGAGGGTTTGATGGCCCTCGGGCTGGCCGATGACGCCGCGCGCTCCCGCCTCGCCCGTGACGAGGGCGCGAGCCTGCCGCCGCTCGGCGCCGAGCTTCCGATGCATCATCGATCGACCATGGCATCGCGCGTGCTGCGTCATGTCGACGACGATACGCTGGCTCATCTGTCGCCCGACGGGATCGCCGTCGTCGCCGAAGGCCTCGCTCATAGCCGCCCGGGCATCGTCGCCGCGTTGCGCAAGATCAACGGTTTTGCGCCGATTCCGCAGCGCGACGCGCTGGTAAGAACGATGTTCCTCAAGACGCCGCAAAGTAGCTTGCGAGACGATGCGGCGCTCGTCGACGCCTTCGCCGATGGGCTGGCGGCCGGGCAGGGCGGCGACGCGCAAGCGCGAAGCGCCGACACCCTTCGCCGAACCCTTTCTACGGCCAATGGACGGGCGCTGCTCGCTGATCACCGCATCCCTGGTGCCGCGCGCTTATGGGCCGCGATCGAGTTGATGAAGCGGCCCGATGCGATTCAGGACGCATTGTCCTCCGACAGACCGTGGGAGGATGAAGGTCTACTCGATATCTATGCCCGGTCGCGGGTGAGGCAGTTTGAGGCGCGAGGGGATCGTGCGGTCGCGGTCGGTGGATGGGACATCGATAACCTGGTTGGGGCCGGGCTTCGGGCCCCAACCCGCTCGGACCTGCCCAACACGAAGGAGGAGATGGCGCAGGCCTTGGCCGGCGACGGGAGCTACAACTTCTACCACAACGTCGAGGTCGTCCGCAGGATCGCCGGCGATCCGAATCAGAATCCCCCGGGGGGGATTCGCGGCGCGCAAAGACAAATGGGCGGCGGCCCGGTTCGCGTGGCCACCCTGCCTGTCCAGTTCTCGAGTCAAGCGACGGGGCCGGTCGATCTTCAGATATACCGAGTGGAAGGACGAAATAGGCAACAGCGGTTCGTCGACAATGTCGGCCGGATATACGAGTCCTTCGAGGCCTGGCGGAAGGGCAACGAGCTTCCCCCCGGAAAGATGACGTTTGCCGCCGGTGGTCACCTCGGGGCGCCGGGAAGGACGCAGCTCGTCACCGAGAATACGCCGGACGTCAGCGACACGTTCCTGGAGCACGTCGGTGACGTCGCCGACGTGGCCGCGCTCGGCGGCGGTATTCTCGCCAGCGGTGTCATTGTGCTGGGCTCGGGAGGCACGGCGACGCCGCTGCTGGTAACGGCGTGGACCGTCGCGCTGGGGTCCGCGGGCTACATGGGCATCCAGGCCGGCATGGACCTGTACGACCGGCAAGCACACGGCCAGACGCTCTCCATGAGCGACCCCGACGCGCGGGCGGCGTGGCTGAGCCTCGCCGGTTCTGGATTGACGGTGGTCGGCGCGGGCACGATGGGCGCGGCAACCCGGCTTGCCAAGCACGGCTCGAGTCTCGCGCCGACGATGGCGCGGGCGGCGGGGATTCTCAACACGAGCGCCAACTACGCCGATGCTTCGGCGTCTTTGGATCAGGCCCATACGCTGGTCGTCGACTGGGACAAGCTCACCCCGGCCCAGCGGGCGCAAATGGGCCTGACGATCGCGTTCTGGGGGGGGATGGTTGGCGTGTCGACCAAGGCCAGCGGCGGCCGGATCAGTGACGCCTTCTCGTTCCGGGCCCAAATCAGGAGCGCGCTGATCGAGAGCGGCGCGGTGGTTCGACCCCGCCCCGACACCGCGGCGGGGCAAACGGGCCGCGGGCGGGGGGCGATACCTGCGGACTCACCTGCTCTCTCCGCGGCCGCACGAAGGGCGCTGTCCGACGTGGCGGAGGTCGCGCCGTACGCCTCTCGCCGTGACCTCGCGGTTCTTCAGCGACTCACCGGCGAAGACCCGGACACGATGATCCGTTTGATGCGCGAGCATCCTCACGACGTCCTGTGGCAGGTTCAAAGAGGCGCCTCCGACAATGTGGCCGCTTTGAAGCAGGGGCTCGAGCAGCAGGTTCAGGACTTGGCGCAGTTCGCGGCCCGTATCGAAGATCCGGAAACGACTCGCGCCGACCGAAAGAAGGTCGTCGCCCGGTTGCGAACCGACTTCGACAGCACGACCGGCGACCTCGAAGGATTGGTTCTCGACTCCTCGCTTCAACAGAATCGCGAGGCCCTTCGGAATATCGCCACCCGCCTCGCTGATGAGGATCCGGATATCATCGTCGGCATGAAGAACGGGGGGGCCTTCTTGACGGAGGCGCTCGGTCTCATCGATCCGTCGCTGATACCGAAAGTGCGGACCATCGATTCGCATCGAGCGCCCAAGACCGAAAACCGAAGTGGCAAGTTCGACGCGCCGAAACAGCAGGCGGAGCTCGAGCCGATGATCGCCGACGGCGCGAAGAGCATCGTCTTCGTGGATTCGTACATGGGCGGCTACACCGCGAGCTCTCTGCTCGACCAGATCTTCTTGCCGCTCGCCGAACGCCATCCCGACGTCAACTTCGGTGTCAATTGGCTTCGGGAAACGATGGGGTTCAGCGATCGGCCAAACGTCGATGGCGTCCTGTCTCGCCGGAGTCCGTACGCCGGGCAGATCCGGGAGCCCAACGTTGAACGAGTGGGCATGATCGTTGGCGACGATATGGACATGGTGTATACCGACTCCAGAGAGCCGATTCGCCTCTTCGATCGGCAAGGTCATATCACTCGAGTCGTCGAGCCAGGCGAGGGAGAAATGACGCGGAATGTCCTGTTGCGACTGCTAACCGAGGAGACCCCATGACCAACAGCGGAGCGTTTGACTCGCTGAAGCGAGCACGGCAGGCGCCGAACGAGGTTCGATTCCTCGACCTTTACCTCGAATGGCGCGACGGTGGATTGGAGGCGCTCCCCGAAGACCTCAACCGCTTCCGCAACCTGGAGACCTTGGTCATTCGAGGTCTGAATGTGGAGTCTCTGCCCGACGGTCTCGTCAAACATCCCACGGTTCGCGCGCTGCATTTTGCCTCCAATCAGATGGAGACGGTGCCTCCGCAGCTCTTTGAGCTTCAGCGTCTGGAGGTGCTGTCCATCGTGGACAACGCGATCGAGTCCCTACCCGACCGTTTCGACCGGCTTCCCGGTCTTCGTGACCTGGAGGTCCGCCGCACCCAACTTCGGACGTTGCCCCCGTCGCTATGTCGAGCCGCCGCGCTCGAGCGCTTGGTCCTGCGGGCCAATGAGCTCACGTCGCTGCCCGAGGGTATGTCTGTCCTGAAGCGGCTTCGTGTGCTCGACCTGCAAGAGAACGCCCTGACGCCGGACGTCATCGCGGCGTTTGGCCGCTGGGTCGACGCTCGCGGCCGCTCGCTTCACGAGGGTGTCTGAGCGATGGTGCAAAGACGCGGGAAGGCGAAGGGCGAGAATCAACGGCTTTGAAGAACGAAGTCAGCGCGGAAGCCGCGTCGTGACTACTGCGATACGATCTCTCGATCGCCGGTGTCCAGATCGACGGCGAACACGGCGCGCCGGCCCAAGTCCGGCACCAACACCCGATTTCGTACGACTTCCAGGGTGATGCCGGCTGGCGTCGCGAACGCGGGGCCCTGGCCCGTGGGGTTGCCGCCGACACTCAGGGACAACACCTCCCGATTTCCCGTGTCGAGGTCCACGGACACCACGGCATTGAAGATCGAATCCACCACCAAGGCCCGGTTGCGTCCGGCGTCCAAAGCGATGCCCGTCACGACGGAGAGGGAAGTGCCGGGCCCGATCTCCGCATCGGATATGACGCTGCGGTCGCCCGTGGTGAGGTCCACCGAAAATACGGCGCCAACACCCGACACGTCGGTGGTGACCAACGCTCGGTTGCGCGGGAGGTCCAAGGTTATGGCGCTGACGCCGTCCAGGGCGGGGCCCTGGCCGACGTTCGAACCCGAGATCACCACTCGGTCGCCGGTCTCCAGGTCCACCGAGAGCACGGCGGACGCGCCGTCGTCCGCGACCAGGGCCCGGTTGTGCGCGGGGTCCACGGCGATGCCCATGGGCCGGTCAAAGGACGGGCCCTCGCCGAAGTGGTCATCGGAAAGGATGGTTCGATCGCCAGTCGTTGGATCCACCGAAAAGATGGCTCGAAACTCGAAGTCCACGACGAGCGCTCGATCGCCGAGAACGTCGAACGCGACGGCTCGAGGCGCAAGAAAGTCGAAGCCTTGGCCGGTGTTGGGATCCGAGACGACGACTCGATCGCCCGTCGTCAGGGAGACGGAGAAGACCGACTTCGACTCGAAGTCGACCACCAGCCCCCGGTTGCGCTCGCCGTCCACGGCGACGCCCGCCGGTTCGGAGAATTCGGGCCCTTGACCCGTATCCGCCCTGGGCACCTCGGCCCGATCGCCGGTGATCAGGTCTACCGACAACACGCCGTCGGCGCTGGGATCCACCACCAACGCTCGATTGCGCGCGGAATCCAACGCGAACGCCAGTGGAGTGACGAACCTTGGGCCTTGGCCGGTGTTCGCGTTGGAGACCACCACCCGTTCGCCAGTGGTCAGGTCCACCGAAAATAGAGCATCGACGGTTGAATCCGTTACCCACGCCAGGTCGCGAGCGCTGTCGAGCGCGACAGCCCGCGGGCTTCCGAAGCTGGGACCAGAGCCGGTTTTCGCATCGGACACGACCACCCGATCGCCGGTGGTCAGGTCTACCGACAACACGGCGTCCAGCAGCGAATCCACCACCAGCGCTCGGTTCTGCGAAAGATCCAAAGCGATGGCGCGAAGCGCAGGGATGAGCGGCCCCGATCCGATGTTCGCATCGGATACGATCACGCGATCGCCGGAGGTCAGATCCACCGACAACAGGGCGTCAAGAATCGAATCCGCCACCAGGGCTCGGTTTCGTTCGAGGTCCAACGCGATCGCCCGTGGCGACGCGAAGGTTGGGCCTTGCACCGTGTCGTCGTCGGACAACACGACGCGATCACCGGTGGTCAGGTCGACCTGCACCACGGCGTCCAACCCGGAGTCCACCACGATGGCCCGGTTGGCCGCGAGGTCCAACGCGATCCCTCGGGGGGTGATGAACATTGGGCCTTGGCCGGTGCTCGCGTCGGACACCACGACTTGATCGCCGGTCGTCAGGTCGACCGACAGCACGGCGTTAAAGTCTAGCACCAACGCCCGGTCGCTCGGAAAGTCCAAAGCGACGGCGCGCGGCTGGACGATGGCGCGATCCGCGACGATCGATTTCGTGGTGTTCGAGAGGGCCAAGGTCGACGTAGGCCCGGTCGCCGCCAAGGCGGCCGCATCCCCGACCAGACCGGAAGTTCCGAGGGCGGCGCGGTCACCGCCCCCGGGGTCGCCACAGGCGACCAGTCCGATGGCCATAAAGAGTGAATTCATGATGCGCGGACATGGCGGTGTCCACGTCTTGTCTGCGTTGTAGCTCATTGTAACTCCTTGTCTCAGTCGCTCGTTCAACCCGTCGGACCTCCGTGAGGTGTTCGATTGACAATTCGAATTGCCGAGACCTCACAAGTCTTGGTGTTCGTCCCGTCGACGGTACGAACACGTTCCTTCGGGTGAGCGCTGCGACGGTGTAACTACAACGGGGCCGAGGCTCGCGGATGCCGCGCCGGCGCTATCATCGCGATAGCGTCAAGTTATGCTGCAGCGATCGAGACGTTCGAGTGGTGGGGCACGTCACGCCTATCTTTGGCGTTACTCTCGTCGCCGAGCTTACTCTCGGTCAGGATGATACGGCGCCAGCTGGTGAGTTCCGAGAGATTCGAAGACTTCGCCGTCCTCGCCGGCTCCCTGGCTTCACTGACTGGGGATGAACGAACCCGTTGCAAGCTCTCCCTGTCGTTCTTACGCCGACGTTGAGCCGTCCGTTTTCGAACGGCGGGCTCGACGAAGGAGACATTCGAAGCCCAGGCGCGTAGGGTCATCTTCGTGATTGCGCCGGCCCGCCACAACGCGACCTATCAAGATGTCCTCGACGCCCCTGAACACATGGTGGCCGAGCTCATCCAGGGCCGACTGTTTCTGCAGCCGCGGCCCGCCAACCCCCACGCGGAGGCGGCGTCGGTGCTCGGCATGTTGATCGGCCCCCCCTTTCGCCTCGGCCGGGAGGGCCCCGGCGGCTGGTGGATCCAATACGAGCCCGAGCTGCATCTCGCCGACGATGTGCTGGTGCCCGACCTCGCGGGGTGGCGCCGCGAGGTGGTGCCGAATCTCGAACTGTCGGCGAAGTTCTATACGTCGACGCCGCAGTGGATCTGCGAGGTGCTGTCGCCGTCGACGATGGGCCACGATCGGGTCCGCAAGCTCCCGCTGTACGCGGCGGCCGAGGTTCGCCACGCGTGGCTCATCGACCCTCTGGCCCGAACCCTCGAGGTGTTCCGCCGCAGCGACGAAGGGCTCATGACCCTGGTCGTCGCCCTCGACGCCAAGATCAAAGATGTTTCGTCGCTGCGGGTCGAGCCGTTCGACGCCGTCGCCCTCGATCTGACCGAGCTGTGGGGGGTTGAGGAAGACGAGGCGGCGGGCTGATTCCGACGGCCGCGGAGGCTCAGCGAAACAGGTCGGCGACGGACAGCTCGACGTCAGGGAAGTATTCCAGCTTCACCGATGCATGTTCTTGAAGCCGAGACATGCTTGCGTAGCGCCCATCAACGGGACCGACAAACCGCTCCACGGAGCGATTCGCGACGTCCACCACCCAGTACTCAGGGACCTGGGCTTGCGCATAGATCGTCTGCTTCTCCGTGCGATCTCGCTTGAGGGTCGTGTCGGAGACCTCGACGATCAGGAGGGCCGTCGCCGGGTGGTGCGCATGATAAGACGCGACCGGAACAACAGCGATGTCCGGCTCTGGCTCGGAGTCGTCGGTCGCCGCGAACGGAAGCTGGACCCGAACCTCGGCCCTGCCCGTCGACGCCAAGGCCAAGACCAGCAGGCGGGTCAGGTTCTGAACGATGGCCGCGTACGCGGCGCGCTGCGGACTCATTCGTACGAGCGTCCCTTCGAGCAGCTCCAGCCGCTCTTCAGCGAAATAGTCGAGCTCGACGAGGCGCTCGTACTCGACCCGTTTCAAGGGCCGGATGTCTTCGTTGGCGAGACCCAAGGTGCCGTCCAGTGTAGCGCCGCGATCTGCGGTTCGCCACCTTCAGTCAGGCGGCGGCGGTGCAGTCGGGCTCTTCGCAGCTTCGGACTTCGACCGTAATGTGCGCGAGCTCCTCGAAGCCGTCGAGCAGCACCTTGTAGTGGTCGGGAGGGCGCGGGTGGTGGGTGATGACGGTGGCGATGGCCGCGCAGTGCTTGGGCCCCACCCGCCACACGTGCAGGTCGACGACCTGGTTGTCGGCGTCGGCTTCGATGGCCGCACGTATCGCGTCGACGGACTCGAGCGGAACCTCGGCATCGAGCAGGACTCGGCTCGTCTGGCGCAATAGGCCGATCGACCACTTTGCGATGATCACGCCGCCGACCACGCCCATCGCCGGGTCGAGCCAGTTCCAGCCGAACTGCCGGCCGCCGATCAGGGCGCCGATGGCCAGCACCGAGGTCAGCGCGTCGGCGAGGACGTGGAGGTACGCGGCGCGGAGGTTGTGGTCGTGATGGTGATGGCCGTGGTGGTCGTGGCCATGGTGATGGTCGTGGTGGTCGCCCAGCAGCCAGGCGC
>JANQQN010000062.1 GCA_028289325.1 Myxococcota bacterium | reverse complement strand
TCGAAGACGCGGGGCTCGTGAAGTTCGACTTTCTCGGCCTCAAGACCCTCGATGTCATCTACCACGCCGAACGCCACGTGAATGCGCGCCTCGAGCGGGAGTTGGCGGAGGCCGACGTCGAGGCTCTCGGGTCGCACCGCCATGTGGCCCGTCGGATGACGAAGGACGAGTTGAAGGCGGCGGTCGAGGCCAAAACCGCGTATGTCGATCGGCGCCAGGTCCGCTCCGAGGGCGTCGACCTGACCTTACGATGCTCGTTGCTGCCTTTGGTCGACCCCGACGTATACAAGCTCGTCGGTCGCGGCGAAACGCTGGGGGTCTTTCAGCTCGAGTCGACCGGCTTTCAGGAGCTGTTGAAGCGGCTGAAGCCCGACTGCTTCGAAGACGTGGTGGCCGCCGTGGCCCTCTATCGGCCCGGGCCGCTGCAGACGGGCATGGTCGACGACTTCATCGACTGCAAACACGGCCGCAAGCAGATCGAGTACCCCCACCCGACCCTCGAAGACGTTCTGAAGCCGACCTACGGCGGCTTTGTCTACCAGGAGCAGGTCATGCAGGCGGCTCAGGTCATGGCCGGCTACTCGTTGGGCGGCGCGGACCTCCTTCGCCGCGCGATGGGCAAAAAGAAGATGGAGGTCATGGCCAAGGAGCGGGTGAAGTTCGTCAAAGGCTGCGACGAGCGTGGGATTCCGGAGCCCGAGGCGACCCGGGTCTTCGACCTGATGGAGAAGTTCGCCGGTTACGGCTTCAACAAATCCCACTCCGCCGCCTACGCGCTGGTCACCTTTCACACCGCGTATCTCAAGTCTTATTACCCCGTCGAATTCATGGCCGCGCTGCTGTCGACGGAGGTCGGCTCGACCGACAACATCGTCAAGTACATCGCCGAAGCCCGGAGCATGGGCATCGAGGTGCTTCCTCCCTCCGTCAACGAGGCCGACAAGTCGTTCACCGTTCCCGGGGGCAAGATCCGGTTCGGCTTGTCGGCGATCAAAGGGCTCGGTGACGCGGCCCTCCAAGCGGTCCTCGACGCCCGCGCGGCAGGGGGCGCATTCTCTTCGCTGTACGATTTCTGCGAACGGGTTCCGCTGCGCCAACTCAATAAAAAGACCCTCGAGACCTTGGTTCGTTCGGGGGCCTTCGACTGCTTCGACCGCAGCCGGGCCCAGCTCATGGAGGCGTTGGAGCGGGCGATCGATGCCGCGCGCTCGGTCCAGAAGTCGGCCGAGGCAGGACAGGGTTCGCTGTTCGGCGGTTCGCCGGAGCTCGCGGAGGCCATCAAGCCGAAGGAGGTCTACGACGACGAGCTCCCCGAGTGGCGGGAGCTCGAGAAGCTCAAGCTCGAGAAAGAGGCGATCGGCTTTTATCTGTCCGGTCATCCCATCAACCGTTACCGCCAGGATCTGGTGCGGATGGCCAACGCGACGGTGGGGGGCCTGGAGCGCAAAGACAACGGAGCGGAGGTCGTCCTGGGGGTGGTGGTGACCGCGATCCGCGAGCGCCCTCTGCGCGACGGCTCGGGCCGGTTGGCGTTCGTGACCGTCGAAGACGTGACCGGTCAGGTGGAGGCGATGGCTTCGGCCGAGGTCTGGCAGAACTGCGAGGCGGTGTTCAAGGGCGAGCGGCCGATCCTCGTGAAGATGCGGGTGGGCAAGAACACCGACGACGAAGGCAACGTCCAGCTGCGCCTTCGCGTTCTCAACGCGCGGGCGATCGACGACGTTCGCCAGGAACGGGCGAAGGCCGTTGTCCTGCGGGTGAAAGACGTCGAGGTGACCGAGCCCCGCCTGACCAAGCTCAAGCAGGTGTTCGAGCAACACCAGGGACCGTGCGGCGTTCGGATGGTGGTTCAGCTTCCGGAAACCGAGGTCGAGATGATGCTTCCCGGTTCGATCCAGCTCGCGGCGTCCGACGAGATGATGGACCGCGTCGAGCAGCTGTTCGGCCACGGTTCAGTCCAGTTCCAATAGGGCATGTCGATCCTGAGCCCGCCGCCGAGACCGAGCCGCGCCCAGCTGCGGATCGCGGGGCTGTTCGCCGCCGCCGGGCTGGCCTTGACCTTTGGCCTCGGCGACGTGCTCCTCGAGCGGGCCGGCGACCCGCTGTCGCGGGACAGCGAACGCCGACTCGTCCGAACGTTGACCATCGCCTCGGTGGCGTATCTGTCGGCCGCGGCCGTGAATTCGACGGTCAGCGTGCTCAAGACGTCGGAGATGGAGGCCAGTTTCTTCGTCGTCGGTGGCAGCGTGACGGTCGGCGAGGCGCTCGACCCGATCCACGACCTCGTCGAGCAGCTGGCGTCGATCCTCACCTTCTGCATCGTGTCCGTGGGCCTTCAGCGCCTGATCCTGTCCGTGGCGGCCGAGCTGTCGCTGATGTACATCCTCGGCCCGGGGTTGCTGCTCCTCGCTGCGGCCGCGCTGGGGCGCGAGTCGGGGACCGCGACGATCCGGCGGTTGGGGCGCGCGCTCGTCGTCGTCGGTCTGCTCGGTCGATTCGGTCTGCCCGCGGTATTCGTGGTGTCCGACGAGTTCAGCGAGCGAACCCTCGCCCCCCGCATCGCGGCGGCCCAGGCCGAGCTGGAGCAGGCGCAGTCCGATCTCAACACCCTCGTCTTCGCCAGCTCGGCTTCGGTGACCAACCGGATCGACCAGGCGAAAGCGGTGGCCGAAAAGGCGCTGACCGCCATCGTCGACCTCATGGTGGCGTTCCTGTTTCGCGTGGTTCTGCTGCCGATCCTGCTTCTGTATCTTATCGCCCAGCTTCCGTCGGTGCTGCTGCGCGGTGCGCCGGCGGTGGCCCGTCGCGAGGGATAGCGGCGGGCCCGGCCGAGTTTAGGAGAACGACACGATCGCGTTGGCTGAGGTCAGCACTCGATTCTGCCGCTCCCGCGACAGTTTGGCGACGAGCTGCTGAATCTCGGCCACCCGCTCTTTCTTCTCCGGATGCTGGTCGACCTCGATCGGTGGGGAAGCATTCACACCCGGTCGGTTATCGACGCATTGATTCTCTTTGTGCATGGTATGATCTCCATTTATTCGTTGAGCTCGAGGGCTCTCCCGGGTCCCGCCCTCACCTCGGTTGGTTGAGACGCCGGATGGCTTGGTTATACCAACAATCGGAACGAACTTGCCAATGTAAAATCAGACCGACTCGATCCTCTGTGATTAGGACGGTTCATCCGTTTTGGCGCCCTGCACTTTCCGTGTGGCCATCCGATGGCAGATGTTTTTGTGGGCTTAATGCTTATGCATTGGCTTGCCGAGGCCTGACGCGACGGTGAGCGACCGGGGTTCAGCGTTCTCGGTCGAAGAGCTTCGAGCGTTCGGCGCTTCGTTCCAAGAGCAGCAGGTAGACCACGGGCACGATGATCAGCGTGAGCGCGGTCGACGTGATCAGGCCACCGATCATCGGGGCGGCGATGCGGCGCATGACCTGAGCGCCGGTACCGCCGGCGATGAGGATGGGCATCAGGCCGAGGAGGGTCGTGCTCACGGTCATGAGCTTTGGTCGCAGGCGTCCGGCGGCGCCCTCTCGAATCGCGGCCAGCAGGTCCGCGCGGGTATTGAGGGCCCCCGCGGCGAGTCGGCGGTCGACGGCTTGGTCAAGGTACAGGATCATGACCACCCCGGTCTCCGCCGCGAGCCCGGCGACGGCGATGAAGCCGACCGCGGTGGCCACGCTGAGTTGATATCCCAGGGCCCATTGCAGCCACACGCTGCCCACGAGGGCGAAGGGGACGGCGCCCATGACCAGCAATGTCGGGCCGAGCCGTCGAAAGTGGATGTACAGGAGGCCGAACACCAGCACGAGGGTGACCACGAGAAGGGTGACCAGCCGGCGGGCCGCGCGTTCGAAGTACTCGAACTGCCCAGACCACGTGATCGATACTCGCCGTGGAAGCTGCACCTCGCGTTGGATGGCCGCGCGCGCGCGACGCACGTAGCCGCCGATGTCCGGGGTATCGAGATCGACGAAGATCCAGGCCGTCCGGCGCGCGTTTTCGCTCTTGATCATCGGCGGGCCGTCCCGAACCGAGATCCGAGCCACCTGGCCGAGCCGCACGCTGTGCCCCATCGGAGTCGGGACGAGGACGCGAGAGAGGGCTGATAGGTCGTCTCGCAGCTCTCGGCTGTATCGGACGTTGATCGGGTACCGCTCCAGACCTTCGACGGTGGTCGACACGTTCATCCCCCCGATCGCGGTTTGGATCACGTCGTGGACGTCGCCGACGTTCAGCCCGTATCTGGCCGCGGCCCTTCGGTCGACCTCGAAGTCGACGTAGTGCCCGCCGGTGACCCGCTCCGCCAGCACCGATGCCGTACCCGGTAGGTCGCGAAGCACCGCTTCGATCTCGGTCGCGACGCTCGCGAGCTGGTCGAGGTCATCGCCCAAGAGTTTGATCCCGACCGGGGTCTTGATGCCGGTGGCCAGCATATCGAGCCGGGTCTTGATGGGCATGGTCCACGCGTTGGTCAGACCCGGAAATCGGATCGCGCCGTCCAGCGCCCGGATGAGGTCGGCCGAGGTCCAGGTCACCTCATCCGGCCACAACCATCGAAACGGGGCCTTGAGCGGGTCGGGAAGCCACGATGAATACCACCGCTGGACCGACTTCCTTCGCCACCGAGCCTTATCCCGGTGGAGCAGAATCACCGTCTCGATCATCGAGAGCGGGGCGGGATCGGTCGCGGTTTCCGCGCGACCGACTTTTCCGAAGACTCGGCGCACTTCGGGAAACTGACTGATGATCGCGTCGGTCTGCTGCAGGACCCGCTTCGCTTCCGTGATCGACAGACCGGGGAGCGTGGTCGGCATGTACAGCAAGTCGCCCTCGTCGAGCGGGGGCATGAACTCTTCACCGAGGTGCAAAAACGGCACTACGGTCAGGCCGGTGATCACGATGGCCACCGCGACCACGCGCCGCCCGCGCCGTAGCGAGTAGTCGAGCAGGGGCGCATAGAGTCGAACGAAGTGACGGGTCAGCGGGTGGCGGGCTTCGGACCGTACACGACCTCTAACCAGGTAGTACATGCCGATGGGGATCGCGGTGATGGCCAGGATGCTGGCCGAGGCCATCGCGAAGGTCTTGGTGTACGCGAGAGGCCGAAAGAGCCGGCCTTCCTGCGCCTGCAGGCCGAACACGGGCAGGAAAGAGACGGTGATGACCACCAAGGAAAAGAAGATCGCCGGCCCGACCTCCGTGGCGGCGGAGATCACACGCGCGAGGTGCGGCCGTTCGGGGTCGCGTTCCATGTGGCGGTGTAGGTTCTCCACCATGACCACCGAGGCATCCACCATCACTCCGATCGCGACCGCGATCCCTCCCAGCGACATGATATTGGCGGTCACGCCGATGAATCGCATCAGCATCAGCGCCATGAGAACGCCGATGGGGACCACGAATACCGCCACCAGCGCGCTTCGAACATGGACGAGGAAAACCAAGCACACGATGGCGACGATCACCATCTCCTCGGTCAATCGGGCTTTCAGAGTGCCGACCGCCTCTCGAATCAAGTGCGACCGGTCGTAGACGGGGATGACCGTGACCCCTTTTGGCAATGAGGCTTTCAGCTCATTGAGACGGGCCTTTACCCGCTGAATCACCCCGAGCGCGTTCTCTCCGAACCGCATGACCACGATGCCCGATGCGGTGTCGCCCAGGCCGTTCAGGTCGGTCACCCCGCGTCGCAGCTCGGGACCAAGGGCGACGTGGGCGACGTCGCGAAGGAGGACGGGAACGTGTCGCTGGGCGTCGGTCGACAGAACGACGCGTTCGAGATCCTCGACCGCGTCGACGTAACCGATGCCCCGAACCATGTATTCGGTCTCGGCCATCTCGACCACCCGTCCGCCGACCGCGCCATTGGCGCTGCGGATCGCAGCGCGGAGGCGGCGAAGCGAGATGCCGTAAGCGTTGAGCTTGTCGGGATCGACTTCGACCTGGTACTGCCGCACCAACCCGCCCACCGAAGCGACTTCCGCGACGCCGGGCAGCGCGGCGAGCTCGTAGCGGACAAACCAGTCTTGCAGCGACCGCAGCTCGTCGAGGCCGACGCCCTCGAAGTGCGCCGCCTCTTGAAGCTCGGGGCCGCGAAGGACATCATCTCCGTCGGCGTCGAAGGACGATAGGGCGAACCGGGCGGCGGCGGCCGGCTCCAGAATTCCACCGCCCAAGGTGGTGGACAAAGACGTTTCGTCGGCCCCGCGGCTCGCCTCGTCGGCGTCGACGACGCCGTCTCGGTCGGTGTCGTATTCGGTACGAAGTCGCTCGGCGTAATAGCCGAAGTCGACCAGCGCGTACTGGTACACCCACCCCACGCCCGTCGCGTCGGGCCCTAACCGCGGGCGCACGCCGGTGGGCAGGCGTTCGTCGGCCGAGCTCAGAGCCTCCAGGGTTCGGGCCCGGGCCCAGTACAGGTCCGTTCCGTCTTCGAAGATCGCGTACACGAGGCTGAAGCCGAAGAACGAGTAGCCGCGTACGGTGCGGGCGCCGGGGACCGACAGCATTTGGGTCGTGAGAGGGTAGGTGACCTGATCCTCGACGACGTCCGGGCTCTGGCCCGCGTACTCCGTGTACACGATGACCTGGACGTCCGAGAGGTCGGGGATCGCGTCGAGAGGGAGCCCCCACAGCCCCTGGACCCCGGCCGCGGCCATGGCCGCGATGGCGAGACCAACCAGCGCCCGGTGGCGAAGCGAAACCTCGATGATCCAACGAATCGGGCCGTCTGCAGGCGGCGATCGACCGTCGACGGAGGCGGTCAACGTTCGGCCTCCGGGGGCGATGAGGCGGGACGTGACGTGGGGGCAGGCGCTGTGGCCGGCAAGGACGCCGGGCGCGGCGGGGGCGACGCGGACGACGGTCTCGATGCTGGCGCTGACGATGGATTCGGACGCGAGGACGGGGTTCGAAGCTTGTCGATGGCCTCGCGAAGGCGGCTTTCGGAGTCCAAAAGGAACTGGCTCTGCGTGACCACCCGCTCCCCGGCGCGCAGCCCGGACCGGATCTCGACCCGGCCGTTCGCCGCGGCGCGACCGAGGCTGACTTCGCGGGCTTCGAAATGCCCGTCGCCAACCGCGACGAACACGATGTTCCGACGTCCGCTTCGTAGCACCGCGCTATCGATAACGTTGATGACGTCTTCGGTCGGATGCCCCTCGAGCTCGACGATGCCGAACATCCCCGGCCTCATGATGAGGCCGGGATTGTCGAACTCGAGTCGAACGCGAACCGTACGCGAGGTCTCGTCGACGGTCGGGTAGATGAAGCCGACCTGGCCGGTCAACGTTTCGCCGGGCGCGTAGGCCAACCGGAACGTCGCGCGCAGACCGAGCGTGAGCCACGCGACGTCGTATTCGTAGACGTCGGCCTCTACCCACACTCGAGACAGATCCACGATGTAGTACAGCGGCTGGCCGGCGGCGACGTACTGACCCTCGACGACGTGTTTGTTCAGCACGTAGCCGTCGCCCGGGGAGTGACGGGAGATCGCGCGTTGCGCCTGGCCCGCGGATAGGATCCTGTTCAGCTGATGGCGGGTTACGTCCAGCGATCGCAAGCGTTCTTTCGCGCTGTCGGCCAGCGCCCGGTTGCCCTGACGGACCGCGAGCAGGAGCTCTTGCTGCCCGGCGTAGACTTCGGGACTGTACAGCGACAGTAGCCGCTCGCCCTTGGCGATGACCTGTCCGGTCTCATTGACAAAGATCTTCTCCACCCACCCTGCGTACTTGGTGGTCACGATGGTCTCTCGTCGCTCGTCGGGAACCACGCGGGCCAGGACCCGCAGCCCGCGGGTCAGGGGGCCCCGGCGAACCCGCGACGTCCGTACGCCGATCGCCTGTCGCGTCGCGGGGTCGACGAAGATCTGGGCCGGCGAGCGATCGTGGGCATGCACGCTGGTCGCCACCCGTCGAGGGACGAGGCTCATGCCGCAGATCGGACAGGGACCCGGACCATCGCGGACGACCGTGGGGTGCATGCCACAGGTCCACTCCTCGTTTTCCGGCTCGTTGGTGACGCTAGGGGCGGGTTCGGAGACCAGCATCCAGGTTCCCGCCGCGCCGATCATGATCCCGAGCAAGATGAATGGCCACATTCTCGTCATGGATGCTCTCCATGGTGGGATGGACGGTTCGCCGCTTCGATGAGCTCCGCTCGTGGGCATCCGACCGCCCGGACGAGCTCCACGAGCAAGAGCTCTTGCTCGACGTGGAGAACGTGAAATTCGATCAAACGGCCAATGAGCTGGAGTTCGGTCTGCAGCAGGTTTCGCATTTCGTCGCGATCGACCTGGTAGGCGGCGCGTTCGACGGCCAACGTTTGCCGGGTCGCGGGAATGATCTCGTCCCGTAGACGGCGCGATTGTCGGCGCAGCTGAGGCAGCTGGCGCATCACCTTGCCGACCGTTTCGCGAATACGCAGTCGAACGGCGGCCTCGTCGTGCTCGGCCCGACGCCCGCCCGCGTGCTCGGCAGACAGCACCGCCGGCCGGCGCCGGAACGCCTGGATGGGGAGCTGAACGCCGACCGTCACCGAGACGAAGTCGCTGCCGCGGGCGGGATCGCGCCCTTGGGCGTCACCGCGTACGGTGTACGCGACGCCGAGCTGAAGGTCTGGCCACGCCTCGACCTCGGCCAGCGCCGCCGCCGCAACCCGCTGGGCGCGGCGTCGGCGGGCGGCCTCCAGCTCGGGGCTGAAGGTCTCGGCGAGGTCCAGGATGGGCGCCTCGGTGAGCGACGGTCGCAGCTCGGCCATGGGAACGTCGACCAACGGCGGCGCCGTCCAGTCGGAGGCCTGTCCGACCAGCTGGGCGAGGGTCGCGGATCTCGCGGTTCGCCGGCGTTGCACGTCGATCAGCCGCTGTCGCAGCTCGTCGCGAGACAATCGAGCCCGCAGGACGTCTTGCTGCTGGCCGCGGCCGGAACGGTACTTGGCGTCCGCCACCTCGATCAGGGTAGACAGGATTCGATCGTTGGCCCGGTAGACCTCCGCCGTGATGTCCAGGAGATGAATGCGGAAGTACAGGAGCGCGACCTCCCGCTCCAGGTCCAGGCGAACCGCTCGCGGCTCAATATCCGCGACGTCCGCGGCCGCTTCGCCGACGGCCGAGCGTCGGCCCAGCTTTCCGGGCCAGGGAACGGTTTGCTGGAGGCGAAACTGAAGGCCGGTCATGGGAGAGCCGTCGATGGCGGATTCGAGCGGCACGTTGTTGGCGGAAATCATCAACGAGGGATCCGGCCAGTAGCCGGTACTATCGGCACGAAACCGGGCCTCTCGGGCCCGCTCGACGGCGGCGCGGGCCAGCGGATGGACCGAGCGCGCGCAGTCGATCAGGTCGGACAGCGCCACCGACCCCGTCGCACTGACTGCGATGGAGGGCGCAGTCGTAAAAACCCCACACAAGACCACAGGCAACACTTCTGTCGAGTCTGGGCGTTTCGACGGCGGTCCGTGACACCCTCGTGGGGCCGGCTGGCTCTTTTCGGCGCTCGCTTGATTTCGCAACGACGATCCGGTCGAGCGGCCGCGGCATTGTCGGGTCCGTGGCCGCGAAGACGCTGCCGCCCCCTCGCCGCATTGTCGTTCTCCTGTGAATCCTGTCGGAACCCCGTCGCGTCGATGCACATGCCCTGCACACCGAGCGCTACCCCCGGCCCCGAATGGAGCGCTGGCGCATCGATTGCACCGGCGCGGATCGTGGCCTCCATAGATCAATGCCAGCGAACACTTTGGGCGCCAAGGACCATCTTTAGGCGGCGCGGCGGTTATTCGCCGGTGTCCGCCGCGTGTGCCCTGGCCTTGGGGTGTTCGACGACCGCTCGACTTCGCGTCGATACGAAACCCACGAACGCCCGGGTGACGGCCCGCTACGTCTCCGTGGACGCGGACCTCGACGCCTCGCCGCCCGAGCGGATCAGCGATGGACCGTACTGGCAGATCACCGCACCGCGCTCCACGGCGAGCTGGGCGGTCGGCCTCGGAATCGGACTGGGACTGGTGGCTACCGGGGGGGCCCTCGTCGGCCTCAGTTTGGCCATGGATGGTGAATCAACCGACGATCCGGATCCCAGTACGAGGCTGACCAACGGGCAATTGTTTCGTGACGTAACGCGTCCCGCGACGTTCGCCCTCGGAGCGGTCATCGCGGCGGTCGGCCTTATCGTCAGCTGTGTCTTCGTAGAGCGATCGAAGGCCGCCGGTTTCGAGCCCACCGAGATCGAGCTCGAGGCGGCGGCGCCAGGCTACCACTCCGCGTTTCGAACCCTGACCGTTCCCGGAAACTCCAGAAACGTCTCTTTGGTGCTGGCCCCGATACGCGCTTCGTCGGTCACGTCATCGGTGTCGAGAGACGAATCGAGCCCCGGCCGGTGGCCCTGAATAGGTCGGCGAGAAAAACTACTTCTTCCGCTGACAAGCCCCGATGAGCCCCATCACGAGCCTACCCAGCAGCGATACATCACCGGCCTCTGCGCGGCATGGAATAAGGACGGTCGACTTATCGCTAAGTTGAACGACAACGCTGTCGGCCGAGCCGTCTTTCGGGAACGGGAACAAACCACCCAAATCACCATATACTACGGTGTTGTGTACCAATGCACCACTTTCGGATAGGATGAAGAGTCGATCACGGAGAAATATGATGGCCTCACTACCAGATCCAAGATACTGCTCATATACTCCGACGATTTCACTTCTATCAATCTCATCGGGCAAACGCCACTTCAATTCTTCGATTGTCTCGATGTACCCGGAAGAGCCTTCATCTCGTCCCCTTCGTCCCTTTAGAACCTTTCCAATAAGCTGAGTCGGCGTACCCGCTGGCGCTGTCAAAGGTCGACCTCAAGGAACAAGCGTCCGCCGCCCATTGACCTAAATCCGAATCTCCTCTGCAGGATGTGTAGGATGTGTGAGAGACGACCGCTCTTTTCCACAATCTGCGTCGTATTTATCCAAATGCGCTTGGCACCGCGCTCCCTTGCAACCGCTTTTAGCGAATCGAGAGCCTTCCCACTCAAGAAGCTCCCCTTCGCCAAACTTCCGACCCAATCCACGTCCGTAATCATCTTGTCGCCTTTGACACGCGGCTTTCCTATCGTTCTGGCAAACGAAGCATCGAGGCTCAGGTGTTGAGGCTCCAGGTCGAAACATTCATTGTGCGCCCGCACGCCGAATTGACCAACAGGATACTCGTGATCTCCGCTTCGACGTTGTAGACCCGATGAACACCACGAACCCTTCTCCAGCGCTTCGACGTTGCTCCCCCCCTGTCAGTCTTCCCTGATGGCCGGAGTTGTCAAGGGCGGTGCCGCTTCTCCGCCAGAGCGACGATGTCATCGGGTGGGGAGTGGTCACGCAAACGGAATGAGGCACCAAGACAGGTGGATTAGACCTCCTCCCAGTCCAGGTCCGGCTTCATTCCCGAATGCAGTATGAAGTACTCCACGACGTCAGCGAGTACTTTAGAAGAAACACAGTTTCGTCGACGGACTGGAGTCGGTGTGTCATTCATCAAGAACTCGACGAACTCGCCGTCTGCGGCCGAGCCGAACGCAACGACAAAGTTCTGGTACTCCTCTCCCGCCGTTGTGAACTGCACCGCACTAAGGTTTGCTCCAAGACCGATCAAAAGCGACGGCCCCAATTCGGTCTCCATCTCGACGAAATACCCTGGAGGCGTCCGCTGTGCGAGTCGTTGCAGCACTTCTAAGGCGTGCGATGAGCCAGCGACCTCAAGACCATCACAGGGAACTGAGTCGGCGTACTGCCTATCGAACAAACGTACCTTTGGTAAGGTCATCGGTTAATCCCCACGAAAGTGCGAACGGTGCCGTCGCCTTCAACAACGTTCAAGCGTGCCCCAGGAGGGAGAGCGCTCTCGATATTTTTGACACAACTGGGGCACATCGTATTGTTGAAGTTGAGAGTTGCTTTGTCGATTCCTGCCTGCCTCATGTGCGCCGCCGCGTGACCTTCGACGTGGGTTCGCGTTACGATATTCTGTCCGGGGCTTCCCTTCGACATCCCTCTGGCTGGTCTATCTACCCCACTCACAAGTGACTTGATCTCCGCCGAACTCGAGGCACCCCATCTTGAAAGGCTGTGACCTTACCTTGAGTTAACGAGCAGGGGGAGTTACAGTGGGCTGAAGCGCTTGGTCCATCCGTAGGGGCCGTAAAGCTCCCCGGGAAGTCCGTCACTCTCCTAAGACGCCCGAATCTCCTCTCCATTGCTAATGAGAAAATCTACCTGTTCACTTTCTTCCACGGCGGCGAGCAGATTATGAATCACCTGATCAACGATGCTAGGTACGATGTCGCTCACGGCATCCATGGCTTCGGAGTCTAATCTCTTCACGCTATTCCGGATTCCGGCAGCGGTGCTGCCCCTCGTCGTACCTGCCAGCATCATCCGCACAGTGGACAAAGAGGCAGGTGCACCTCGGAGCTACTCACTAAGCTGAAGTTCGCAGCCCGTCTGCGTGCAGACGCCTGAGTTCATTGAGGTTTCGTGGAGATCGAGTCGGATCGATCTGACTACATCGCGTTGATAAGCTT
>JANQQN010000042.1 GCA_028289325.1 Myxococcota bacterium | reverse complement strand
ATCGGTCGTAGCCGCCTTGCTCTCGGAGGTCGAGCTTGGCCACCACCGCGTCCCGAACGGCCGGGTCGACCTCGTAGACCCGACCCCAACACACGGCGTCGGCCTGCTGGATCAGCGTCACGACTCGGCCTGGAGCCCCGGGGACGCCGCGGTGGTCGGTCGAGCCTTGCCAGAATCGGCGCGCCCACCCGTCGATGCGGGCGGGCGCGGACCGAAGATGGTCGAAAGCGGGGCGCCAAACCAACGAGCCGTATCCAAACACCCACACTGCGCCCGCTCCCGTCGCCGGTCGTCGATGAACTTCAGATCTCGAAGAGGCCGGCGGCACCCATGCCGCCGCCGATGCACATCGACACGATGCCGTACTTACCACCTCGCCGCCGGAGTTCGTGCAACAGGGTTGCGGTCAGCTTGGCCCCGGTGCACCCCAGCGGATGTCCGAGGGCGATGGCGCCGCCATTCACGTTGATCTTGTCGTCGGGGATACCGAGCTCGTTTTGGCAATACGATGCTTGCGACGCGAACGCTTCGTTGATCTCGAACAGATCGATATCGCCGATCGACAGCCCGGTCATCTCGAGCAAGCTTCGGATCGCCGGCACGGGACCGATGCCCATGATCTCCGGGGGAACGCCTTGGGTGGTGAACGCGCGCATCCGGCCCAGGGGCGTCACCCCCAGCTCGGCTGCCTTCTTGTCCGACAGCAACACGGCGGCGGCGGCACCATCGTTCATCGGGGACGCGTTGCCCGCGGTGACCGATCCTTTGACCGCGAATACCGGCCGGAGCTTGCTCAGCCCGTCGGCCGTGGTGCCCGGGCGGGGGCTCTCGTCGACCTCGAACACCACCTCACCGGGCTTATCGCCCAAGAACTGCCGGGCCTTGATGGGGACGATCTCGTCCTTGAACTTGCCATCGGCGATGGCCTGAAGGGCCTTTTCGTGGGAACGGGCCGCGAATGCGTCCTGCTGCTCGCGCGAGATGTTGAACTTCTTGGCCACTCGTTCCGCGGTGTGGCCCATCCCGATGTAAGCCTCGGGCCGCTCGTCGGCGAGGGTGGGGTTGAGGCTCGGCGTGTGGCCCGACATCGGGACCATCGACATCGACTCCGTTCCGCCGGCGACGACGACGTCGCGCATCCCGAGCTGAACGTTCATCGCGCCGTGGGCGATCGCTTGCAGTCCGCTGGAACAGAATCGGTTGATGGTCTCGCCGGACACCGTATCCGGCCATTTCGCCAGGAAGACGGCGTTTCGGGCCACATTGAGCCCTTGTTCGGCTTCGGGCATCGCGCAGCCCAGGATGACGTCTTCGACGTCGTCCGGCTTGAGCCCGGGGACTCGCTCCAAGGCCCCATTCATCGCCGTCGCGGCCATGTCATCGGGACGGGTGTAGCGAAGGGTTCCTTTTTTGGCCCGACCCACCGCGGTGCGGACGGCGCTCGCGACGATCACGTTCATTGGCATTGGCATGATGTACCTCCGGTTCTCAGTTCCGCAGTGGCTTGTTGTTCATCAACATGTGCTGGATTCGGTCTTGGGTCTTCTGTTCCCCGCACAGCGATAGGAACGCTTCGCGCTCCAGGTCCAGGTAGTGCTGCTCGGTCAGCTCCGTGCCGCGGGCCACGTCGCCACCGCACAGCGTCCGGGCGATGTGCTTGGCGATCTTCGCGTCGTGCTCGCTCGCGAAGCCGCCTTCGGTCATGCTCCAAACGTTCACGCTGATGGTCTTGTAGGCGTCGATCCCCGCCGCCTTCAGCGCGCGGGGTCGCGGCGCCCGGTAGCCGGCGCGGGCCATACCGAGCGCGCGCTGCTTCGCTTCGTGCAGCAGGTAGTCCCGATGGAGGCTGATGCCGTCGTCAGGGGACAGGTAGCGGAGTCGCTTCGCCTCTTCCGCGCTGGTACCGACCTTGGCCGTTGCGATCTGCAGGCTGGGGGCGGCGATGAACGGCAGCAGGCCGACGTCGTTCACGCCGTCGACCGGGCCCGTCCACCGTTCGACCCTGCGCAGGCACCCACCTCCGGCGGGAATCAAGCCGACCCCGACTTCCACCAGGCCCATGTACGTTTCCGCCGACGCCTGGCAGGCGTCAGCGGCCATCGCGATCTCGGCGCATCCGCCAAAGGTGTACTGGAAGGGCGCGGCGACGACCGGGATCTTGGCGTAGCGAAGGCCTTGCAGGTTATCTTGCAGAGAGCGGATCGCTCCGTCGATCTGGTCCCACTGCTTCTGTTGGGCGGCCATGAACACCATCATCACGTTGGCGCCGACCCCGAAATGCTCGCCTTGATTTCCGATCACCAGGGCCTCGAAGTTCTTTTCCGCTTCGGTGACCGCTTCGCCCAGCATCTTCGTGACGTCGTCGTCGATGGTGTTCATCTTCGTGTGGACCTCGAGGCCCAACACACCGTCGCCCAGGTCGATGAGGCTCGCCCCGAGGTTCGACTTCACCACGTTGGTCTTGTTTTCTTTGATGGCGGGGAGGCTGATGATCTTGGGGTCGCGAGGGAGCGGCTTCGCGCTCTTGGCGCTCACGTCGAAGTACGTCCGCTCCGCCTTCGGCCCTCCGTAGAACGACGTTCGGCCGGATGCCAACATCGCGGTCACCGGCTCGGGCACGGCGATGCCGTCAGCCTTCATCCGCTCCACCGACTCCGGAACGCCGATCGCGTCCCACGCCTCGAACGGCCCGACGTCCCAGTTGTAGCCCCAACGCATCGCGCGATCGATCTGGACCACGTCGTCGGCGATCTCGGGAATCCGCGCCGCAGCGTAGCTCAACGTATGGGCCAGCGCGCGCCACGCGAACTTGGCGGCATCGTCGTTGCCGTTGACCATGAGCTTTATCCGCTCCCGCGGATCGCTTTTGCCCTTGGTCGAGCCGATGGAGTCGAAACGAACCTTTTCCTGAGGTCGGTAGTCGCCGCTGTTGCGGTCGAGGACCAAGATGTCTTTGCCGACCTTCTTGTAGAACCCGGCGCCTGACTTTCGGCCGAGGCGGCCGGTTTCTACCAGCGCCGTCACCCAGTCGGGGATCTTGAAGACGTCGCGCTCGGGGTCGTCGACGAGGCTGTCATAGCAGTTCTTCGCCACGTGGACGAAGGTATCGAGTCCAACGATATCTGCGGTTTGAAAAGCTGCGCTCTTGGGCCGGCCCATGGGTACCCCGACGATCTTATCGACGGCCTCGATGCTCAGACCCATCTCCTCCATCAGCGCGAACGCCTTCATCATGCCGTAGGTGCCCACTCGGTTGCCGATGAAGTTGGGGGTGTCCTTTCCGTAGACCACGCCCTTACCTAAGAAGCGCCCGATCTCCGTCGCGCGAGCCATCGTGGCCGGTGACGTCTTGGGCCCGGGGACGATCTCGAGCAGGTGCATGTAGCGGACGGGGTTGAAGAAGTGCATGACCGCGAACCGCTCTTGAAGGTCAGGCGGTAGGACCTCGGACATGGCGGCGATCGACAGGCCGGAGGTGTTCGACGCCAGCAGTGCGGTGGGGCCGATGACGTCCGCGACCTTGGTGAGCAAGGACCGTTTGATGTCCAGCCGCTCGACGACCACTTCGATCACCAGGTCGACGTCGGCCAAGCGTCCGAGGTCGTCGTCGAAGTTGCCGGGCGTGATCATCCGGACCAGCGAAGGGTCGAACATAGGCGCCGGCTTGACCTTCAACGCCTTCTTGAGCGCCTCGATCGGCAGGCGGTTTCTCACCTCGGGACCAGCGTTGGGGTCAGCGTCGCGGGGCACGATGTCCAGCAGATGGGTCTTGATGCCCGCGCCGGCGAGGTGGGTCGCGATCCCGGTGCCCATGAGGCCGGCACCGAGGACGGCGGCGGATCGCAGATGTTCAGCCATGGTTCCTCCAGTCCGCTCGTTGACTGAGCGGTCAATCATGACCTATCCGACGCGACGCGCCATGGCAAGGACCGTCCTCCGGGCGTGGGTCGGCACTGCAGGCGGCTCTACCGCCGCCGCGACCCATTCTGGCCGGCGTTGCGCGGGCCGTGCCCGTCCCGCTCGCGGCGGGGATCGAGAGGAGAAAGCGAGCTTGACGGTTCGACGCGCGCCGCGAGCGGGTGTCCGTCCGTCGGTCGTGACGCTCTGGACCCGGGCCGCGCCGCGCCGCCGCTCGTAGATCGCGGTCATCGGAGGTTACCGAACGCAGACGCGTGGCGCGGCGCACCCACATCGCCCCGCGGGTCCTCAAGGCCCGGCGGCGGCACGCGACTTGTACTCACCTCGACCCATGGCACTCGACCTTCGTTTCACCCGACCCACGGCGAACCTCGTTTGGCCGTGGTCCCTCGCGTGCGGGTTGGCGCTCGCGGCTTGCCAAACCACGCCCGCCGCCACGCCTGCATCGTCCGCGACCGCCTCGCGTTCGGTGCGCGCCGACCGGAAACTGCCGCCGCGCCAGGGCCTGTCGTTGACCGCCCGCGCCCTCTTGAACCGGCGGATGGAGAATCACGGATTCGAGATGACGAACCTGATGTGGGCGACGCTGCTTCTCGACCGGCCACAAGCGGCGGACATCAGCCAGTCGATTCTGTCGGAGCCGAGGCTGGCGCGGCCGATCGTGAAGGACGGTAGCGAGCTCAATGCGAATCTTCCCGAGGCGTTCTTCGTGCTGCAGGACCAGCTCGTCGATGCGGCGAAGGCGCTGCGGGTGGTGGCCGACAACCCGAAGTCGTCTCCGGTCGAGCTGGCCGACGCGTTCGGCCGGCTGACGAACACGTGTGTTCGTTGCCATGCCGTCTATCTGTATGGGCAGTGACCCCTCGCTAAGGGCGCTTCAGGGGGTAAGTGAGGCGCCGAGGGGCCCCGGTTCGTCGAGGGCCCCACGTCCTGTCGACCGCTCATCCTTCGGATTCGAGGACGCACCGAACAAAGTCGGCTTCGGTGATGATCCCCACCAGGCTGTCGCCTTCGACGACCGGAAGGCACCCGAGCTTGTACTCCAGCAGCGTCTCGGCGGCGTCGCGCAGGTCGACGCTCGGCTCGATGGTCTCCGGCGCCGTGTTCATCACTTCTTCCACGGAGATCGAGTCGAGCATCTGCCGCTGGGCGGACATCGGCAGGTCCGAGCTCGCGGAGACCGTCGCCTTGAACAAGTCACGACTCGACAGGATACCCACGAGGCGCCTGTCTTCATCGACGACCGGAAGGTGGCGAAAGTGCTCCGCGTCCATCAGGTCGTAGACGGTCGCCATCGTGTCGTTTGGACCGACCGTCTTTACGTTTTCGGTCATGAGGTCGCGGACCTTCATCTTGGCCATCAATGATCCTCCTTATCACGCGGTCTGCACCCCATGTGCCACTACGTGGAAACCAGAGAACCACTCCAGGCGTCACTGAACAGTGACGGTGGGGTCGAATGGTTACCAATAACGGGGGCAGACCGGTCGATCTGTAATCTATGTGGACCAATATACGCCTGATGGAGGTAGGAGACCGCCTGGATCTCCAGTCAAACCTGGGCGTTGCACTTCGGTTGGGGCAGAATGTGCGCGGGAGGCTCAAGAATGTCTGGGCTGGACCGATATAACCAGCAGGCCGCACTGTATGAACCGCCTAGGTCTCGGCACGCGTATGGACCCGTCATCTAGCGACAGCGCAGAGCGTACGCATCCGGAGGACGAGCCCACCCAGGAGCTCGGCGCGGCCGAAGTCCGTCGGCTGCGAAAGATCGTTCACGACCTCAATAACGTGATCACCTCCTTGCTGGCGAGCGGCCATGTGCTCCGGCAGGAGTTGTCGCCCACCGACTCTTTGCAGGAGGTCGCGGTCGACATCGAGACCGCGGGGCAGCGGGCGAGCGAGCTCACCCTACAGATCCGCCAGATGCTGCGCGGGTCTACGGTCCCTCGCTCGGCGCTGCCGGTGCCCGGTCTGCTCCACGGAAGCGAAACGATCCTTCTCGTAGAAGACGAGCCCAGCGTGAAGCGAACCATCGCCCGCATCCTAAAGGGCGCGGGTTACGAGGTCCTGCAGGCCGCCGACGGCGCAGAGGCGTTAACGATCGCCGAGGGCTACACTCAAAAGATTCATCTGCTGCTCACCGATTATCTCATGCCCGGGGTGACCGGCGACGAGCTCGCTCGAGAAGTGAAAGCCAAGCGGCCGGATATCCGCGTCTTGCTCATGTCCGGCTACCTGGGCAACCGCGCGGATCAGCAGCTCAGCGCAGGCAACGCCGCGTTGCTGCCGAAGCCGTTTACCGCGAGCTCGCTGATGGCTCGGGTTAGGGAAGCGCTCGACGCCCGGCACGCACTGCCGCTCGCTTGAATCCGCGGCCATCGGTCGCCGGTCGAGGCCCATGGGTTGTTCTTCACCGGAGGGCGCCGATGCGAAACAGCGCGTAACACGCGATAAACCCGAATACGAATCCGAGCAGCAGCCATGCCCACGCTGGGCTCGAAACCTCGGGGGCCGGCGCGGCTCGGGGTAGGGTGGGGCGGACGGTCGCCGACCGAGGCGGAGGCTCGTTGACAAGACGGGTCTCGATGCCCTGACCGGCCATGAAGTCCTGAAGCATGGACATCATGCGGCTGTATTCCCCCCGCGTGATGTCGATCAGGTCGCCGAAGCGCTGTTCGTACGCCTGTTTGACCACCGCAAAGCCGCGCAATTCGGCTTTTTTGGCCACGGTGTCAATGAAGCCGCACACGATGGTGGACTTGGCTTCGTCCTGGAGGTCGATGAGGGTGATCGCCTGCCGCGCTCGACGGCCGCCGGCCGTGCTCGGGCCGTCGGGCTCTCGGACTCTCAGGAAGCGGGGGCGGTCGGTGCCGAACCGTTCCTTGGCGAACCTCAGATTGAGCAGGTCGCTCATATGGACCGCCTGGCTCGCGTGGTAGGTGCGCTTCGGGTCCATGGGGCCTGACTAGCAAGTCTCCCTCGGGGAGGCTATCGCCGACGGCGCTGGTGGGGCCGATTCCGCACATAAAACGTCGGCTCTTTCTTGCGGACCCAGCGCACGAACTTCTGGATCTCTTCGTGGGCGAGCAGCGCCTCGAAGGTGTGGTAACGGTCCTTGAGCTCCCGCTCCGAAAACACCGAATGAATCTTGCTGTGGCAGATCGCGTGCATCCAGGTGGTTTCGGTCCCCCCGTAGGTCTTGGGAATCAGGTGGTGCTTGTTGATGCTCGGGCCCGGCACGAGCACGCGGCCGCACAACCCGCACGTCGCCTCCGTCGGTGCATCCGCCACCACGAGCACATAGTCGGCCTGACTCCGAGCGCCAACTATGCTTTCGATGGGCCTCCATGGCGACCCAGGCCGAAATGACGTTTCGTTTGTCCGCGCCGCCGGCGGCGGTGTGCGCCGCGATGCGCAGCCCGGCGCTGATCAACGAATCGGAGCGGTCGAGGGACGCGAAGACGGTCGAGATCACCGACATCACCTCCAGCGAAGACACCCATGAGTATGAGATATTTGTGGTTACCCCCGCGCGCGGGGTCATGGGCATCGACCACAACAAGACCGAAGAGAACCGGACCCGGGTGCGATGGGACCTCCGGTCGTTACGCGGCACCTGGAACTGGTCGGGCGCGCACGGACCGCGGGTGCAGGTTCGTGGCACGTACACCCTTCATCCCGACGGCGATGGCGGCCGGCTGATCCTCACCGCCAACATCTCGGTCGGGATCCCCGTGGTGGGGAGGATGGTCGAGGGCAAAGTGAAGGCGGGGTTCGAACAGAACTGGCCGCCCTACGTGAACATCATTCGCAAGTACGCCGAGGCGCGATGACCGCGCCGCCGGCCGCCCATAGCCCCGAAACGCGGGACAAGCTGGTCGTCACCACCGCGTATCGAGCGAACGACGAGATGTACGCCCGTGCGCGCGCCGTCGCCGAGCGGTGCGCGGTTCCCTTGGTACCTCGCCAAAGTCTGCCCAAGCTCCGGGCTCGGGCGCAGCTCGTCTATGTGGTGGGCAAGGCGGAAGAGTTTGTTTTTTCGGAGCACGGCCGGCTGATCGCCGGCGAGGGGCTCCTGAAGCTGAAGCGCGTCGATGGCCGCCAGCACCCCCTTCACCGCGCGGTCGCCCCCGACGGCATCGAAACGTCGACCGTGTTCGACGGAACGATGGGGATGGGGCAAGACGCCTTGCATCTGGCCGTCGTCTCGGGGCTGAGCATCGACGGTGTCGACGCGAGTCCGGCCCTGGTCTGTCTGGTCGAAAACTTCATGGTCCGGGCCGCCGAGCGCTGGGCGGACGCACCGAGCCGGGTTCGGGTTCGCGTGGGCTCGGCGGAGGCGGCGTTGGCATCGCTGTCCGCCGGGGCCTACGACGTCGTGTATCTCGATCCCATGTTCGATGTCGCGATGCCGTCGCAGCCAGACTTTGTGGTCTTGCGAGACCTCGCTTGCGACGCCCCGCTTACAACGGCCGTGCTCGCCGAAGCGACGCGGGTCGCCCGACAGCGGGTGGTGGTCAAGGTACGAACCTTGGCTCGACCGACCGCAGCCCCTCCGGCCCCGGGTTGGAATCGCCGGGTGGCGGGGCGCGCATTCAACTACTGGATCATCGAGAAAGCGCTCTCGGCCCCCACGCTCGAGCCGCTGCGCGTCAAGTACTCCCACCAGCGCCTGCGATGGCTCGGGCTGATGTGATGGACATCGGCTCGGGGGACGGTTTCGCGGCTGGGGGCGGCGAGCGTCGTTACGCTACGCCTGGAGATCCTCGCGTTCGGCCTCCGCTTCCGTCCACGCGTCCACGGCCCGCTCGAGATCGGCTTGCACGCGCTCGTAGGCCTTGGTGGTCTTGCGCGCGGTGTCGGGGTTTAGGTGGGTTTCGGGGTCTGCGAGCTGAACTTCGAGCTCGGCTTTTTCGGTTTCCAGCGCTTGGATCTTCGCCTCCAAGCGTTCGGTGGTCTCCGTCAGTTTCTTCAGGCGACGCCGCAGTTCGATCTGGGCGGCCTTGGCTTCGGCCCGAGCCTTTTGGCGGGCGGCTTTGTCGCCCCCGGCCGGCGGTCGCCCGGCGGCGGACGGTCGCTGAGCGGGATGGCCGGCGCCGGTCTCCGCCTGCTGCGCGGTCAGGTAGTCGAGATAGTCGTCGAGTGAGCCCGGAAACACGTCCACTCGCCCCGCTCGCACGTCCCAAACCGTGTCCGATAGCCGTTTTGCGAAGTCGAGGTTGTGGCTGACGAACAGCATCGTGCCGTCGAAGGCCTCGAGGGATTCGGTCAATCGGTCCGCGGATTCGGTATCGAGGTGATTGGTCGGCTCGTCCAGCATGAGGAAGTTCGCGGGGTTCGCGAGCATCCGGGCCATGGCCACCCGCGCTCGCTCGCCCCCCGACAGGACGCCGGTCGACTTGTCGACATCGTCTCCTGAAAAGAGGAACGACCCGCAGAGGGTCCGGACTTCGGTTTGCGAGCGCTCAGGGGCGGCGCGCCAGACTTCCTCGATCACCGTGCGATCGGCGTCCAGGGACTCCGCGTGGTGCTGAGCGAAGTAGCTGGGCGCGACGTTTCGGCCCCAGATGATCTCGCCTGCCTGCGGCTGAAGCTCCCCCGCGACCAGCTTGAGGAGGGTGGTCTTGCCCGCGCCGTTGACGCCGACGAGGGCGATGCGCTGGCCGCGGCGGATGCTGAGGGCCAGGTCTTCGAACAGGGGTCGGGCTCCGTACCCGAAGGTGATGCCGTCCAGCTTCAGCACCGTTTCTCCGCTCTTGGGCGCTTCGGGAAAGCGGATGGCCATGGTGCGGCGAAATCTTGGGATCTCGACTCGCTGCGCCTCCAGCTTTTCGATCTGCTTGGCTTTGCTTTGGGCCTGGCGGGCCTTCGAGGCTTTGGCTCGAAAGCGAGTGACGAAGGCTTCGAGCTCTTTTTGGCGCTGCTCGTCTTTTTTGGCCCGGGCTTCGAGGTACTCGAGGGCGAGCTTTCGCTGCTCGAGATACTCGTCGTAGTTGCCTTTGAAGGTCTTGAGTCCGTCCAGCTCCAGCGAAGCGACCCGGCTCACGTGGCGGTTCAAGAAACGCCGGTCGTGGCAGGTGAGAACGATCGCTTGACCCACCGAGCTGAGAAAGCCGTCGAGCCAATGGACCGACGGCATGTCGAGGTGGTTCGTGGGCTCGTCGAGGAGCATCACGTCGGGCCGCTGGAACAGCAGCGCGGCGAGCGCGGCCCGCATTCGCCATCCCCCGGACAGCGCGGACACCGGTCGCTCGAAGTCGTCGTCAAAGAAGCCGAGGCCCACCAGAATCCGTTCGGCGTGGTGCGACGCGTAGTGCTCGTCGAGCTTCAGCAGCGCCTGGTTGAGGTCGGCGAGGCGCTGCGACAGGTTCATTTGCTCGTCGACGTCGTTGGTGGCCGCGAGCGCGGACTCCGTCCGGGCGAGCTCAGCCTCGACCGGCTCCCGGCCGGGGGCCGTGGCCAACACCGAGGCCAGCAACGGCCCGTCGGCGACTTCGCCGTGCTCCTGGGCGAGGTAACCGACCCGGGTCCCTCGCGCCCGAGTGATGTGGCCGGCATCGGGGGTCACGTCGCCGGCCAGGATCTTGAGAAGGGTCGACTTGCCCGTACCGTTAGGGCCGACCACGCCCAGGCGGTCTCCGGGCTCCACGGCGAGACTATCGCCGTCGAAGATTCGGCGCGCCCCGAAGGCGAGGTGGAGGTCATCGACGGCGAGCAGCGGCACGACTCACCAGCTGAGCATCTCGCCGTTCGCGTGGCGGAACGTTCCCGAGGCATCCAAATCCAGCTCGTCGATCCGCCGAATGAGGTCCGCCGCGGACACGTCGGCGGTCACGTTGCCATTGCCGCCCGTCATATCGGTCTTGACGAAGCCGGGGTGGAGCAGCTGCACGGCGATCCCTTTCGCCCGCAGATCGTGGGCGAGCGAGCGGCCGGCGGCGTTCACGGCGGCTTTGCTCATTCGATACCCGTACATCCCCCCGGACGTGTTGTCTTCGATGGACCCCATACGGCTGGTGATGATGGCGACCTTGGCGTCGGCGGCGAGCTTCGGCACGAGCGCTTGGGTCACCCGAAGCGGCCCCATCGCGTTGACCTCGAGCTGGCGCCGGACGGCGTCGAAGTCGATGTTGGGCAGGGCCTCGGCGCTCAAGATCCCCGCGTTGTTGATGAGGACGTCGATGGTGACGTCGTCGAGCCGGCCGACGAGCTTATCGATGCTCGCGCCATCGGTGACGTCGATGCCTGCTTCGACGCGAACGCCGAGGTCTTGCAGGGGCAGGCTGGCTTCCCTGACGACCGCGATGACCCCGTCGCCGCGCTGATGGAATTGGCGGGCCAGCTCGAGACCGATCCCTCGGTTGGCGCCGGTGATCACGACCGTGCTCATGCGATGGACCCTAGCCGTGCCGCGGTCGAAGCGCCAACGACTTCTGCCCGCGGCGTACGCCGAGAAGGTCGGCGGTCTCAGTTGGGCGTGCTGCCGAGGTCGACGGTGAACCCGAACAGAATGTTGTGGCTCGGGTCATTGCCCCGCCCGGCCTGCTGAAACAGCATCTCGTACCATACGACGCTTTTGAGCGACGTCTCGAGGCCCTTGCCGGGGCTGGTGCCGACCCCGGTCCGCAGTCCGATGCCCGCGATGAGCGAAATCCCCGGTAACGATAGGTCCCCGCTGGTAGGGTTGGAGCTCACGAGAGCGCCGATCTGAAACTGTGGATTGATCACCGGAATGATCGCCTCGTTGTGGTCGAAGTTCCACGCCTCGAGGATGCCCACCACCCCCAGCGCGACGTTCGCCTTTTCGAGCTCGTCGAGCTGATCCGAGCGGGTGACGCCTTTGCCGGAGTGGGGATACCGAAACAGGCTGAACGGGACCGCGGTGAACGCGCCGAACAGGCGGGCGCCTCGGCCGCCGTTGCTCCACCACGCCAGGTACTCCGGGCCCCGGCGGAGTCGGATCCGGGCCACCGATGCCGGATTCGACCACTTCTCGTCGGGCGAATAGAAGTTCGTCGCGTGGGCGACCTCGACCTCGACCACCGCGTAGTCTTCGGGCGGCTTCGCGCCGACCTCGGCCAGCGACACCGGGATCACCAGCACGTCTTGGTCTTCGTTCTCGGCCCGCAGTCGAACCGTGCTCAGAACCTTGGTCCCCGAGTTGTCCTCGGTGTCCACGAGCCGGGCCCGAACTTCGATCTTCTGGTCCCCATAAAAGGCGATGGTCCCCTCGAGGGGGGTGCTGTCCGTCGAGGGGCGTGCCGGCGCACCGAGGGCGACCCGAACCTCGCAGCGATCGAACGCGTCGTAGTCGACCGCCCGCGGCGTAACCCCGGCCTCGGTGGTGATCACGCGGTCCCCGCACCGCATTTCGGTGATCGGTACGAGGTCCATCGCGATGTTCCATGGCTTGGCCTGTCGGCCCGTCTCCACTTCGATCCAGCCCGCGCGTCGAACGCGCTGACGCTCTTCGTCCGGAAGATCGTTGGGGTCCACCCCGCGCCGCAACAGGCGGTCCGTCGACCCCTGGCGCACCAGACGGAGCTTCAGGGTGTCGGTCGTGGCCTCGTTGGCAATGAGGCAGTAGCTGCCCGCGCCCTCGTCGTCGCTGAAGTCCGGCGCTCGTTCCGGGTCCTCGTCGAGGTAAGGACCGTAGGCGCCCCGGCGGCGGCATGACCGGAACAGCGATCGGGCGCGGACCAGCTCGACGCCCCAGTTTTCGGGCTCCGAGATCATGTCGAAGTACAGGATGTTCTCCCGGTTCACCGCGAACGTCGACGCCAAAGGCCGCAGGTCGCCACCGGGCAACCGGACCGAGACCCGGGGCGGTCCGACCGTCGGCGCGGGCTCGATGCTCAAGCGGGCGGGGCCGCCGTCGATCTTCACCGGTTGGCCCGAGGGGTA
>JANQQN010000582.1 GCA_028289325.1 Myxococcota bacterium | reverse complement strand
ACGCGAATCTGAGGCCACCGGAGCCACGTTCACCGCTGCCGACGGCGGAGGCCCCGGCGCCCGTGTCTTGGCGCCGGCTTCGGTCACGGCGCGAGCCGGCGCCGCCTCGCCGAGATCGAAGGCGGCATGAAGGCGGCGCTGCGCCTCGTCGACATCGTGCTCGTCGACGGCGATGGTGATGTTGAGCTCCGAGGAGCCCTGGGCGAGGGCCAGGATGTTGATGCCCGCGTCCGACAGGGTGGTCAGGGCTCGCGCCGCGACCCCTGGAGTATGGGCCATTCCGAGGCCCACGATGGCCACCAGCCCCGCGTGACGCCGGACCGCCACCTCCTCGATCTCGCCGCGGGACAGCTCCGGTCGAAACGCCCGCTTGACGGCCGAGGCCCCCGATTCCGCGGTTCGCTTGTCGACGGCGAGACAGATCGAGGCCTCCGACCCGGTTTGGGAGATCATCGTCGCGCTGACCCCTTCGTCGGCCAGGGCGCGAAACACCCGGCCCGACACGCCGATCACCCCCGCCATGCCTTTGCCCTCCACCGACAACAGCGCCTGCTCGGGGATGGCGCGAACCGCTTTCACCGGGAGCTCCGCCCGCGAGAACTGCCCGTCGACCACCGTACCTGGATCGAGGGGGTCATCCATGCTTCGCACGTGGACGGACAGACCGGCCGCCTGAGCCGGGATCATCGCCCTCGGGTGAAGAAGGCGGGTCCCATAAAACGACATCTCGGCCGCTTCTCGGTAGTGCGCATGACGGATGACTTGCGCATCGGCCACCACCGCGGGATCTCCCGTCAACAGCCCCCGCGTGTCCGTCCAGAGGATCACCCGCTCGGCGCCGAGGGCCGCGGCGACGACGGTGGCCGTCAGATCCGACCCGCTTCGCCCCATCGTCGTGGTAGCGCCGTCGGGCGCCCGCCCGATGAAGCCGGTGATCACCGCGGTCCGGCCGGCGACCAGATCTTCGGTGAGGGCGGCACTCACCGTCCGGTCGGTGATGCCGCGGATCGGGGTCGCCGCCCCGAACTGCGCGTCGGTAGGCAGGAACGTATCGGCATGATGGACCGACGCCTCCCGGCCCCCAGACCGAACGGCGGCCGCGACCAGATGCGCGGCGAGCTTCTCGCCGGTGGCCAAGATGCGATCCGTGAGCCGCGGATCGACGAGTCCGGTCTCCACGATAGCGGTCGCGAGACTGCGCACCGGGGCCAGAAGCTGGGACACCCGGTCCGCGTCGGCATCGACGGCTTCGGCCAGGGCGTGGTGCCGTTCTGCGATCCGGTCGAGGCGCGAATCGACGCGGTCTCGCTCACCCCGAGACGCGGCTTCGATCACCGCCGTCAGGGCGTCCGTCGTTCCGCTCACCGCGGAGCACACGACGACGGCCGGACCGGCGCCGATCCGCTGCGCGGCTAGGACGAGACCAGCGGACTGGCTCAGGCAGGTCCCATCGAACTTGTGGACGGTGGTCACGGATTGACATTCCCCCTCCGCATTCGGTGTAGTGGTCACGTGACCATTACGGTCGTCACCGCGGCTCGCCGCAATACCAATAATAATCCCAACCTCTCGGGGGCGGGGAGCGTTATTGGTCTGACCTGACGAACGACCGAGCGCCAACCTCGTCTACGGGCGAGGGAATTGGCGCTGAACCGCGACCATCCATCCCCGCCTGCAGACTCGGTTGGCCTCGAAACGAGGGCAACGAGATGTGTGGATTTATCACGGTATTTGACGGACCCCGCGGAGGCCGGGCCACTCACCATGAAGCCGCGGTTCGCCGCGGCGTGCGGTCCTTGCAGCACCGCGGACCCGACGAGGAAGGCGTCTGGGTCGGTCAACGCGCCATCTTGGGCCACCGGCGTCTGGTCGTCGTGGCCCCCGAGGGCGGCAAGCAACCGTTCGTAGACGGAACGTTCGGTTGGGTGGCCAACGGTGAGATCTACAACCACGCGGACCTTGGCCCCGGCGACGCCGATTGCGGGGTCCTCGGCCGCGCGTGGCGCCGATTCGGCGACGAACTGCCCACGAAGCTCGACGGTCAGTTCGCGTTCGCGATCACCGACGATGCCCGCGGCACCTGGCTGGTGGCGCGAGACCCGGTGGGTATCTGCCCGCTGTACATCGGCCATCACGCCGATGGGACGGTCTGGTTCGCCTCGGAGATGAAGGCGCTCGTCGACGAGTGCGAGCGCGTCTCGCTGGTCATGCCCGGCGAGGCGTGGGCCTTCGACGGCCAGGAGATCCGGCAATGGCGCTGGTACGACGCGCCCTGGATGCGGGCGGTTCCCGATGCCCGCCCCGACGGGGCCACCATTCGCCAGATCTTCATGCAGGCCGTCGAGAAGCGGTTCATGGCCGACGTTCCGTTCGGCGTCCTCCTCTCCGGAGGCGTGGACTCAGGGCTCGTCGCCGCGGCCGCCGTCCGCCTCGTGCGAAGCGGAGCCGTCCCTTATCAAGGTCCGCTCCATACCTTCTCGATCGGTCTCGAAGGCGCCCCCGACCTCGCGCCGGCCCGAAAGCTGGCCGCCTACCTCGGCACCGAGCACCACGAGTTCACGTTCACCGTCGAAGAAGCGCTGGCCGCGGTCCCCGCCGTGGTCCGCCACTTGGAGAGCTACCAGCAGATTCGAACCGCGGTCCCGACGTATCTGCTCGCGGAACGCATTCGCAAGCTCGGTTTCAAGATGGTCATGTCGGGTGAGGGTGCCGACGAGTTGCTCGGCGGCTACCTGTATTTTCATCACGCCCCGACACCCGACGAGTTTCACCACGAAACGATCCGAAAGACCTTTCGCCTCCATCAGTTCGACGTCATGCGGGCGAACAAGGCGCCGATGGCCCACGGACTCGAGCTTCGCTTCCCGTTCTTGGACCGCGCGTTCGTCGACCTCGCCCTGTCTACGGATCCGAGCTGCAGACAGCCGCTGCCCAGCCCCAGCGGCCCTCCGGTCGAAAAGGCGTGGCTTCGCGCCGCGTTCGACGTGCCGGGCGACCAATGGATTCCTGATGAGGTCCTGTGGCGGCAAAAGGAGCAGTTCTCGGACGGCGTGGGCTACGACTGGGTCGACGAGCTTCGACGTTACGCGGAAGAGCGCTTGTCGGCCGGACAGTGGCAAGACCGGGCCGTCCGCTTCCCTGAGGATCCGCCCACCACCCCCGAGCTGTACTGGATGCGGGAGTTGTTCGAGCGCGCGTTCGTCGGCCGCGCGGCGGGCCGCACCCCCCTGGCCACCGTGGGCACCGGTCGATCGGTGGCCTGCTCCACCCCCGAGGCGCTGGCCTGGAAAGAAGAGTGGGCGTCGATGGCCGGAGATATCTCGGGCCGGGCGCTGGGCGTCCACGGCGGGGGGGCTTCGGTCTCCGTCGACACCTTCGAGCCCCATCGAAAGGCGGGCTGAGAACCGATTCGACGGTTGCGCCGTCTTTCTCGATTGCGCGACAACAAACGGAGCGCGAAGCGGCATGGCCGCTGGATACAACGCCTCCATGAACTCGTTGTCCGAGACCGAAATGCTCCGCGCCGTCCGCGCCCGCGACCGCAGCTACGACGGTCGGTTCGTGTACGCCGTGGTGACCACCGGCGTCTTCTGTCGCCCTTCTTGCGCGGCGCGGCCCGCCAAGACGGAAAACCTGCGATTCCATCCCGACGTGGCCACAGCCGAGCGCGCCGGCTACCGGGCGTGCCTCCGCTGCCGTCCGGATCTACCGGCCCTCGACGTGTCCAGCATGGCCAAGATCGCTCGCCACATCGAGCGGAACGCCGACCAGCGTCTGACGCTGAGCGAGCTTGCCGACGAAGCCCAGCTGTCCCCCTCCCGCCTTCAGCGCGTCTTCAAGTCCGTGTTCGGCGTCAGCCCGAAGGCGTATCAGGACGCCGCGCGCCAGCGCCGACTGAAGGCGGCTCTGCACGACGGACGCTCGGTCACCGACGCGGTGTTCGACGCGGGGTACGGGTCGATGAATCGCGTTCAGGGCGAGGCCGCGCGAAGCATCGGCATGACCCCGTCGGCGTACCGCGCCAAAGGGGCCAACGAGCGGATCTCCTGGGCGTACCGTCACTCGGAACTCGGGCCGCTGGTGATGGCCGCCACCGACCGAGGGGTGTGCTTCGTTCAGTTCGGCGAGAACAAGGACGCGCTCGTCGAGCAGCTGCAGGCCGAATTTCCGGCCGCAACGCTGATCCGTTCGACGGCTGGCGCCGCTCTCGACGACTGGATGGAAGCGCTCGACACCCACCTGCGGGACCACGCGCCGCGACCGGAGCTTCCTCTCGACCTACGGGGCACGGCGTTCCAGGTCTTGGTCTGGCGGTTCCTGCTCAGCGTCAAGGACGGCGAGGTCGTCAGCTACACCGAGGTCGCGCACGGGATCGGCAAGCCCCGCGCCGTGCGCGCCGTAGCTTCGGCGTGCGGGGCCAACCGGGTGGCCGTGCTCGTCCCTTGTCATCGAGTCCTTCGAAGCGACGGCGACCTCGCCGGCTACCGGTGGGGGTTGGCGCGCAAGCGCGCGCTGCTGGACGGGGAGCGACGAGCCCGATGAGTGACGCGATGACGGACCTCGCTTCTGTCGACTGGGACCGCGTCGTTGGCGCGATGGACGAGGACGGACACGCGGTGTTGCCTCGGCTGCTCGACGACCAGACGTGTGCTCAGCTGTGCTCGGGCTTCGAAGACGACCACGCGTACCGATCGACGATCGACATGGCCCGCTTCAGCTTCGGCCAGGGCCGCTACCGATACTTCCGCCGGCCGCTGCCGGCGGCGGTCGCGAGTCTGCGGTCGTCGCTCTATCCGCCTCTGGCAGAGATCGCGAATCGATGGGCGGAACGCTTGGGCGCGCCGGTCGCGTGGCCGCCGGACCACGACGCACTGTTGGATCGCTGCCGGGCCGCTGGTCAAACCCGGCCTACGCCGCTCATCCTTCGTTACCGGGCGGGAGACTACAACTGCCTGCATCAAGACCTCTACGGCGAGGTGCACTTTCCCCTGCAGGTCGTGTTCATGTTGAGCGAGCCGCATCGAGACTTCGAAGGCGGTGAGCTCGTTCTCGTCGAGCAACGGCCGAGGATGCAGTCTCGCGCCACCGTCGTCCCCCTGACCAAAGGCGCGGCGGTGGTCATCCCGGTCAAAGACCGGCCTCGTTCGTCGACCCGAGGTTGGTCTCGAAGCCAGATGCGGCACGGGGTGAGTCCGGTCCGGCGCGGGGAGCGGTTCACGCTCGGGATCATCTTTCACGATGCCACGTGATCGCCCTATTCTGCCCTCGTGAAGACGGTCTATTCCCCCGACCACCGCCTCCGCGACGCGAAGACCGAGCTGTCGGGTGGCGTGCTGGTCCCGCCCTTCGAGTCGCCGGTGCGCATCGACGCCATCATCGCCGAACTCGAAGCTCGACCCCTCGGCGATATCGTCGCCCCCCAAGATCACGGCCTCGCGCCCCTCGAGCGCGTCCATACCACCGACTATCTCACCTTCTTGGCCGAGTGCTGGTCCGAATGGACGGCTGCCGGTTACGAAGGAGAGGCGATCGCCAATACGTGGCCGTCGCGGGCCATGCCCCTCGACCGCCCTCCGGCGGAGATCGGAGGACGAATCGGGTACTACGCACTCGCCGCGGAGACCTCGATCAATGAAGGGACGTGGGTGGCGGCCCAGGTCGCCGCCCATGTCGCCCTATCGGCGGGCAAGATCGTCGCCCAAGGAGAGCGGTCGGCATTCGCGCTGTGTCGCCCCCCTGGCCATCACGCGGCTACCGACATGTTCGGCGGCTACTGCTTCATCAACAACGCGGCGGTGTGCGCGCAGGCGTTTATCGATGATGGGGCCCGCCGGGTGGCGACCCTCGACGTCGACGTCCACCACGGCAATGGGACCCAACAGATCTTCTACGATCGACCGGACGTCCTGACCGTTTCCATTCACGGCGACCCGTCCACGACCTTTCCTTACTTTCTCGGGGAAGCGACGGAGACCGGGGCCGGGGCCGGTCGGGGCTGTAACGTCAACTATCCGCTCCCCGCGGGAACGGCCTACGATCGGTGGCGACCCGCGCTCGACGACGCGCTAGAGAGGATCACCGCCTTCGACCCGGAGGCCGTAGTCATCTCCCTCGGAGTCGATACTTTCGAGAAAGATCCGATCAGCCCCTTCAAGCTGAAGAGCGAGGACTTTCGAGACTACGGACGTCGACTGGCGTCCCTGGACCGCCCAACCGTCTTCGTAATGGAGGGCGGATACGCGGTGGCCGAGCTCGGCGCCAACACCGTCAACGTCCTTTGCGGCTTTGAAGAAGGAACCATATAGCTCCGAGGAACGCTCGCGCTCCGTCGAACCATTGCGATCATGCGGGGTTCGATTGCAGCATGGCGGCGTAGCGAGGTGCGTCAATCGAAGCCTCGGCTCGGGCATCATTGAATCTGTCTCCGTTGTTCGGTACGTCATTTCGAATGACAAATCGAATATCCAGCCTCTTATCGGTACTGTCTCTGGTCCTCGTTGCGGGGTGCGCAAGTTGGTATCTCAAAGGCGCGAAGATGGCGAAGGCTGCGCCCACCTCACCCTCGACCAAGTATGTCATCCAGGCGTGCGCCACCCCCGCCGGCCAGATCATCGCCGCCCCCAACACGAGCTACTACTTCGACCGGAAACAGGCCGTACTATTCGAGATCGATAACGGCTCGGGCGACGGGGCGGAAATCATCAACGGATGGACGGACGAGCAAGGACAATACTTCTTCGTCTGGGTCGGAAACGGTCCGGGCTGGCAGTACTTCTTCCCCAATGACCAAGGTAAGCCAGCCATTCGCTTGAACTACGAGGCCGGAACCTACTCGGGAGACCGGTCGACGCCAGGCGTGGTTCGTCCCGTCGGCACCCCGTCATCCACCTGCGTCATGCAAAAAGGGTAGCGGTCGGACCCTTCTTTAGGCGGTCGCTTCGGATATCTCTCGTTGATCGCCCAGCGCAGATCGGACCGACGCGACCAGCAGGTCTCGGGTGAACGGCTTTCGAAGGACGGTCACGAAGTCCGAATCGTCGAAGGTCGGCGCAGCGCCCGACACCAGGATCGCCGGACACGGCACACCCAGACGTCGCGTCTCGCTCAACAGCTTCACCCCCGTCATTCGCGGCATCGCGTGGTCGACGAGCATCAGGTCGGGCCTCGGTACATCGTCTCGCGATAGCTGCTCGAGCAGCTGTCGACCCGAGGTAAAAGTCTCGACGTCGTAACCCAAGGGCTCGAGCATCCGCTTCATCAGCGCCACCAGAGCCGGCTCGTCGTCGACGACCCACACTCGTCCGGACCCTGGTTCGTGAGGGCTCGAATCGGCCTCCACCGGTTCATCCGGCGGCTCCGTCGCCGGCAGCGTAACCCGGATCGTTGCCCCCTTCTGAAGCTCGGACTCGATCTCGATCCGCCCTCCCAGCCGAGTCACAATGCCGTGTACGACCGACAATCCCATGCCCGTCCCTTCCGCCTTCGTGGTGAAGAAGGGTTCGAACAACCGATCCTTGATGCTCTCCTCGATGCCTGGACCGTTGTCTCGAACCGTGAGCACCACGGCCGGCTTCGTCGCTTGGCCGGTCGCCGGGTCGGTCCGGAGAGTCTCGAGATTGACCTCGATCCGACCTCCGTCCTCGCCGATCGCTTGGTAGGCATTGGTGGCCAGATTCATAACGACTTGGTGCAGCTGAGTGGGATCCGCCTCGACCCAGCCCCCTGCCTCGTCGAGATGGGCTCTCATCTCGATGGAGCTGGGAATCGATCCGCGCAGTAATGCCAAGCATTCGTCCACGATCTGTTGGAACTGCACGCGTTTGACGGTGCCGGGACTGGTCCGGCTGAAAGTCAGGATCTGGTCGATGAGGTCACGGGCCCGAGACGACGCGCGCTCGATCTGCCGAAGGTCGGAAGCGGCCCCGGGATTGTCCTTTACGGCGTCATTCAGCAGGTAAGCGTATCCGATGATCGCCACCAGCAGATTGTTGAAGTCATGGGCGATGCCGCCGGCGAGGGTACCGATCGCTTCCATCTTCTGCGAGTGACGAACCTGGCGCTCGAGCGCACGCTGTTCGCCGACGTCTCGCTGAACGCCGACGACCTGGTCCAGCTCGCCCGAACCCGGAGCGTGGATCGGAGACAGCGTCATTTCGACTTGGAGCGGGTCGCCCGACGCGGTCTCGAGCTCGACCTCGCCCGTCCATCTCCGCCCTGCCTTGATCTGCGACCAAGCCATGCTGCGCATCGCCGATTCCGCGTCACCTTTGCCGAACGAGAAGAGACTACGGCCGGTGGCCAGGGTCCGCGAGTGACCGACCATTCGTTCGAAAGAAGGGTTGACATAGGTAATCAGCCCCTCGCCGTCGCAAACGAAGATACCATCGGCCGCGGCGGTCACCGCCGCCCCCATCCTTTGCAGCTCCATCGCCGTCGTCAGGGATTCCTGCCGCAGGCGCTCGAGTTCGGTGACGTCGATATGAGCGATCACCGCGCCTCGATTCCCTTCGTCGAGCGGCGTGACCCGCATCAGGAACCAGCGCTGATCTTTAGGGCTATGGCAGGGATACACGTACTCGAAGGACTCGACCCGCCCCGACAAAACGCTCTGAATACCCACTAACGCGCGGTGAGCATCTTCGTGGTCAGGGGAGTCGGCGGCCTGCAGACACGTCGCCATGTAGTTGGCTCCCGTCCCCAGCGCCGAGCCACTGCCTTCGTTGGCCTTCGCGAACACGGTCCAACGACCGTTGACGGCGATGATGTTGCCACCGCGGTCGATGACCGCCACGTTCGCGGCCAGCGCGTTCAGTACCGAACGATTGAGCGCTTCCGACTTTCGGAGCGCTTCTTCGGCTTTCTTGACCGACGAAAGATCGACGTAAGACACGGCAACGCCGCGGATGTCGCCCCGAGGACCACGATGGGCGTGAATCCGTTCGAGAAGGGGCAGACCGGTCTCCGTCATCACCTCCAGCTCTCGCAGCTCTCCGCTTCGGAACACTTCGGCCGCCCGCGAAATGAGATCTCGGTGGGGGTCGGCCAGATGGTGGGTGATGTCCGACAGCGGTCGGCCGATATCCTGCTCTCGCAGCGGAAAGACGCTGTCTATGGCCGGCGTGAACTTTCGGATCTCCAGCCGGGAGCCGAGGAACACCATTCCGATGCTCGTGCACTCCATGAGCATCGTGAGGTCCGTCGTGAGCTCGACCAAGGTCTCGTTCTTGCGTTCATGCTCCGCGTTGACGGTATGGAGCTCTTCGTTGACCGACTGGAGCTCCTCGTTGGTGCTTTGCAGTTCTTCGTTTGAAGCGAGTAACTCTTCGTTCGTGGCCTGCAGCTCTTCGTTGCTGGTCTCGAGCTCCTCCACCACCGACTGCAGATTAACGCTGGTCTCCGACAGCTCTTCTTCGAGATCCTGAATTCGCTGGGCCGCGATATCGGCGAGTTCGTCGCTCGGCGCTTCGATTTTTGGCGGGGTGGCGGATTCGACGGGCAACAGGCGCACGAACAGCAGCGCGGGGCTGTCCTTGGCTTCGTGAAGACAGTCGACGACCACGGTCAAACTCTCCCCGGTCGCTGGGTCGTGAGTCCTTACCGTCGACGAGCGATACTCTTTTACTGCCCGGTGAATCGCAGTGGTGATCGGTAGCCGCAGGTACGGCTTGATCAGCGTAACGACGTCGAGGCTGACCGGACCGCCCACCTCCAGGTATCGCGTTACGTCGCCGAAGATGTGCAGCACCACGCGATGCTGGTCGACCAGAAAGCCGATGGGAGCATAACGCTCCAGGACTCGCGACAGCGCATAGTCCGCATCGCGGCGCGGGTACGGGGCGACGAGAACCGTCCTCTCGCTCCGTTCGATTTGCCGGGGCAGACGGCGGCCTCGACCGGAGGCCGGCAGTTCGGCCCCTCGCGAGTCCGCCGCCTTTCTTTTGAAGACTCGCCAGCTGGACTCTACGACCTCGAACCCGTCGTTCTCCGGCGCCAGCGACTCGCTGGGCCCAAGCACCAAGACACCGTTGGGCCGCAACGAGAACTCGAATCGCTTGAGCACTCGGCTTTGCGCGTCGGGCGTCAGGTAAATCAGAACGTTGCGACAGCTGACGAGGTCCATCCGCGTGAACGGTGGGTCACTCAACAGGTTGTGTTCCGCGAAGACGACCCGGCGCCTGAGATCCGAATTGATGACGTAACCCTCGCCGCGAGGTTCGAAGTAGCGGGCCATCCGCGTCGGCGAGATCCCCTCCAGCGCGTCGTTCGAATAGTATCCGGCGGAGGCCCACTGCAGCGCCTTGCGATGAACGTCGGTGGCGAAGATTCGAAACGACAGATCCTGATCCGCGAGCTGAGATGCCTCGTCGAGCAGGATCGCGAGCGAGAACGCCTCTTCACCCGTCGCGCAGCCAGGCACCCACACTCGAAGCTCCCGCGTCATCGAGGCAAGGAGCATCGGGACCACCTTGCTCGCCAGCAGCTCGAAAGCCTCGTCGTCTCGAAAGAAGCGGGTGACTCCGATCAGCAGGTCGTCCCATAGGGCGTCGACCTCGTCTTCGTCGCTGCGAAGGATCTTCACATACTCGTCGATCGATGAGCATTCGTGGGTCTTCAGCCGGCGTTCGATCCTTCGACTGATGGTCCCTGACTTGTATTCCGAGAAATCGAGGTCGAATCGCTGGATCAACTGCTCGAAGATCGGGGCGTACTCACCGGCGTCGCTGGGCAACCAGAGCGTCTGTTCACGGGCGGTATCCGGCCAATCGCTGGTCCACGTCATCGACGCCTCGACCGGCCGAATGAGCGCTTCGGCGATCTCGTCGGGGGTCCCGACCACCGCCGCACCACACGCCCGCGCGGCGGCCTTGGGCATCCCGTCGAAGGCCGCCGAGTCCGGGCTTTGAACAAACACCCGACCCCCGGCCCGATGGATGTCGATGATCCCGCGGCTGCCGTCGGTCCCGGATCCGCTAAGCACGATGCCTACTGCGGCTGGTCCGATCTGACGCGCAAGGCTGGAAAAGAAGCGATCGATCGGAAGATGTAGGGCTTGTTGAGCGCTCCGCTGAATGACCCGAAGGTGTAAACCGGTCAGCTCCAGGTCTTTGCCGGGGGGAATGAGATAAATCCGATTCGGAGCCAAGAGCATATCGTCTTCGGCGAGAGTCGCGGGAATGCTGGCAAAGCCGGACAGCAGCTCACTCATTACGCTCTTGAAGTTCGGCGGCAGGTGTTGAACGACGACGTATGCGTCACCCGTGTCGCCCGGCAGCTGACGGAAAAGTCGCTCGAGCGCGGCAAGGCCGCCCGCGGAGGCGCCGATCGCAACGACACATCGCGGATGGCGAACGGGAGTCATAAGTACACCATCGCATGTTCGATGGCGCCGCGCGAGCGCCCTCGGCCCCTACCGGCTCCCGCCCATTGGGCCGCCCGCAGGGCCCAGCAGCCGCTGAAGCTCGTTTTCCATGTCCGCCACCGTGCGCCGGTAGTGGCCCCCGGTGGCCGGTCCGGCAAATCCCGAGTGGATCCTGCTGACCTTCCCGTCTCGGCCGATGAACACCGTCGTCGGATACGATTTGATGCGCTCGAGGTCGGGGAGAGCGGCCGAAGCCGAAGCCTTGTCGCTCACCCCTGCTCGCAACAGCGGAAACTCCACCCCGTGTCGACGCGAATAGGCGCGCAATCGCTCGGCGGCTTCCGCCGGGTCGTCGGTGTACTCAAAAGCGAGCCCGACGATCTCCAAGCCGCGGTCCTTGAATCGGCGATACCAGTCCGTCAGCAGTGGAGCGAGGTCGTTGCAGTTCGGGCACCACGTCCCGAAGATCTCGACCACCAGAACCCGCCCCTTGAACCGACTGTCGGACCACGACACCGTTTTTCCGTCCAGGTCGGGGAACTCGAACCGAAACCGCCCATCGTCGGCGACCAGCGCCACCTCTTGGAACGGATCCGGCAGGGCATCGCTCGTGGTCTTGGGACGACCAACGAACCGGGCCCGGTACGTATCCCGAGACCAGAAGTCTCCGGTCAGCGTCCCCTGCTCATCGGCCGTCGCCACGAACAAGAACGCATGCGCCCCATCGAAGGTAGAGAGTCGAAGCCGACGGTTCGCGTAGTCACCGACAAGATATCGGTAGTCGCCCGTGGGCGTCAGGATGGTCCCCCGGACCCCGCGGCCGTCCTGACGCAGCTCAGCTTGCCCCGGAAAGGTCCCGTCATCATCCGTGAACGACAGCGTCCACACCCCGGCGATGTTTGCGGGGCTCGCCAACGCGTTCGCTGCGTCCGGCGCGAAGCGATAGGGATACCCAGGAGTCGCGTGAAACGGGAGGCGAGAGACTCCCGATCGCGCGCGCTTTCGCCACTCTCCCACCAGGCGTTCGCCGTCGATCTGCGCGTCGAGGACGGCGTCATAGACATCGATCTCGAAGATTACCCGGTCCCCGGCGCGACGCAGGCGGTCGAACCGGACCCGCTCTTGGCCGTTGATGACTTCCGGGCCGGAACCGTCACTCGGAATGTTCAGGCCGAAAGGTAGAGGTCCGCCAGGCGAGCGCAGAATCCCTCGCCAAAGGCCCGGACGGAGCTCGGTCGTAGCTGGTCGTTCGGGGTCTTCGCGGCACCCGGACGTGACGACCGCCGCCGTCGCGAGGCATACGAGCAGGCTGCGCATCTTTTCGGGGGTACCAGATTTTGGCCACACCCGTGAGGGCGACCGGCACCTTCGTGGTTTGCCGTAGGGTATCCGAAGGCCGGCGGAGGGGGGCCTTAGGGCAAAACGTAGCAGTGAACGTCGCGGGGCGAACAAGATCCATTCGGCCGCGCCGTCCAGCTTGCAAGCATACCGTGGTACCGCATCCCTACCTTCTCGAGAACCCGAGCCGACGCGCGATTGTCCACGTCGCACATCGACCAGACCTGCATTAGTTCCCCGTCGTCGAGCAGCCGCCGGAGCACGGCGCCCACCGCCTCCGTGGTGAGGCCGTTGCCCCACTCGGACCGGGTCAACGCATAGCCGACCACGGCGTCGTGGGCGCCGCCCGGCTCACGTGTGTCCGGCCCCAACGCAACGCTCACCGAACCCACGATCCGGTGGTCGCCTTGCTTCTCGACCAACCACGGAACGGGGCACGTCGCCGCCTCTCCCGAAGCGACCGCGTTCCATGCTTCGATGCCTTGGCTCAGCCACTGCGCCGTATCGTCGGTCGTCGAGTGGGTGCTCCAAGCAAGGTAACGAGTGACCACCGGATCCGATGCGTAGGCATCGAACACCGACTGGGCGTCGGCGAGCGTCGGAGGCCTCAGCCGTAGCCGTCGCGTCCGAACCACGGTGGGCAACGACACCATGTCCCCACCATAGCCCGCTCCCACCGGTCGGGGGTAGCTTAACGATCGGCGTCGCTCAGGTGTAGGGCTCGGCCGCGCAACTCAAACGAAGCAGGTACTCGACCAATTCGGGTCGCGACTGCTCGTAAGCCCGGTCGAAGCTGAACGCGACACCCACCGAACGCTGCGCCCACCACTCGGAGGGCCCGGTCATGTGGACACAGCGACCATTCAAGCCCACCTGCGTGGTGGGAAGAACCAACCTCACCAAAACGCCATCCCCAACCCGGACCCGCCACGCCTCCCAGAAACTGACCCAGAACGACGCGCCTCCGACCGAGATATCCCTCAGGCTACGATCCGCAAAACGCCAGCCCGCCTGACCGTCGATGGTCATCCGGGCTGGCAGATCCGGATTCGGCAGCAAGCGAATGAAGCTCCGCTTGCCGGTATCACGCAGCGCCCGCGGTACATCGAGCGGAGCGACCCTGGGTTGGGCTTCCAGCATTCACGAGATCTATCGTTCACTTCGAGGCCCGGGTTGAGCCTCGAATGCACGATTCTCAACCTGATGCCAAAGGCCCTAGTACGGCAGATCTTATGTCCTGAGCCCGTTGCGAAGGACTTGAGATCTGCCGGACGCGAGCCGCGTGTACGCGGCGATCCTCGGGAGGCCGCTAGGACGGCGATTGGAGGTTCCGAGCCTGGAACTGGATCGGAACCTCCGGATCGCCGTACTAGAAGCGGGCTTGCACGCGCGCCAGGAGCGCGATCGAGCTCGGCTGAGGATACGGGTAGGGCGCAGCGACCGTGTCCCCGTCCACCGTCTCGTAGTGTTGTCCAAGAATGTTGTACGCGTGAACCAACAGCCGGAACCGCTCGCTCGGATCGTCGACCACGACGCCCGCGGTGAGCAAGTGGTACGACGAGATATCCAGAGACTGGGTCGTGCTCGTCGCCGGATCCAGATAGTCGCTGATCGTTTTGCCGGCCACGAAAGAGTACCGAGCGTTGGCGGACACGTAGCGATTGAATCGCACGCGGCCCCCGAGGTTGAACATGTGAGGCGCGTTATTGCGCACCGCCTGGTCCGCGTTGACGTCGCGGACATCGTTGAACGAGTAGTTGGCCCAGATTCGATGACCGGTACGGAACAGTAGCTCCGACCACGCCTCGACCGAGTTGATCCGGCGGGCGCCGATATTGCTGAACATCGCGGTGTCTTCCTGAGCCTGAACCCCGATGAGGTCACGCAGGAACGTGTGCGCGAAGTCCACACGAAAGGCGAGGTGTTCGACGGGGCCGACCTGGCGCAGCACCTTTGCGTTGACCTCGGCCTGTGCGGCCTCGCTACGCTCGGGTCGGATGTTCTGATTGCCAAGGAACAGAGAGTCCGTGCTGAATCGCTGCTCGAAGGACGGCGGACGGAAGCCTTGGGTGTAGCTCACCTTGACGTAGCTCTGAATCGCATCGAAGTCCAAGACGTGACCGACGACGTTCGCGCTGAACAGCGTCGCGCTCGCGTACGTGTCAGAGTAGTTGAAGCGGGCCCCGCCCGAAATCGCGATTCGTTCGAACAGATTGATCTCGTCGTTGGCATACACCGACACCACGTTGGAGGCAGAATCGGGAACGAGCTCGCCCATATCGATGAACTGCCCGGTATTGGGACCGAAGAATCCCACTCGGCCGCCCTGGATCTCCTCTCGGAAGTACTCGGCGCCGGCCAGCAGCGTGTTGTTCCACGGCAGCTTGGCGTCGAGCTCGATGCTGGTTCCGTACCGTCGCTGCTGATCGATGGCGAGCTGAATACCGAACAAATTGGGAATCGTCGTCTCCGACGACGGGAAGATAACGCTGTCGACCTGGAACTCTTGGATCCAGAAGTACGCCTTTCCGTGGATTCCGAGGTTCCCGTTCAGGACGCGGTCGTCGTAGCTGAGGCTGATCAGCTGACTAGGATCTTGGTCGAAGGACTGTTCCTGGCCAAGAAGCGCGCCGCTCGATGAGGACACCTGGTAGTAGTCCTTTTCCCACGCGAAGCGGCCGAAGAGGGTCAACCCCTTCCAGCTCACCTGACCGATGAGATCGATGAAAGTGTCGTTGCGCGGATCGGTCTCGCCTGGATCCTGGAAAATGGGGCCGCCACCTCCGTTGTAGATCGTCGGATCCGATGGGTCGACATCGTCGGGAGGAAAGGCGAAATCCGGTGGAAGCCCGATCGTCTGCCGGCGAACCTCCACTGCGCCTTCGGTCGTCGACTGGAAGTTGCCGAAGAGCATCACGTCGAAGTCTCCGTGCTTGTCGCCGTAGGCGACCGCGGCCCGACCGGTGCTGTACGAGCCACCGCCGGCCTCCACGAAGAAGCCGCCGATGTCCGCGCCCTTCTTGGTCACGATGTTGATAACCCCCAGGAACGCGTTCGCGCCCCACAGGATGCCGCCCGGTCCGCTGATGATCTCGACACGCTCGATGACGTTGATGGGAAACGCCTGGTCCAGGAACACTAGATTGTCGCCGGGATTCACCATCGGAACCCCATTGAGAAGAACGGAAACCGTAAACGCATTGCCTCGCGTGAACAGGAAGTCCCATCGTGAAGTATTCGAGTGCTCGAAGCCGGGCACGGCGTGCAACGCTTCGTTCAACGTGCGGAAGCCGGAACGATCCATCTCCTCGCCCGTCAACACCGTAACGATCGCCGGTGCCTCCTGCAGCGTCTTCCTAGTCTTGGTCGCGACGAATACGCTTTCTCGTTCGTCAAGCTCGACGTCGGAGATCATCAACTCGTCGTCGATCTCCTCCTCGGGCTCTCGCGCCAGTTCAGGTGTCTGTTCTTCATTTTCGCCGGCCGCGACGGCCGGATCGGCGACCGCCAACCCGAGGACGGCTGCCATCGCTACGGAAGCCCACCGAATACTCATATCTCACTCCGGACTGGTCATTTTTCTCACGACAACAAGCGTGATGTCGTCGACCGAATCTGTACCTTCTGTAAATGCCAACACGTCGTCGATGACGCCTTCAGCCATCGTATCGACCGCCTCGGTCCGGAGTTTCCTAAGCCGGCGAAGAAGCCGACCGTCTCCGTACGTCTTTTGTATCGGATTGACCGCATCGACGAGGCCGTCGGTGTACCAGACCGCGGTATCGCCCCCACCGAAACGATGAATCGACTCCCGAAACTCGGTATCCGGCGTTTCGCCAAGCCGAGACGACGGACCGCAGTGTAGCGGCTCGACCTGCGAGCTCTCCGTAGTGATCAACAGCGGAGGCTCGTGGCCGGCGTTCGCGTAGGTGATGGTCTCCTTCTCCGAGTCGATCAGAGCCGCAGAGAACGTCATGAGGAACTTGCCCCGACCCACGCGAGCGATACTTCGATTGAGATGGGACAGCAGGTAGCTGAGCGACCCCCGGTGGCGAAGGTACTCACGAAGGCCCAGGTCGCTGGTCCGGGCCAACGCACTCATCTCGTCCGTCGTATAGTGCAGCTCGTCGCAGCACGCGTTGACGGAGGCGGTAATCAGAGTCGTGGGCACCCCGTGCCCCGTCACATCCCCCACCATCACCAGCGTCCGATGATCGTCGACTTCGAAGAACGACCACCAGTCACCGCCACAGCGTGACGCGGGAATATAGCGACCGGCGATCTGGAGCCCATCGACCCGATGAACGGTCGGAGGCGGAATGAGAGCCGCCTGCACCGTCTCCGCCACTTCGAGCTCCTTTTCCAGAGCCGCCTTGTTCTTGACCTCCGACACGAGCTCCGCCAGCTGGGCGCTCATTCGATTGAAGGTCGCGCTCAGGGTCCCCAATTCACCTTTGGCCTTCACGTCGACCCAAAGGCCGAGCTCACCCTTCGCCAGCCTTTCGGCGGCCTGAGTGAGAGCGATGATCGGTTGCGTCACGCTGATGCTAGGGACGACGGTGGCCAGAATTCCGATCACGCTCAGCAAGATCGCAAACACCGCCGTGGCCACCATCGACCGGCGTCCTTCTTCCTGGCGAACCGCCTCGAGGGCGGCGAGCTGCCGGTGCAGGCGATCGAGTGAGTAGCCGAGCACCACTCGTCCCCAGACCTGTCCGTCGGTCGCGATCGGCACGCTGACCTTTAGAACTGCCCGGCCACCGAGCTTGGCCTCGCGAACCTCGGTCGCGTCTTTGGCCCGACCTTTCTCCTTTGCGATGAGGTTCGGCGGAATCTCGAAGCCGTCCTGACTTCCTGCCGCAACCAGCGACTGCTCTCGATCCACCAAGAACGCGAACGTTAGACCGCCATCCGCATCGACGAGCGGCTCGAGAACGTTCTGAAGGAACCCGAAGTCGTTGTTCGACAGTGCGAATGCGCTATTGCTCGCGACCCGCTTCGCCTCCGCGAGCCCCCGCGTCCGGAGCTCCTCCATCATCGACCGGGTTTCGCGCTCGGCTTCGTTCTTGAATATGGTTTCGATGCGCTGAGCGTTGAAGTAGCCGTAGCTGGCCACCACCGCGACGATCGCCAGCGTGTTGACCAAGACCAGGCGAGCGGTGATGTTGAGCTTCACGGCTTCATTCCTTGGACATCATCTCGCGAAGAAACGAGAAGTAGACCCGCTCCACGCCGTCGAATTCGAGCTTGCTCCCGCAGTCGGCGCACTTGCAGTCGGGGACATTCGGGTCGTGTTCCACCGAGTGGTCCGCCTTCACTCGCAGCAAGCGTTCGGTCTCTTCGTCGCATTCGTCGCAGTAGTACGGCGCATAGAAGCTTCGAATGAGACCGGGCCCTCGAAAGTTGGACAACATCCCGAACTGACGCGTGATGGGGATCGAACACTTCTCGAACTCCAAGTGCGTCCCCGCGGGAAGCTCGGAAATGAATGAGATCCACTCTCGAATCCCACACGAGCTGATGCTCCGCACGTCTTCCAGGTGCATGACGACGTTCGGCGTGAACGCCTTGCGCAGCTGCTGAGCATCGAAATCCTCGTCGATCTCCCCTCGGATCCATATGTGGCGACGATCGCCTTCGTCTTGAATGCTCAGGTCGTAGGACATGATTCGCCCTCCGTCACAAAGAGATGGAAAGACTTTGAACGCCCCTCGAAGTCTCGAAGGTGACCTCGGATGTCGATCAAACAGATGACTTCGGTTCTGCGTCCCTGTGCGATGTTGATGACGAATTGGTCCGCGGACCGAAACGCCACGTAGAGGCCTAGCCCTCCGCCGACCGAGTCGGCCGGAGGTTGATACTCTTGCATCTCGAAACATCGCCCAAGAAAGCTGAACAGGCGGTCTTCAGTCAGTGTCCCGTAGCCGTCGGCCACCGATATGGCGACATGCCGACCGTCGCAAGCGAATTGAAAGCCAACCGGGTGGGCTGAGCCGTCGGTGACGACCTCACCTCCGATCGGCGCTCGACCTAGCGCGTTCATCAGCAGCTCGTCGGCGGCGGTCCTAGCGAGCTCGATGAAACGACCGGACACCATACACTCCTTGAGGAAGCCGACGAGAGCGTTGAGCGCGTCGGAACGCTCGCTGGGGTCCACCAGATTTCGCTCGACGGGTATCGTCCCGTACGCCAAGTACTGGGTCATCCCGAAGAAGTCTCCGGTGAGGAGCTTGTGCATCGTAATCAGCAGCTCCTCTTCTCGGATGCCTCCGTTCTTTGCGATGAAGTTCGTGAGGTTGCCCTTCCCCATGAGGCGAGCGATATGAGATTTATCTTTGTTCTGAGAGAACACGATCACTCGGTGCTGCTTGCTGCCTGGCTTCGACAACCCCGATTCGATCGCCGATGCGTCGCCGAGATCCGCGTCGATCAAGACGAATCCGTACTCCGACAGGTCGCGATCTTTGCCCGGCAGCTCTTCCAGCTGGTCGACCTGAACGTTCCTCGGCACCAGCGTCCGAGTGACCGCTTTGGCCAACTTCTTGTCCCGCGTGACCAAGCACGCCCGATAGCCCGACTCCGCCGAATCGGCAATCTGGGCCAGTTCTTGCGTTAGACTCGTGTTCATAGACCATCCCGTTCGACGACAAGAAGCGACGGGTCAGGAAGCTCGTCCGACGCCACTGCTTCGATCATCTCTTGAATTCGTTTCTCGTTCGGTTCATTCGGCTTGACAAAAAGCGGTGTCGCTTCCGCAAATCGTTTCGGATCGCTGTTGACTGCGCCTTTGAGCGCCGCGAGCTCCGACGTTGGAACATCAGTGAATCCGTCCAGGCCCAATTCGGCCGTTAGTGACACCAGCGCGTCGGACCGGAACACCCTCTTGAGCTCCTGGCGCTGGGCGCCTTTCAGCTTTCGGTCGACAATGACCAGCATGCAGAGCGTGGAGCCGGTGCTGGCCAGCCGTCTCAAACCTCGGCCCTTGAATCGACTTCGGTAGTCGATATCCGGGCCGAAGAAGGCATCCGCGCGGCCGAAACGTAGGGTCCCGATGGCCCCCGCCAGGTCAGGAACGAAGACGACTTTTTTGAAGTACCGGACGTCCCGCAATTCGCCCTGCAAGATTGCGTTCAAGATGAAGTTGGCGTCGACGGAACCGGTCCGGACAATGGCAAGCCGTTTTCCTTTCAGGTGGCTAAGGTTCCGGGCCTTGGACCGAACCGACGCATATAGCGCGTATGGACATCGGTGGCTGCCCTCGCGTGTTCCTACCAGGATGGGTTGTACGTCGACCGCGGCGTCGGTCCCCACGATGAACTGTGGATTCACCATACCGACGCGCACTCGATTCGTTCCCAGATCGCGAATGAGGTCGGCCGCCTTCGAGTACGCTGCGCCGCCCACGGTCTTGCCTGCGGTACCGGACACCGCTTCCGCCAGCCGTTCGGTGAACCGAGCCCTTTCCAGAGGCGACTTGAACGGCGCGTACGGATCGAAGAATCCAACCGTCGCCGCCGGCGGCGAGGCCGTCCCTGCCATGGCAATGGCGATCAATAGTCCGGCGGAAATCATGGTTTGAACCCAAACAGCGCACGCTTCTTCTCGAGAACAGCGAGTGCGGCCGCGCGATCCGGCTTGGGGAGCTTACGAGCGTAACGTCGATACCACCGGTAGGCCGCACGCTCCTTGCCCTCCTCATCGTCGAGGTAGATCGCAATGTTGTAGTAAACCTCGGCCGGCGCCGTGTGCTTGGCTAGCCCACGCCATACCCCGTAGGCGCGCTTGCGACGCCCAAGAAGATATTCGACCGAAGCGACGTTGGTCTTTTGCGCTTTGCGATCTCTTTTGCTGACCGTAGCCTTGAACGCTTGCCGAGCCTCGTTCAGCCGCCCGTCTTCGACGAGCTCGAGCCCCCAGCGTTGTCCGGCTGCGAATCGAAGCGCCTCTACCGGCCGCGACTTCATGGACTCCCATGACGCGAGGACGGTCGTTGCGGCCTCGAAGCGCCGCGCCCGATAAGCCGCGTATCCCTTGACGAGGTCAAAGTCTCGTCGCCTCTTCGAGCCCACCTCCCCTGGCGATTCGACCGATTCGAGCACCCGCATCGCCTCCTGGTAACGTCGATTTCGCACGAGAGCGCGCCCGAGCGCGACCTGGAGACCTCGGTCTTTTGGATATAGCGAAGCCGCGCGCTCCAGCTGAGTAACGGCGTTGCCTACCGCGCCAGTCCAAAGGTACGCCAACCCGAGAAGGTGGCGCCCCCGTCCGTTCAGATTGGACGACGAGGCGAGCAAACCAACGACCTCGTCGGCCCGGCGTTGGTCGAGCAACAGCCGGGCCAAGGCAACACGAACGTCGACCGCTCGCCCTTCGAGCTGCACCGCCCGTCGTAGATGGCGTTCGGCGGGGGCCAGTCGCCTCTGGGCCAGCAGCCCGAGGCCGAGATTCGCATGAGCCACCGCGTGCTCGGGGCCGAACTTGACCGCGTCCTCGAGGCGCCGGACGGCCTCCTTCAGCTCACGCTTCTTGAGCGCACTCGTTCCTAGCCGGGTCTGAATCCGGACCAGCGCGGCGCTGCTCTGTTGATCGGTCGGCTGCTTGACGACCGCCCTTCGATAGGCGTCGACCGCCTCCGGGAACCGTTTCAATCCCTCGAGGTCGGTGGCTACCGCTGCGTGGGCGGACGCGCTGCCGTCCGTCTTGCTCACCGCCCGACGGTGGATCGCCAGCGCGCCGACCAGGTCCCCGGCGTCCCGAACGCAGTCGCCGAGCTCAATCATGAGTTTTCCATCGCCGGACTCGTGCTCCAGGGCCCGACGAAGCATCGATGCGCACTGGCGATGGTCGTTGGCCGCCCGATGCAGACGCGCCAGTGCGACGTACGACGACACGTGCTTCGAGTCGTGACGAACTGCGGCCTGCAAGGCCTCGATCGCCTCCCGACGCCGGTGCAAAGCCTGCAACGATACCCCGAGCCGATGCCAGGCTCTCGCTAGTCGAGGCTTTCGCTTCAACGCCGCGCGAAACTCCTTCACCGCTTCTCGATGACGGTCGATCCGGGCTAGACACACCCCGAGGTTGAATCTCGACTGCACGTCGCCCGGTGACTGTTTGAGCACGCGTCGGAACGTCTTGACCGCCGCCGCGTAACGCTTGCGCCGAAACTCCACCACCGCCAGGTGCTTCAGCGCGTTCAGATCCTGCGGACGTCGGTCCAGAATCATCCGGTAGCTATGGGCGGCATCTGCGAGCTGACCGAGACGCAGCTGAATATTGGCCACTGCGATCCTCGTCTTGAGATCCCCGGGTTTGTGGCGCAGATAGTAGGATAGGTGCTTGAGCGCACCCTTATGCTTCTTGGCGTCGAGATACCGACGCCCAAGGAAGAAGCTGACCTCGGGCTTCAGATCCCCCACCGCTTCCAGAGTCGCGAAGCCGCGTGTGTCCGGTCCCTTCGCGAGTCGACACTGGCCGTACAGCAGCAGGAGCTCGCGAAGCTTCGCGCGCCCGGCGAGCTGCGCCGCCGTCAGCTGCCCGGCCCGAGCCGGATCGAGATCGAACGCCAGTCGCGCGGACCGCTCCAGGATCGGAAGGGCTTCCCCGCACCGCTCCTTGAACAGAAGGATGGTTCCGATGCGCAACGCGGGATCCGGGTCATCCGGGGCCTCGGCCAATGCGGCCTTGTACGCCGCCAAAGCGTCGCTCAGCCGTCGCGCGGCCTCCTTACGGTCTCCCTGCCGCAACAACTCGGCCGCCTCGGTCTCCAGGACGGCCCCGTGGTCAAAGCTCTCCCTAGCTGCGCGATTGCCGGGCGCGCCATCCGCGGCCAACGGCCCCGACAGCACTGTGGCAAGGGTCACCGCCATGACGCGAGACCCGCCGCTGGGTGGCCTTAGCTGCACACCACATTGTTCGAACGATCCGGCCTCGACTTGATTCGCGGGTGTTCAACGAGACACTCGTCGGCCGATCCCGCCCTATGTGTCGCTGCCCGGCTCGACCGCGTCTGATGGACGAATCGAACAGGCCTCCTCGGAAGGCGTGTTTCTCGCGCGTTCCACGTTGGAGCGCCTGTATGATGGCTCCCCCGAACCGGTCGCGGTAGTCGAGCCTCAGCAGCAACGTCTCTTGTACTGCAACCAAACGTTCGTCGATCTGTGCGGTCTACGACCGCGCGGGGTACGCCGGCTTATCGCCACCGGGGCCCGATTGACCGACGTCCTCGTGCTCGAAGGTGGGCCGCAGGTGGAGCGAATCGCCCAGCGGGCGGCTGCGCTGGGCCAGTCGCTCGGCGCCAGCTCCGTCCGAGGAAGGGTCGTCGCCGATTCGACCACCGACCTCGTTCTCACCGTGACCGCGGCGCCGATCGATTCGATCGACGGGCTCGGTCCGGCGGTGGTCGTGACATTCCGGAACGGAACCGCCGAGCACCGGGTTCAGATCAAGTACCAGCGACTGCTCGCATTGAAACGCCGGCACGCCGAGGAGCTCGAGTCTCGGGTTCGGCAGCGCACTCGAGAGCTCGCGCAAACGCAAGACGAGCTCCTGCAAGCGACCCGGCTCGCCGCGGTCGGCGAGGTGGCCGGCGCCGCCGCACACGAGGTCTTCAACCCTCTCACTGCCGTCACTGGCAACCTGGAGAACCTTCGCAACGCGCTGGGGGACGAATCCGAAACGATCGCGGAGCTGACGACCCTCGCCGCCGACTGGTCGCGAGCCTACGAGCACCGTGGCCGCGATGGCCTCGCCGAACGAATCACCGCCGATGACGACGACTCGCCCCTCGACCTGCTGTCCGAGGTGTGTGGCGACCTCGAAGATGATCTCGCTCGGCGCCGCCGGATCCTTGACATGGTCTGCAAAGCGGGCCGCCGCATCGAACGGATCATCCACGGCATGCTCGGTATGGCGAGGGCGGAGGCGGAACCGGAAGTCCTCAATCTGCATCAGGTCTTTCGAGAGGTTCGAGATCTGATGGCCTACTCGTTCGACCGAGCGGGGGTCCATCTGAGCGTCTCCTTGGATACGCCCATTGCGGTCTATGCCGACCGGGGCGAGCTTCTTCAGGTCCTGACCAACCTGATCCGAAATGCGTGTCAGGCAGCTACGGCGGCCCACGGCGCGAGGGGCGGAAAGGTGTCGGTCGTCGCGGAGATAGCGACTCATGACGTGTCCATCAAGGTCGAAGACAATGGCGTGGGCGTTCCCGACGACATGCAGGCCCGCATCTTCGACGCCGGCTTCACTACGAAGCCGAAGGGCGAAGGCAGCGGTCTAGGGCTGCCGATATCTCGGCGCCTGATCCGGCGAAACGGCGGGGAACTCGAGCTTCATGCGTCACGTCCGGGCGGCGGTACGACGATGCGAATCAAGCTGCCTATCGCGACCAACGAGGCGTCGTATGAGTGACAACCGGCGCGTCCTCATCGTCGACGACGATCCGGAGGTCATCGAAACCTACCGGGAAATCTTGACGACCCCGCCCCGTCGCCACCGGCGCCGACGCTCCAGTACCGCCCCCACCTTCGAGCTGACCTGTGTCGGCTCCGGCGAACAAGCCCTCGAAGTCGTGCAGCGAGACCTGGACGCGGGGCTGAGGTTCGCCTGCGGCGTGTTCGACATGCGGATGCCCGGCATCGACGGCGTCGAGACCATTCGCGCGATCCGAAAGCTCGATCGAGCACTATTGTGTGCGGTGTGCACCGCGTACACCGACCGAACGATCGATGAGATCGATCGGCTCTTCTGGCCATCGGAAAAGGACCAGTGGGACTACCTGCAGAAGCCGGTGTCCCCTACCGAGCTCACGCAAAAGATCCGCTGCCTCGTCTCGAGCTGGAACCGAAGGCGCCGAGAGGAAAAGCGGCAGGTCCGGATGGCCAACCTGATCGGCCAGCTGTCGCGTCTGGCCTCCGCTCGTCCGGGAGACGTGGACAGCTCGCTCGACCTCCTGATCAGTGCCGTTCGCGACCTGACGCAAGCCTGTCGGGGGGCGCTGTTCGAGGATGGCCCCTCCGGCAAGCGCGTCGTACGCTCGTGGTCCGACGACGAGGACCCCGGATGGCTCGATGCATTGTCCGAGCTGGAACCAGAGCGATCCCTACCCGACAGCAACCTCGTGTTCTTCGCCGTGCCCGGCGACCGGATCAACCGAACCCTGGCCCTCGCCAGCGATGAAGAGGCCGACCGGGAGCTCCTGGGTTCGGTCGGCCTACTGCTCGACAACGCAGCCCGGCTCATCAGCTTGAATTCTCAGCTCAACACCAAGAACGACGCTCTCGCCGCCCATTGCGAAGCCCTCGCGAGGGCTCGCGAGCAAGCCATTCAGTCGGCCAAGCTGGCGGCTATCGGCCAGGTGGCGGCCGGTGTCGCGCACGAGGTCAACAGCCCCTTGAGCGTCATTCAGCTGGAAACCGAGCTCGTTCTCGAAGTCCTCGAGTCCGACGAGATCGATTCCAGTACCATCGAGATGAGCGCCCTGCAGATCCAGCAGGAGGTCAACCGGATAAAGCGGGTCGTCAGCCAAGTCCGAGACTTTGCTCGCAAGTCGCCCGACGCTCGAGAACCGGTGGATTTGAACGAGGTCGTCGACGCCGCGTTGGTGATCCTCAAGCACCGACTGGCGAACGAGCCCGTCCGGCTGAACGTCGATATCCCCGACGACCTCCCTCCGCTGAAGGGCGACACGACCCAGATGACCCAGATCCTCGTCAACCTGATCGGCAACGCCCTCGACGCGATCTACGGGACGGAACGCTCCACGCTATCCGTGCGCGCCGAATCCCCGGCCGGACGCCCGAACATCGTCAGGATCGAGGTCGCCGACGAAGGACGAGGAATGTCAAAGTCGGTTGCCGACCTCGCGCTGCGGCCATTCTTCACGACGAAGGAGGCAGGACAGGGCACGGGCCTGGGCCTTGCCATCGTGCAGACCATCGTCGACCTTCACGGCGGCTCACTCACCATCGAGAGTGAGGCGGGCATCGGCACCACGGTGCGGGTGGAGATTCCTGCTTTCTTGGCGTCGCGCACCGATGATGACCAACAACGAATCCCCCGAGTTCTCGTTCTGCGCGGCGACGACGAGCAGGCGATATCCACCGCGGAAGCGGTACGTCAGGCCGGCGCGACCCCGGCCGTGATCTCGTCGTACAACGAGGCCTCGGACCGGATCACGCGAGGCGAAGCCGACCTCCTCGTCGCGGACATCAAGATCGAAGACACGACGGTGTGGTCTCTTCTCGATGAGCTCGACGGCAACGAACATCCATCGGCGCCAGTGTTGGTCATCGGACGGGGGCGCCATACGGGTCAAACCAACGAGCTCGGTCATCTGGGCATATCGGGCGAGGTCGCCGAACCCATCGACGTCCCGGCGTTGCGCACGCTGATCTTCGACACCCTCGGCCTCCCATCGCGGTCGGCGGGTCCCTTGAGCCCTCCGAAACACGCATCACCCCGATGAGGACGCTGCAACATGAACGCCATCAGACTCCAGATCAACGAGGATGACCGCTCCTTGCGGCGCACGCTCGTGGAGCGTCTCTCCTCGACGGGATATGAATGCCTCGAAGCGTCGGACGGCCGCGAGGGGCTACGGGTGTTCGTTCACGAGTGTCCCGACGTGGTCATGACCGACCTCCAGATGTCCCCCGTAGATGGTTTGGAATTCCTACGGCGGGCCAAGGAGATTCGACCGCAGACCCCGATTGTCGTCCTGAGCGCCTTTGGTAACGAAGAGAATCTTTTGAATGCTCTACGGCTGGGGGCCAAAGACTTCCTGCGCAAACCGATCTCGTTCGCGGCGCTCGACGCCGCGATCCGCGGCTCCCTTGCCGGCGACGATTCCGACCGACGCCTCAACACCGAAGACATCGCCAAGACCATGGTTGGCCGATGCCCGAAGATCACCTCTTTGCAGAGTAAGGTCGAAAAGCTCGCCCGCGCCGGCCGGTCGACCGTCCTCATTCTCGGCGAAAGCGGGACGGGCAAAGAGGTCGTCGCTCATCAGCTACACCATCTCAGCGGGTGCACGGGGAGCTTCATCCCTCTCAACTGTGCGCTTTCCGACGGAGGCCTCATCGAAAACGCCCTCTTCGGCCACGAACGAGGCGCGTTCACCGACGCCAAGACCCGGGAAAAAGGACTCATCGAACACGCCAACCAAGGCACGCTGTTTCTCGATGAGATCGGCGAGATGCATCTCGACGTGCAGGCCAAGCTGCTTCGCTTCCTGGAGACCGGATCGTTCCGCCGGATTGGCGGAAGCGAACAAATCCACGTCGAGACCCGAGTCGTTGCCGCCACCCATCGCAACCTGAGCAACATGGTCAAAGAAGGAGGCTTCCGAGAAGACCTCTACTTCCGCCTCAACGTGCTGCCGATAGAGGTCCCGCCGCTACGGGATCGCGGCGACGACGTATTCCTTCTCGCGCAGCACTTCATCGATCAGGCGGCAGCGAACCTCAATCAGCCGCCGATGCGGATCAGCGCCAAGGCTCGAAGCCTGCTCGCCAACTATAGCTGGCCGGGCAACGTTCGAGAGCTCAAGAACCTCATGGAGCGCTTCGTCCTCCTGCAGGAGGGCCTGACCGTAGACATCGAGGACCTTCCTCCCGAGCTCATCACCTCGCCGGTCACCGGCGACTCGGGTTCCATCCGTATGGCCAGCCCGGCGCCGGTCATGCCGTTCGCCGACGCTCGCCGGCAGTTCGAGATGGACTACTTCAGAGCCCTGCTCGAACAGCACGAGGGCAACGTCGCTTCCGTGGCCCGAGCCTCCGGACTTGACCCGTCGAACGTGCGACGCGTCCTTCGCCGTCACGACCTCGACCCTGCCCGTTTCCGCCTCACCGCAGGCTGATCTCGGCCTGCCGCTCGCCCGACCGTCTACTAACCCAACCCCAACTTCTCACTCGCGCTCGGCGCCTGTTTGGCTGCTTCCTGGACCTGCTCGACGGTCAGGTGCGCATCGAGAGCCAGGCGCTGCACGACCGAAGCCCACGTATCGGAGGGCTGAACCGGCCGGTGAGCGACCTCGTTGGCGAGATGAACGACTCGGGCCAGGATCCCCGCCTCGGATTCGACGGGGTCGGCCATCGGGCGATGGTGGTTTCGAATGGCAAGACACGTCGATTCGCCGAGGTTCCACCGCTCCAAGCAGGCGGCCCCCAGCTCGGCGTGAGTGAAACCGCACGCCTGCTGCTCTAGGGCCAACGACGCCTCGTCGGACTGGACGGCCCACGGGTACTCATCGGCTGATTCGTGCACGAGCCGCCCGATGAGCTTTCCAAGGTCGTGCAACAAGCCAGCGACGAACGCCTCGCCGGCGAGCTGAGGGCACGCCTTGTCAGCCAATAGGCGCGCACAGAGCGCGGCGCTGAGCGAGTGGTCGTACAACGCGGAGGACGGTCCCGACTCCTGCTGGGCCAAGGTCAACAGCGCCAGCGCGAGCGCGAGATCTCGAGTCGCCTCGTAGCCGATGAGTACCAAGGCTTGCCGCAGGTCTCGAATCTGCCGAGACACCCCGAAGTAGGGTGAGTTCGCCACCTTCAGGACCTGTGCGCTCAGCGCAGGGTCGATGGACACCGCCCGTTCGAGGTCCTCGAATGACGTCCTGGGGCTCGTCACCACGGTTCGGATCTTCAGAGCGCTCCTGGGAAACAGATTGATGTCCTCGGCCCGGCCGAGTGCTTTGTTAAGCTGCATCCTCACTCCAACTAGAGAGGGGCCGGGGGCGCCCGTAATAAAAGCCCTGCTGATACCGACACCCCAGCTCTATGAGGGTCGCGGCCTCCTCGGCCGTCTCCACGCCCTTCGCAATGACCTGAATGCCGTTTTGGTCCGCAAGATCAATGATGCTCTTCACTAATCGCTGCTTGATCTGCCAGCGCTCGATCGAACGGGTGAGCGCCATGTCGATCTTCAAGAAGTTCGCCTCGATACCGAGCGAAGCCTCGAGCCCAGCGTAGCTCGCCCCAACCCCGTCCACCGCAACCCGATAGCCCATGCCTCGCAGCCGACCTATCTGCTCGCGAAACCGGCTCCCGTCGCGGATCACCGCCGATTCGGCGATCTCGAAGACCACCCGGTTGGCGTGGCGAAGCGTCTGCCCGTGTTCGTAAAGCTGCTCATTGGCCAGCTCGGTGATGTGGAGATTGATGAACACCAGCATCACCGACGGAAGAGCGGTGATGTCGCGACAGATCGACACCCGGCCGATGCGGCCGAGCTCCCACAGGGCCCCCATTCGTTCGGCGACTTCGAGCAGCGCGAGCGGATTGGGCTTGGGGGTGAGAAAACCGGGGGTCTCGGGCCGGGCGTACGCCTCGAAGCCGATGCGCTGGCCGTCTTCGCTTCGAACGATCGGCTGGTAGGCATACGGCAGGTCCCGAGTCCTCATGATCGCCTGTAGACCTTCGAGCTGGGGAACGGCGACCAGCTCGGCCTGGCGTTCGCCGCCGAGGCGCTTGGTCCCCGCCAGGTCGAGCTTGAGCCGGGCGTGCTCGAGCGCTTCGATGAGATGGGACTCGCTGTCATCTCGCAGCAGTAACTGGTCTACCCGCCCCACATTGGTGGCCCGGATAGCCAGGTACGCGTCGGCGCTCCCCAAGACGAGAACTCGAGCCGAATGGGGAGCAAATGCGAAAGACTTGCGGAGGAACGAGATCCCGCTCTCGGAGCCCGTATCCTCCTCGCTGAGGATCACGTCGAACGGTTGTCGAGCACAGCACCGTAGGGCCTCGATACCGTTCGGCGACGACACGACGGAGTAACATTCGGCTAGCCGGTCGGCGAGCGCGCGTGCGCGTCGCTCGTCGGGATCCACGAGCAACAACCGCGGCTTGACGTCTTCGTTCTGCTTCGGGCGCTCCGCGCTCGCCTCGCCGAAGAACACCACGCGATCGCGACCGGTCCGTTTGGCCTCGTACAGCGCCTTGTCCGCATTGGCGATCATCTCGTCGATCGACTTGACGCCTTCGGCGTACTTCATGACCCCGATGCTGATGGTTTGACGCCGCGCCGCCCCCGGGATGAGGGCGGGGATCGGCAAGGCCCGAATCGCCTCTGCGCAGCGCTCAGCGACCCGGGCGACGTGCTGCCCGTCGAGGGCGCCGGTCAGGAGGACCACGAACTCCTCCCCGCCGAAGCGGGCGACGACGTCGGTCGGTCGCACCGACGCCACCAGCGCCTCCGCAGTGGCCACGAGGACCCGATCACCGGCTTGGTGACCGTACTCATCGTTGACCCGCTTGAAGTGGTCGAGATCGCAGATCATCACCGCCAGCCCTGATCCGTCCGTGGCGCCCTGCCACGCACTGCGCGCCTTGTCGTCAAAGGCACGTCGGTTGCACAGCTTGGTCAACGGATCGTAGGTCGATAGGCGAGTGACTTCTTCGAGAGCGGCCGACAGCTGCTGGGTTCGTTCCGCCACCCGATTCTCGAGCTCTTCAGCCCGGGCCTGCTCCAGGCGAAGCAACTCTTTGTAGCGCAGCTGTACGCGAGCCTCGTTGCTATGGTCTCGGAACACCGCGACCACGCCGACCGCCCCCCCGGCTTCGTCGGCGATGGGAAGAAACGACTGCATCATGACGAAGCGGTCACCGCTCGCATTGAGGACGTCCATTTCGCCCAGATGAATCGGGACCCCGCTCCGCAGCGCCTCCTGAGCGTGTTTCGCATCGGACTTGTCGGTGTTGCCTAGCAGATCGAACACCGACCGCTCTACAAGCTCCGCCGCGACCTTACGGGGCCGGAGCCCCGTCGCCTCCGCAAACGATCGATTGTAGCAGACCGGCGACAGCTGCGGAGTAAGCAACACCGCGGCGTCGGCCATGGACTCCACCAATGACTCGGCTACTCGACCCGGCCCCATCGTCTACGCAGCACCCGACCGACGAACCGAGGTCCATGCCAGCCGATCTACTCACTGAGAACATCGGCCACGCCGCCGGATTCCACAGCCTGCGAGCCCCATGCGATGACTGCTGAGTTCAGTATTGAGAGACTATGCCTGGGGAAGGGTTCGAAGGAGCCGCTCTCGGGTGAAGGGCTTCTCGAGAAAGTCCGTGGCCCCCGCCACGAACGCCCGCCGGCCGACATCAGCGCTCAAATAGCCGGTGATGAGGACCACAGCGCTCGGCTCGCGGCCGTCGCATGCAAACGCGACGACATCGAGCCCGCTCCCCCGGGGAAGAACGAGATCGGTGATCACGACGTCGTAGTCCCCCTTCGAGAGCAATCCGAGCGCACTACTGCCCTCCGAGGACTGATCGACCACAAATCCCCTCCGGCTGAGGATGCGGGCGATGTGCTGGCGCAGGATCGGCTCGTCCTCAACAACGAGCGCCCTCCGGGAGCCTGAATGCTCGATCTTCGAATCCGGTCCGCCCAGGACTGACGACGCTCCCGGTTTGCTCTGCAACGCTTGCATGCGAATTTCCTTCCTCGTGCCAGCGAAGGCTCACGCCGCCGCCAGACCGTTCACGTGGCCCACTGAGCAATTGCCGGACCATTCCCGATGGCGGGAGGTTCGGTCGGCGAGGGCAGGAAGATCAGGTCAGGACGACCGGTGCATGAAAAAATGACCCGGTCGGATCGGACGCTGCGACGGAGTCATCCCGCGTGCTCGACCCGACCCGAACTCAGAACTTGCTCCAAGACGGAACACAACGACTGAACCGATATCGGCTTGGACAGATAGTAGTCCATGCCCGCGGCCATGCAGGCTTCACGATCTCCGACCATCGCGTTGGCGGTCATCGCCACGATCGGCACCCGGGCCCCCGCCCGGTTGAGCGACCGCAGAACCGCCGTCGCTTGATAGCCATCCATGCGGGGCATTTGGCAATCCATGAGCACGACGTCGTACGGGCGTTCGCTGAACATCTTCACCGCCGCCGCACCGTCGGGGGCGATCACAGCGGGGTAGCCGAGGCGGCGGAGCATACCGAGCGTGACCTTCTGATTGACGACGTTGTCTTCCACCACGAGGATCAGCGTCTGCTGCCGGCGTTGATCGCTGACCCCATGCCCGTCGAACGCGGACCGGCGCTCGGCGAGAGCTGGGCGTCGGCCTGAGCCGAGAGCCAGCTTCAACTGCTCCGCCAGCGCGGCTCGCTTGATCGGCTTCATCAGGTACCCGTCGAAGCCGCTGTTGACGGCCTCTTTCGCGGCATCGCTGTCGGCGTAGGAGGCCATCAAGGTCATCGACATCGGGGTCTTCGGCCCTTCTTCGCGCCATCGTCGACCCAGCATCAAGCCGGTATGCGCCCCCAGTCCGTGGTCCAGGAGGGCGATGGTGAACGGGACGCCGGCGTCCAACGCCTCGGTCATCGCGCTGGTTGCGGCGGCGCCATCGGGCGCTGTAACCACCTCCGCCCCCCACGCTTCACAGTATTTTCGAAGGATGCGCCGACTCTCCACCGAGTCGTCGACGATGAGGATGCGATGGCCATCGAGACGCGGCGTCGACCATCTTGCATCGTCCCCGCGGGAATCGACGGCGCCCGCAGTGGCCTCCAGGAGCTCGAGCGTGAACCAGAAGGTCGAGCCCACTCCTTCTTCGGAATCGACGGCCAAAGAGCCTCCCATGATCTCGACCAGCTCCCGGCAGATCGCCAACCCCAGCCCCGTGCCGCCGAACCGCCGCGTCGTAGACGCGTCGACCTGGCTGAACGCTTTGAACAGCCGGCGCCGGCGGCTCTGAGGGATCCCGATCCCCGAGTCCTCGACCTCGAAGCGAAGATGCCGTCCGTCCGCCCGTTGCACCCGCAGTGCAACCCCACCTTCGCTTGTGAACTTGACCGCGTTGTTGGTGAGATTCAGAAGAACCTGCCGAAGCCGCCCCGGATCCCCGACCAGCATTGACGGCACGTCGAGGTCGGCGAAGCCGGTGAGCTCCAAACCCTTTCGAGCCGCCGGCTGAGCCATGACGTCCAGCACGCCGTCGAGCGTCTCGGTCACGTCGAAGGGGATGGACTCCAGCTCCAGGTGGCCAGCCTCGATCTTGGAAAAGTCCAGGATGTCGTTGATCAGCTCGAGCAGCGTAACGCCGCTGGTCTTGACCGTCTCCGCGTACTGTAGCTGTTCGGTGCTCAGCGAAGTATCGAGCAGCAGATCCGTCATGCCCAAGATGCCGTTCATCGGTGTCCGGATCTCATGGCTCATATTGGCGAGGAATCGGCTCTTGGCCACCGCCGCCTCCTCAGCCTTGGTTTTCGCGGCCCGGAGTTCTTCCTCCATCTCCCGCCGGTGGGTTACGTCACGCGCGATGAGCAGGACCCCGCTGATTCCTTCCACCCGGTGGTAGATCGGCGAAGCCTGCGTGCTAACCCACAGCTCCGTCCCGTTGCGACAACGCTGCTGGACTTCCCCCTCCACTACCTCTCCGTCCATGACCCGACCGGCGAGATCCGCGAGAAAGGACTCCGATTCGCCAACCGAAAGCGTGGTCAACGCGTGTCCGAGGATCTCGTCGGCGGTGTACCCGTAGAGGTTTTGAGCCCCTGCATTCCAGGTTGCGACGTTTCCCGAGGGGTCGAGACTGATGATCGCGTCCATGCTGTAGGCGACCATGCTGTAGTACCGCTGCAGGTCGGTGAGCGCGTGCCGGGCCGCAGTTTGGTCTTGAATCGAAACCACGACTCGAAATCCGACCTCGTCTTCGAATCGGTTGACGTCGACGAGCCCATATCGAATGTCGCCGCTAAGCGCGGTTAAGCATACCTCGAAGGCGAGTCGGTGACCGGCGACGACGTTCTCCCACCCCGCTGACAGGTCTGCCGGATCACCGAGCGCATCCGCGAGCTTGATCCCCACCACCTCGCCGGCGGGCCTTCCGATAAAACGCCCGTAAGGCTCGTTGCACCAGACGTGCTCCTGGCTCGTCTCGACGACGGCGATGGCAATCCCAGCATGGATCGCCGGACCCCACCGGGCCCGATCATCGCCGATGGGCCCCACATCACGGCCCGCCAGCGACTCGCCAACACCTGGATGTTCGGGCATCGACGTCGTATTCGGCGCTTGAGCGAAGCGCTGAAATCCGCCGCTGGCGGATGTCACAAACGCGGTGCCGTTGGGGCAAAGACTGAGTCAGGCCGCGGCCAGCCCTCGGTCGACGTCCGCCAGAAGCTCGTCGGTTTGCTCGAGACCGGTTGCGAGTCGAATCATTCCCGGCGCCAAACCCTGCTCGGCGATCACTTCTGGCGGAAGGCGCCCTCCCCACATCGCCGCCGGCTGGATGGCCAATGAATCCACCCCGCCCAGACTGCCCGCGTTCTGGATCAACTCGGTCCCCCGGAGGAAACGAACCCCCGCTTCGTATCCACCCTTGAGAACGAAGGTCAAAAGACCACCAAAGCCCGTCATCTGACGCCGAGCGAGGTCGTGCTGAGGATGGGTGGCCAAACCGGGGTAATGCACCTCTTCGACCTTGGGGTGCGTGGCGAGATAGTTGGCCACCGCCGTCGCGTTCGCGTTGTGCTGGCCAATTCGAAGCGACAAGGTCCTGACCCCCCTGAGCGCGAGCCACGCGTTGAACGGCGCGGGCTGGTTGCCGAGGGTCATGCTGGTGTCCCAGACCCGCTCCACCGTCGCGCGCGCCCCCACGACGCACCCCGCGAGAAGGTCATGGTGTCCGCCGATGTACTTGGTGGCCGAGTGGCAAACGACGTCGACACCGAGCTCGATCGGTCGCTGATTGAAGGGCGACGCAAAGGTGTTGTCGCAGATCGTCACGACGTCTCGACCTTCCGTAAGTTGAGCCACCCCCGCCAGGTCGGTCAGCTGCATCGTTGGGTTCACCGGAGTCTCGGTCATGACCACTCGCGTATTCGGGCGAAGCGCCGCCGCGAACGCGTCGACGGAGCGCTGGTCGACCTGTGTCACTTCGACGCCGAAACGGGGCAGAAACTTCGTCATCAGGTGGGTGGTGCTGATGTAATGGCTCACTTGCGCCACCACGTGATCGCCGGCCCGCACGTGGGCCAGCACTGCGGTGCTGATCGCGGCCATCCCCGAAGCGAACATGATGCCGGCCTCCGCCCCCTCCAGATCCGCGACCACCTTCGCGATGCGGGAGCTGGTGGGGTTGCCGTGCCGCGCGTAGAACTCGTCGTACAGAGGGTCCGTCGCCCGCCGCGCGAAGTCTTCGGCGCCGTCGGCTCGGTGAGTCACCGACTGCATGATCGGTGGGGCGATTCCCGATGCCGTCTCGAGGCTGCGGTCGGCGTGAAGCGCGGTGGTCGTGAGGGAGTGTTTCTCGGCCAATGTAAAGCGAGCGTAACCGCGGTGGATGCTCGTCATCAACGCCGACCGGCGCTGTTGGCCGACACCATCGGACCGCGCCGCAATTAAACCTGCATTCTCCGGGGCGCCCGCCACGACTTCGGATCCGACCGAGATGACTGAAGGCCATCGACTGCGCCTGTGCAGGTTCGGGCTTGCACTTGCGCGCCCGGATCACTCGGTTCATGAGCATAGTCATGGCTACGAAATCGATCGCAGTTGGATTCTTGCTGTGCGCGCTGACCGTCTCCACCGCGTCGGCCGGCGACTGGGGCCGCACCACCGTCGAAACGAAACGCCTCGCCGTAGGGGCCGGCGGGATGCTCGACGTGGACGTCGACGACGCGGACATCGTGGTCTCCGGGGGCTCGGCGAACGGCGTCGAGATCGAAGTCGAGGTCCGTTCGTCGGATGTCGACTGGGCCCGCGAAACCTTCAAGAAGCTGGCCTTCAAGGCCGACTCGGACGGCGAGGTGGTCCGCGTTCGTTCCCGGCGCCCGCGGTCGGACGGCATGTTGGACTACCGTCGAGGCTTCGGCATGACCATTCGCATCAAGACCCCCGAGCGGTTCGACATCGACGCGCGAACGAAAGATGGCGACATCGCCATCGAGCGCGCCAACGGGACCGTGACCGCGCTCAGCGCTGACGGTGATATCCGTATCGCCAAGGTTTCTGGGCGATCCGCGTCGGCGCGGACTTCGGACGGCGACATCGTTCTCAAGAACGCGCGCGTGGCGTCCATCGTCCTGGAGACCGCCGACGGCGACATTCGAACGAAAGGCATCACCGCGGACAGCACGAAGCTCAAGACGTCCGACGGAGACATCACGATCCGGGTCGGCGAAGGCGCAGGCCTGAAGGTCAAGCTGCGCGGGGAAGAAGTGCAAATGCGCGGTGCGGTCGCCTTCGAAGGCAAGAACCGCACCGGTCACGTCGAAGGCACGGTTAACGGAGGCGGGGGTTTGTTGGAGGCCACGACCAGCGACGGCGACGTACGTCTATCGTTTGACGGCCGCTGACCGGTCCGCGTTGCCGCCGTCTCTGGTGTTGACCCGGCCCGCTATGGATTCAACCATGTATTCGCGGCAAAGACCGCGGGAACCTCATGATGCGTTGTTGTCTCGTTGGGCTTTTGGCCGTCGTCGCAACGACGGCGGTCGGCTGTACGGACGCGGATCCGATTCGCCTGTCCCTCGACGGCGACGTCGTCGTAGGTGACGCCCTGCCTCCCTTGGACGGCGCCCTGGATGCCGGCTTCGACGACGACACCGGCGTATCGGACGACGCGAGCAACACCCCCGATGGGGCGACCGACGCCGCCGACGCGCAGATGCGTTCCGACCTCGGGTTGGTGGGCGTCCCCGTCGACGACGCAGGGGCGACCGACAGCGGCATCGACCCTCTGTGCAGCGCAGCGTCGACGGCCACCGTCGCCGAGTCGGATCTGGCCGCGCAAGCGCCCGCCCTCGACGGCCGGGTCATCACGGTCATCGGGACGGCGACCGTTGGTGCGGTGAGGTGCACGTCGCGATCGTGCTCGCCGGAGGATCCTTGCTGCAACGACTGCACCGCGTCGGTGCGGGTTGGAGAAGCGGTCCTCGTGGAGAGCCCGTGCTTTCCGATGCCCGGCTGCACGGGTACGGAATGCGGCGTCGTGTGCCGTCCCCCGGCACCGCCCCTCGGGGGCACCGCCCAATACCGCGGGATCATCCGGGTCGCCCCGTCCCTGCGCCTCGAGCTGATCGTCGTCGAGTAATCCGGATTCCGCCGTCGGTCGACGTATCCGTCGCGGCGCCGAAATGAGAAATCCATCGCCCCGTGCTCAAGGTCCGGCGTCGGCCAGGGTAGTCTGCGCGTCCGGTGCCTGCGGTCGATACATCGAGGCCTCTGGTGGCTCCGCCGGGATTCGGCGATGTGTCCCTGTGCGGGTCGGGGGCAACGAGCCACGTATTCAAGGCCACGGACCGCCGTTCCGGCCGCACCGTGGCCCTCAAGCGCCTACACCGCCATCTGGTCCGCGACGATGAGGCCGTCGCCCGGCTGCGCCGGGAGTTGATAGCGCTGCAGCGCCTGCGTCATCCGAGCATCGTTCCCGTTCGCGACCTGATCCAGTGGCAGCGTCAGCCAACGATCGTCATGGATTTCGTCGAAGGCGAGGACCTCAAGGCCCGGATCCTGAGGAAAGGTCCCCTGCCCTTCGCCCTGGTCGATCGGGTGGCCCGGGCGCTGCTGGAAGCACTCGCGACCGCTCACGGGGCGGGGATCGTCCACCGCGACATCAAGCCGCAGAACGTCCGCGTATCCAGCGAAGATCGGATCTACCTGCTCGACTTCGGATCGGCTCGACTCGATGCCTCCGCCCAGCTCACGGCCTCCGGCACCACGGTAGGAACGCCGGAATACATGGCCCCAGAGCTGTTCTCGGGCTCGGTGTACGACCCTCGAGTCGACATCTATGGGGTCGGTGCGACCCTCTTCGAGTGCCTGACCGCCCGCCCCCCGGTGACCGCCGACAGCCTCGCCGAGTTGGCTTTTCGCCGCGCCCGTACGGACACCCCGTCGGTCATCGATGCCCGCCCCGAGACCCCCGAAGGCCTGGCCCGGCTGGTCGATCGGTCGCTGGCCCGCGCCCCCGAGGCGCGGTTTGCGTCGGCGGCGCGGGCCCTGTGGGCCCTCGACCATCCTGAGGAGGAACGGGCTCGCGCGTACCGAAAGAGCGCCCAGCCGCCTTGTCTGCACTGCGGCGCCCCGCTGCCCGTCGATGCCGGCTTCTGTCCCCACTGCGGCAGCGAGCGGCCGTTCGCGTTCTCTGCCGGCAGCCACACGATAAGACTGACCGGGGTCCAAGACGCAGCTCGATTCGTCGAACTGCTGGCGGATCGATTTCCTGAGCGGACGCGACCCCGTCATTTGAAGGCTCTCGCGCAAGCGGCATTGCTCGCCCCGACCGCCCGCCCCGTGCTGATCGCCGACATCGCTGAAGGCCAGGCCGCCAAGCTCGCCGCCGACCTCGACAAGGTCGGCGTCGCGACGGAGACCACGGCTCGGGCGCGACTCGAAACTCGCGCGATAGCGAGCCTGGCCGTCGCGTTCTTCGTTATCCTCTTCTCGGCTCCGCTGCTGTCGCTGCCGATGTTGCTGCTGCTGGGCGCCAATGTATTCATCGCGGCGCTCATCGGCAATGAGCTGCTGCAGGCGAGCGCGCCCGGGGGTTTGCTGGCCGATCGAGGCAGCCGAGTTGTCGTGGCGCCCCACAATCTTCGGCGGCTCGCCGTCGCGGGGGCGCTGCTCGGGCTCGCCTACGTGCCGATCGCTCATGCCGCCGCGAGCGTCTATTTCCTCGAGAACAGCTTTGGGTCGGCGTTCGGCGCGGCGGGGGTGCTGGCGACCGCGGCCGCGCTGGTCGGGGCCATCGGCATCCTCGCGACCAAGACTTGGGGCGGGCGGGATGTGCGGCCTCCCCTTTCCGCCGCACCTTCGTTTTGGGAACGCCTATTCGTCAGGGCCCGAGGGCAGCCCGTCGCCCGCCCTCCCGCGCGCGCTCGCGCGATAGCCAGCGCCGTATTCGCGATCGGGGTCTTGGTCGTGGTTCCGCTTGAGGTCGCCATCCTCGAAGCCTTGCCGCGGATGAGTGCGCCGTCGGCCGCCGCCCCGGTCGCGCCCGTGGACCTCCCTTCCCGGAGCCCGCAGAGCGGGCTCGAGAGCCCCATCCCCGTCGGCGGACCGTATCGCGGTCAACCGGCGACCGTGCCCATCGCGTTGCGCTGGCTCCTGATGTGGCCCACGGCACTGCCCCTGGGTCTCGCCGGGGCGCTGCTCCTAGGGTGGGTCTTCGTGCTCCGGCGCAAGCTACAGCTGGGCAAGGACGCCGGTGCTTCGCTCGAAGGGATCGACCGAGAGCGATTGATCCGCGCCGGCCGTCGCACCCCGCCGAGTTCACGGCGGTCGATGCGATGCCTGCCCTCCACTCACGGTGACGGATTCGCAGGATCGGCGATCCGTCACGCGGCCGAGCTCGAAAGCGGCCTGTCGACCGAGGACGCCGCCCAGCTGTGGTCCGCGGTGGAGGAGGTCGCCGCCGCCGGTCGGAGCACTCCGCGGGAGCAACGCTCGCTCACCGCTCGCTGCATCCTCGAATCCGACCCCGATCAGCAGCTTCGGTTCGAGTTTCTTCGTCTTGCCGGCGAGCTCGAAACCCGGGCCGCCCGAACCTGGCTCGGGGAATCGATCGAAACGAGCGACGGCGAGGACCAATTGTGAATGCCACCTCGGACAGTCCGGACGACGATCTGGTGGTGTGGTCCCTGCCGGTGGGGCTCCGGCTCGGGGACCGATACCGCGTGCAGGGCAAGATCGGCGAGGGCGCCATGGCCTGCGTGTACCGGGCCCTCGATGAAGTCGATGACGTCGTCGTGGCGCTCAAAGTGCTCGATCCCCTCCGAGGTGCAGACCCGGTGGGGCGTGCGCGGTTCGACCGCGAGTTTCAGCTACTTTCCCGCCTTTCGCACCCTGCAGTGGCCCGGTCGATCCGCACTGCCCGTCACGGAGACCTCGAGATTCTCGTTCTCGAGTACCTCGAGGGCGAGACCCTCGCCGAGCGCCTGGCCCGCGGCGCGTTACCGGTCATTGCCGCCGTCAGCGCCGGTCGACGGCTCGCCGAAGCCGTCGCCGTCTGCCACGACCGAGGGATCCTCCATCGAGATCTGAAGCCCGCCAACGTCATGCTCCACCCGGATCGCGGTCCGGTCATCCTCGACTTCGGCGTCGCCTGGTTCAGCGCCGCCGCGACGCTGACCCGAACCGGCGCGGTGATCGGGTCCCCCCAATACATTGCCCCGGAGATCCTCCGGTCCTCGGTCGCGGATCCGCGCGCGGACGTCTACGCCCTTGGCGTGATTCTATTCGAGATGCTGACCGGAACGACCGCAGTCACCGGTAGCGACCACGCCCCCCTAGACGACCCCGACGAACGCCTCGGTCCGACGGTGTTCAGCCTTCGACCGGAGGTCGGCATCGAAGTCAGCGCGGTTGTCGCCCGGGCCACGGCCCCGAGGCCCGAGCATCGCTACGCGACCGCCCGCGAGCTGGCCGAGGCGCTGACGAAACCCTCCATTCGCCTCGGTAAGGCCCTCGAGGCGCGACTTCCGTGCCCTCGCTGCGGCACGAGCCGGATCCTCGACCTTCCGCTTTGCCCCGGCTGCGGCGAGCCCGTCGATTGGTCGCTGACCCGCGGCCCCTACGCGGTCCAGCTCGACCGGCTCCAGAACGTCGATGGGGTAGCCGACTGGCTGTTTCGCCGGCATCCGTCGGCGTTGCGACTGGACTCGGCGACCCGGCTGAAGCATCGCCTGAGGTTTCAACCGATTCCGTTGGCGGTCGGCGTGTCAAAGACCTCAGCCGAGCAATTGGCGTCCGAAGCCCGCGAGGTCGGCGCCGAAGCGACGGTGGTTCACACCCGAGCGCTTCTCGGTCCTTCTCTGCGGGCCTCCGAAGCCTCGACGACGGAGGCGATCGCCGCCTTGGGCTGGCATTTCGTCGCGACGACAGGGGTCGCGGTACTCCTTCACGCCATGGGCTGGCGCTCGGCGTGGCTGGGCGCGCTGCCCGCGGTGTTCGGGGTGCTGGGGATCGCTGCCGTGCTATGGTACACGCGCCGTCCCATACTCGCGCCCTCCTCCGATGATGGCCCGCAGACCGAACTCGGCGCCGCGATCCGGGCCCTCACCGCCCCGTTGAAGGCCCTCGATCACCACCGCAGCCGACATCTGAGCGCGCAGGCGTTCTCTCGCGCGGCCCCCGTCCTGTTATCCTCGACCGCGTCCGAGGCATTGAAGGACGATGTGCGCGCGGCCCTTGTGGGCGCGGTCGAAGCCGTGGCCCGGGCCGATGCGCACCACAGCTTCTTGGCCGAAAACCCACGACACGCGCTCGCCGCCGAACTTGAGCGCGACCGGTCCCGGTCCGACCGAGGCGACCCCGCCGCCGCCGATCGGCGATTCGCGCTCGAACAAAGGAAAGTCGCGTTGACGGAAACCGCTATCGCCTACGACTTGGAGGTCCAGACCGCCCTCGATCTGTGCCACGAGATGAGCGCCCTCGCCTCCGCCCAGCCCGCGCCCTTGTCCGCGGGCCAGCCTCGTGTCGCCGGCCGCATTCCCGGCCCCGCGGCGACCCCGAAACCCTCGCCGCCCACCGATGCCTCGTCGACGCGCGCGCCTCGTCGAGCGGCGCGAGACGGATGACCGACGTGGGTCGCAATCCGCCGCGTCCGCCCGCCGCCCCCCGGAGGTCCTTGGTTTCCTGGCGCAGCGTGGCCGTGGCCCTCGGCTTGTGCGCCATCGACGGCTATTTCATCGGTCAGGGCCAAAGCGATCGCGCCGCGATGACCACGGCCGCCTACCTACTCCTGGCGGTGGGTCTCGTCGGCGCGGCAACGATGGTGGTCGAGCTGACGATCCGCGCCGCGGCGCGGAAGCTGGAACCCCACCCGCCGTGGGTCGGCGTCCTCGTCGGCGCCATCGGGGCCCTTGGGCCGGCGATCTGGTTCGCGGCGGTGTTGACGGAAGGCGCGGGCATTCAGCGAAGCGGGTACGCCGGCCTCGTCGCCACCGTGGTCGCCGTCGGCCTCACGGGCTCGGCGGCGATCGCTGGCGGCTTGGGTCCGTGGGTGGCGACGCGGCCCGTCATCCGGCGCGCGGTCGGCGTGACCTTGCTCGTCCTCGCCGTGGTACTCCTCGCCGCGACCAGCATTCAGCCCATTCAATATATTCGACCGCACCGCGGGCTGCTGGTGATGGCCGGTCTATGCGGGCTGGGGGCTTTATGGGCCCTCGCGCCCCGCGCGGCACCTCGCGGGGCGTGGGCGGTGGTGACCGTGGTCGGCGCGGTGGGCATCGGCGCGGGACTGATATCCATCAGCGGGTCGGGTGACCGTGGCCTAGCCCTACACCGCTGCTTCGAGCGCACGCTCGTGGTTCAGAAGCTCCAAGCGGGCTTGGTTAGGCTCTTTCCAGATCATCCGACCGCGATCGCCTCCGATGATGCGGTTCGGGCGGTCGTGGGCGCTTCGCCCCCGAAGAGCGCCGCACCGTTGTTCCCCGGCCATGACGTGCTCCTGTTCACCGGAGACACTTTACGCGCCGACCGGTTCTTTGGCCCCCGCGCCCAACAAGTCACCCCCCACCTCGAACGTTGGCGAGCCTTCCGGTTCGTGCGCGCGGCCACCAACTTCACCTACACCGATCACGCCGTTCCCGCGCTGCTGTCCGGAGACTGGGCATTTCGGCGGGCGGCCCAGGTGGATCCCGAGGGGCGATGGACCCGGGTCTTCGGTCGCGCCGGATACCATCGGATCGCCGTCCTTCCCGCCCGACCGCACTTTCGTCACGCACGAGGCTTCGATCGGCGCGAGGATTGGACCGAGGACTGTTTGGCGGGCCTGACGAACCTCCGGGCGGCGCTCGATGATGCCCCCAAAGACAAGCCTCTCATGCTGTGGATGCACTCGATCGACGCCCACGTGCCCCATCGCTTCCGACCCGAAGACAAGAAGTTCGGTATCGATACCGCGGGAACCTACGACGCCGCCGTTCACCTGTTCGATCGGTGCTTCGATGAGTTTCGCAGCCTCCTGCGGTCCTACGATCGGTGGGAACGCTCCGTCGTCGTCGTCAGCTCCGACCATGGGGAAGCGCTGGGGGAACACGGCCGATCGCTCCTGCACGGCAGCTGTTACCTTCACGACGTGCATATCCCGCTGTTCGTTCGGCTCCCCGAGGGCGGGCCCGACCCGCGCCAAGTGGACTACTGGGCGATGACCATCGACATTCTCCCGACCGTGGCCGCCCTGGTCGGGCTCGATGTGACCGACGAGCCTATGCAAGGGCGAGACCTCTCGTCGACGTTCGAACGGGCGTTCGACGGTGGTAAGGGGTGGGCATTGTCGTGGGGCGATCACTGTGCGAGCCTCATCACCGGCGACCATCATCTGGTCCACGACGCCCGAGGCGGTCACTACCAGCTTTTCGACGTGGTCGAGGATCCCGCAGAAACGGAGACCCTCAGCGCCAGCCGCCCGGAAACGCTGCGGCGAATGCTCCCGGTTCTCGACCGCTACGCGCGCTGACGGCAAGGAAAAGCGAGGTCGTGCCATCCCCGAAGGACCGCGGGCCACCCGCGACCTTCGGCGGACCGCCGCGCCCGCGCGCCGACCTCCCGGCACTCTGCACGGTCGAGACCCGTGAGGGCCGCCGCCACCGCGTCGACGGCGGGCTCGACGAGCCACCCGCCTCCCCCGCTCAGCAACTCGGTCATCGCACCGACCCGGGTCGCGAGCACGGGGCGCCCGTGAGCCATCGCCTCGACGACCGACACGGGCAGGTTGTCTTCGCGATCCCCTCGTTGCCCGGTGAACGCGAACAGGTCGCAGTCGCGCAAGAACTCCGCTTTGGCCGCCGCGCCGACCACCGGGGGCCGCAGTTCGATCCGATCTCGGTAACGGAGGCGGAGGGCCTCGAGTCGCGACGCGAGCGGGCCATCGCCGGCGATCTGCAGGCGCACGCCGTCCACCCGACCGACGGCGGCGATCAGCTCTGGCCAGCCCTTGCCCTCGACCCACCGGCCGTACGCGGCAACACGGAGCCGAAACCCCGATGCCGACGACGGGGCCAACGATCGGCTCGGCGGAAGCTCGACACCGACCGGGACGACCGCATCGGCCGCCCCGAGCCCCGCCCGCTGTAGGCATGCCGACAAATGCTGGCTGGTCGCGACGATCACGCCGCTTCGACGAAGGTGATCGGTCAACGAGCGTCGTCCGGGCAAGCGGGCGAGAAGTTTGGTGTCGCTGCCATGAGCGATCCATAGGCCACGAAGGTTCGCAGAAGCGGCTACCACCGCGCTCGGCAATAACCAGTGGCCCAGCACCACATCCGGAGACCAAGCGACGGCGGCTCGCTTCGCGGCGCGGAGGAAAGCTTGGGCGAAGAAAGGAACGAACAGCACCCGCCCGGGATCGCGGCGCAGGTTTTCGGGGATACCGCGGTCACCGGCCACGGGTCGGCGGCGATGACCCGCGTACCGAAAGCGCAAAACTTCGACGCCGTCGATCTGCTCGCGTTGCGCGGTCGCCCCCCAGCTGGGGGTCAGAACCCGACACTGCGCCCCTTCCCTGACCAGCGCGACCGCGCCATCGTGAACGAAGCGAGCGCGGTAGTCGAAACGATGCGCCGGGTAAGAAGACGTCACTATCAGGACGCGACGCCCCTCCCAGCGCCGGATCATGGCGTCGATATGGTTTGCACGATGACTCGACCGGCTTCCAGGCCGTAGCGCAGGCGGCTGCGCGCGATTCGCGAGCGACCGTGAGCCCGCCGACCTCGCACCGGCACCGGGACCTCGCGCACGGACAGCCCAGCCCAAAGCGCGCGGAGCACGGTCTCATGCGTGTACGTAAAGTCGCCTTTCAGCTCCAGCGCACGAATAGCGCGGCCCGAAAAGGCGCGAAATCCACACGAGACGTCTCGAATGCGCTGGCCGCCCAAAGCGGACACCAGCTGCGCGAACATCCAGTTCCCGAACCGGTCGACGAGGGCCATCGACGGTCGCGGCGGTATACCGGCGGCCCGAGATCCGAGCGCGAGATCAACGCCGTCATCGAGGACGGGGTGAACGAGGCGCGGCAGGTCCAACGGATCGAACTGCCCGTCGGCATCGACGTGGACCAAGATGTCCACCGCGTCGCGTCGGGCGCGCTGCCACCCCTCACGGAAACTGCGGCCGAGACCGCGAGGCTCAGGGTGTCGAATCAGTGCCAACTCCGGCGCCTGCCGCGCAAAGTCGCGGGCGCGGTCCGCGGTCCCGTCCTGAGAGCCGTCGTCGATGAGCAGAAGCGAGCATTCCGAGATCCGTTGGCACCCGATGAGGTCACGCCCGGCCTCTATGGACCGTTCCAACACCCAGCGGATCGTCTTCGCCTCGTCGAGGGCAGGAATCTGAATTCTAAGGTGCA
>JANQQN010000581.1 GCA_028289325.1 Myxococcota bacterium | reverse complement strand
GCGCGAATCTGCTCCGCAGCTCCAGTGGTTCCGTCGGAGGGCTCGAAGAGAATGCGGCCGCCGCCCCGAGCCTGACGGACCAGATCGTCGGCATCGTCCCCAACAACCCCATCGGTGCGCTCGCGTCGGGAGAGATGCTGCAGATCATCTTTTTTGCCCTGATGCTGGGCGTCGCGCTGACCCTGATGAAAGAAGACCGGGCCAAACTGGTGGTCGACGTCTTCGATCGGCTGAACGACGCGATGGTCATGCTCGTCCACGTGGCCATGGCCCTCGCTCCGTTCGGGGTGGCTGCGCTCCTGTTCAAAGTCGTGGGCAGTACGGGCCTGTCGGTGCTCGCGGCGCTCGCGGTCTACGGGCTGGTGGTGGTGTTCGGCCTCCTCCTCCACGTCATGATCACCTACGGCTCGGTGGTGCAGTTCGGAGCTCGTCTGCCCGTATTGCCATTCCTGGGCGCGATCAAAGAAGCGCTGCTGGTCGCTTTTTCGACGTCGTCGTCATCGGCGACCCTTCCCGTCACCAAGGAGGCGTGTGAAGACAACGTCAACATCAGCCCGAAGATCACCAGCTTCGTCCTGCCCCTCGGCGCCACCGTCAACATGGACGGAACCGCCCTCTACCAGGGCGTGGCGGCGATCTTCATCGCCCAGATCTACGGCCTCGACCTGTCCGTGGCCGACCAGGCGACCATCGTGTTGTCCGCGACCCTCGCCTCGGTCGGTGCGGCCGGCGTCCCAGGCGCGGGCATGATTACCTTGGCCATGGTCCTGACCGCGGTCGGCGTTCCGACCGAAGGCCTCGCCCTGATCCTCGGCGTCGATCGCCTTCTCGACATGTTCCGAACCACGACCAACGTGGTCGGAGACTCGACGGCCTGCGCCCTGATGGCGCGCCTCGAGGGCGAAGACCTCAAGATCATGAGCGACGTCGAAGACAGCAAAGACCCTTCGCGCGGGTTCGAGGGCCGGCTCGCGGCCGGACCTCACCCGGTGGTCGTAGAAGAGGATTGAGGATCGGTCAGCGCGCCGACGTGACCACCGTACTCGGCACCTCTTCGCCGGCCTCGAGGGCTCTGATCACCGCCCCGAAGACCCGGTCGTCGTGGGCTTGCTGTTCTTCGCCGCGCTTGCGCCAGCTGGCCAAGATCAGCTTCATTCGCGGATTGTCGGCCAGCTTGCGCTCGTGACGACCGAGAAACGACCAGTACATCGGGGTGATGGGGCAGGTCTTCTTCGGGTGGAATCGACAGCCCTTGCAGTAGTCGGACATCTTATCGATGTACGCCGCGCCCGACACATACGGCTTGGTCACGAACAGCGGCCCGAGACCGAAGGTGGCCATCCCCAGGACGTTCGGCTCCACCACCCAGTCGTACGCATCGGCATAGGCGACCCAGAACCAGTCCGTCAGCGCGCGGGGGGATAGGTCGAGCAAGGTCCCGAGATTGCCGAGGACCATGAGCCGCGTGATGTGATGGCTGTAGGCCTCTTGCCATACGTCTTGCACGACGCGGTCGAGGCACGCCAATCCGGATTTCGCGCCCCAGAACGCCGGCGGAACCCCAGACCCTGCGCCGAGGTACGACGGGGTCGCGCCACCGTCTTCGGCCACGTCATCCTCCGGCGGCTCCCACCGGACCCCCGACCACGCCTCGTAGCCGCCGTCGCCGGGCCCATCGGCCACCGCGCCGCTCGGCCATCCGTCCGGAAGATCGCGAAAGCCGTCGGTTCGCTCGTGAACGTGGCGCATGAACTCGCGCCACCCGATGACCTGACGAATGAAGCCTTCTTGGCTACTGAGCGGAAGCGGCAGGGCCGCCGCGTCGTCGACGACCTGCCGCGGCAAGAGACGATGAATGTTGAGCAGCGGCGAAACGCGGGTGTGAAAGAGGGTGGTCGACCGCACGCTCATGGCGTCTTCGTAGGGACCAAAGTCCGGCAGGCAGGCCCGCTTCGCCCACGCCCACACGCGCTCCGCGTCGGCGGCGGTCGCGGGCAGACTCTCCAGGTCGAGCCGACCGGGATGCGCCTCGAAGTGACGCCGGATGATTTCGCCGACCTCGGTGGTGATGTCGTCGGGCTCGAAGGTCACGGGTTCCGCCGCCGGTGGCTCGCCGGACCAGGGCTGCCGGTTGTCGGCGTCGTGGCTGTACTTGCTGCCGACGGGCTTGCCCGCCGCCATCAGCAAGCCCGTGCGCTGCCGGACCTCGCGATAGAACGCGTCCATTCGCCACGGGAGCTTGCCTTTCGCCGCCCGGTCGAAGGTCGCGGGATCGGTGAGCCATCCTTCATGCTCGACCTCGTGAAGCCGTCCGTCTTCGATGAGCGGCGCGAGATCGACGCGAAGGGCGCGCTCCGCGGGCCGCATGACCGTCAGCGGGCCGAGCTCGTCGGCGATGGGGGCCAATAGATCCCGGTACGGCGCGGCCCCGTGAACGTAGCGCACCGCGACCCCTCGCTCGGCCTGTTCGAGGGCGAAATGCCGCATGTTGGCGAGGATCAGCGCCAGCTTCTGACGGTGATAGGGGCGCTGAGCGGCTTTCCAGCCGTTCTCGACGATAACGATTCCGGTATCTTCGGGTTCCCAACGCGCGAGGGGGCCGATCTGCGCCGAAAGCTGGTCATAGGGAACGAAGACCCAGCGGCGCCGGGCCGGGTCGGGATTTCGATCCTTCAGCGCGCGACGAAACGTGCTCACCGACGGTGAGTGTAGCGTTGGCGCCGCCGAATCAAGCGCAAGGACGAGGCGGGAATCCCCGGCGCGCGCTTGCCGCTGTCACGTCAAAAAAATACTCTTCCGGTTCGTCATGGGCGATTCGCACGTAGCGACACATCTCGATGAAGGTCGACGACGGGCGTTCACCCGCGCCCTCCTCGAGGACATCTACTCCCTGGAGCAACTGCTCGAGGAGGGAAAGATCGAGACCGGCATTCGCCGGATCGGCGCCGAGCAGGAGATGTTTCTGATCGACCGCGGAATGCGCCCGGCGCCGATCGCGACCGACATTCTCACCGACGCCAAGGATGACCGGCTGACCACGGAGCTGGCCCGGTTCAACCTCGAAGCCAACCTGGCGCCCAGGGTGTTCGAGGGCAGCTGCCTGAAGCTGATGAGAACGGAGCTCGAGGAGGTTTTGGAGCTCGCGCGAAGCCACGCGCGCCATCACCGAAGCGAGGTCCTCCTCGCGGGTATCCTTCCCACCCTGCGCAAGCAGGACCTCGGGCTCGACAACATGACCCCCAACCCTCGCTACTACGCGTTGAACAACGCGATGGTCAGCGAACGAGGCGGCGACTTCGACGTCGAGATCAAGGGTCTCGATGAACTCCGTACGTCCCACAGCAACGTCATGCTGGAGTCGTGCAACACGTCTTTTCAGCTGCACCTGCAGGTCGACCCGGCGGAGTTCGCGTCGATGTACAACCTCGCGCAGGCGATCACCGCCCCCGTCCTTGCCGCGGCCGTCAACTCTCCGACCTTGCTTCGCCATCGGTTGTGGGCAGAAACTCGGGTTGCGCTCTTCGAAACCTCGGTCGACACCCGAAGCCTCGCCCACCGAGAAACCGGACACCGGCCGCGGGTGTTGTTCGGCGACGGATGGGTGCGCGGCTCGGTGCTCGAGCTCTATCGAGACAACATCTCCCACTTTCGGGTGGTGATCGCCGGCGACGACGAGCCCGAGTCGTCCGCCGACCTCCTCGCGCAAGGTCAGCTACCGAAGCTCTCCGCGCTGTGTCTGCACAGCGGCACCATCTACCGATGGAACCGGGTCTGTTACGGGCTTCACGACGGTGTCGCTCATCTTCGCATCGAAAATCGCGTCCTCCCCTCCGGCCCCACCGTCCTCGACGAGATGGCCAACGCGGCGTTCTTCTTCGGACTGATGATGGGGCTCTCGCAGCAGGTGGAGCGTATCGACCGAGTGATGAAGTTCGACGACGCGAAAGAGAACTTCTTCTCCGCGTCTCGACACGGACTCGCGGCCCAGCTGCGATGGATCGGCGGCCGGTGTTATCCCGCGAGCGCCCTGGTCCTCAAAGAACTGTTGCCTGCCGCGCGTTCCGGTCTCGAGCGGATGTCGATCGACAGCGAAGACATCGATCTGTACCTCGGCGTGATGCAGGAGCGGGTCGAAGCCGAGCGCACCGGCTCGCAGTGGGTATTTGACTCCCTCGCGGAGATGACCGCGCACGGTCAGCATCCGACCGAGGTTCAGTTCCGGGCGCTCACGGACGCCATGCTCAGGCAGCAGTCGACCGGAGAGCCGGTGCACACCTGGCCCCTGGCCACCGTGAGCGAGGCCGCGGAGTCGTGGCGGCAGAGCTTCGCGACCGCGGGTCAGGTGATGTCCACTCGGCTGTTCTCGGTGCGGCCGGAAGACATCGTGGACCTTGCGGCGAACCTGATGGACTGGCATCAGGTGCGTCACGTGCCGGTGGAAGACGGGACCGGTCGGCTAGTCGGCCTCGTGTCTCATCGCGCCATTCTAAGAATGTTTGCACGTGGTCATCCCAACCGGCAGAAAGAGGTCCTGGTGCGTAACGTCATGCGCCATGACCCCGTAACCGCGTCGGTCGAAACGCCGACCATCGAAGCCATGCGAATCATGCGCGAACACCGAGTTAGCTGCTTGCCCATCATCGGCGACAAGAATCGATTGGTGGGCTTGGTCACCGAGCGCGATTTGATGATGGTCGCCGCCCGCTTGCTTGAGAGATTCTTGGCGACGGACGAGAACCAGTGAAAGCCGCCCTAGCCGAACGTACGCCCCTGCGCGTCATCGGCACCTACGAAGGCGAAGCAGACGGACCGACGGTCATCGTGACCGGCGCCATGCACGGCAACGAGCCGGCGGGCGTGCTCGCCCTCGAGACGGTGCTCGAAACCCTTCACAGCCGCCGGATGGCCTTTCGGGGCCGCCTGGTGGCCGTGGTCGGTAACCGTAGCGCACTGCGGCACCGGCGGCGGTACCTGGCCCGAGACCTCAACCGGCGCTGGGAACCCGACCTCCTGATGCGGTTGCGCCGCGCCGACCATCGACGACTCCACGATGAAGATCGCGAGCAAAGACAGCTGCTCGACCTGTTCGAGCCGTATCTGGCCGCAGCCAAAGAACCGGTCGTATTCCTGGATCTGCACTCCACGTCCGGACACGGCGCCCCGTTCGTGTGCATGGCCGACGTGATCCGAAACCGGAAGATCGCTTTTGACCTCGGGATTCCCGTGGTTCTAGGGCTCGAGGAGACGATCCGGGGGTCGATGCTGGGCTATCTATGCGACCTCGGACACATCGGGGTCGCCGTCGAAGGCGGCCAGCATGACGACCCGAGGACCGTCGCCCACCACTGCGCGGCCGTGTGGTCCGTACTCGGTTCTGCCGGGGCCGTCGCGCTGGACGCGGTTCCCGACTACCCAGCGCTGAAACAGAAACTGTGCGCGGCCATCGACGAGCTGCCGTCGGTCATCGAGATCACTCATCGCCACGTGTGCGTCGAAGGCGACGGGTTCGTCATGCAGCCGGGCTACACGAACTTCCAACCTGTTGCCGCCGGGGAACGGGTGGCCCGAGATCACGCGGGCGACATTCGCGCCCCGATGAACGGCATCATGATGCTCCCTCGGTACCAAGGGCAGGGAGAAGACGGCTACTTCGTGGCCCGTCCGGTGCGATCCCTCTGGCTGCGGCTGTCGGCTCATCTGCGCCGAATCGGCGCCGACCGGGTGCTGAGAAGCATGCCTGGTGTTACGCGACACCCGGATCGTTCCGATCACTTCCTGGTCGACCGGCGATTCGCGCGCCTACGGGCGCTCGAGCTTTTCCATCTGCTCGGTTATCGCCGGGCCCAGCCGGAGGGCGACCGACTCGTTTTCTCGAGGCGCCGGCCCGACGAATACGGGCCCGAACCCCTGCCTCCGCTCGACGAAGACTTTCCGACGCCGCTCACTCCGGCTCGAGGTCGATGATCACGATCTGCGGCCGACACAGGAATCGCAGCCGGGGCGCCGATCCACGCTCCATGCCGATGCCTCGAGAGACGATCAACGTTCGCCCGCCCGACAGCAGCGTCACGCCATCGGCCCAAGCCCGAGGCACGGCCGAGAACGTGATGAGGGGGCCGATGCCCGGCAGCTGAACCTGACCCCCGTGCGTGTGCCCTGCGATGAGCAGATCCGCGGATACCGTCCCCAGCGCAAAGTCCGGTCCGTGGCCCATCACCACGTGAAAGCCCGGTAATCCGGGAATCACGATGTCGGTATCGAATGAGTCTTGGAAAGACAGCGCAGTGAGGCTCAGGCCCGCCAGCGCGGCCGTCGACGTCGACGGATACACCGCGGCGGGAAGACCGTCGAACAGAGGCGTCCACCGACCGTCGGGGTCGACATTGCCCTGTACCGCATGAATACCCAGCGGCGCGGATAGCCCGCTTTCTTCGAGCATCGAAGCCAGCTCATCGCGCGAGGACGAATACGCCTCGCCGCTGGCGTGGATGTAGTCGCCGGGCATGAGGATCGCGTCCGGCCGCTCGGCCATGGTCAAACGAAACACCTCGCGCTCATAGGCCCCCGGGGCATCGGTCTGGATGTCGCTCAGCACCGCGAGTCGATACCGTCGATCCAGCTTCGAGGACCGTACGCTGACCCGGTCCACCTGAACGTCGAACGGCTCGATCAGAAAAGCGTCGATGGCCACCGCGACCAGCGCCAGGACCATCATCACCGCGATCACGGCGGGAATCCGGGCCCGTCGACGGTTCAGGAGCCAAGCCTGTCCGACCAACAGCAGGGGCAGATGGACAAACAGGCCGTACGCCCACATGGCCATCATGGCGAAAGTGCCCTCGACGCCGGGATCGACATACGGCCCCACGCCCAGCGCAATGAGGGAAGCGACCCCGATCGCGGCCATGGCGAAGCCAGCCGTGGACCGGATGGGCGCCGGTCGGCGGCTGTACCGCTGAATGAACAGGACGGCGACCAACTGGATCGCCATGGCCAGATTGTAGGCGATCAACCCCATTTCGGCCGGGCTACACCAAGCGCTCAGAATGGTCAGGAACTCGGTTCTTAGATTTGCACCGACCGCGGGCCCTGCCACAATACGCGACGCATGACTGCAGGGACTGTCCTCGACCCCAAACACGCCGTCGCCGTCATCGGCGGGGCCGTCGCCGGCGCCCAGGTGGCGCGGATGCTCGCGGACCGCGGCGTATTGGTCGCGGTCTTCGAACAAAACACGCGGCCCTTCGGCAAGATCGAAGACGGCCTGCCGCGGTGGCACTCCGCGCTGCGAGCGAAGGAATTCCAGCGGATCACGGAGCGGCTTGAGCATCCGAACATCCACTTCCTGCCCCGCACCAAGATCGGGCGCGATGTGTCGTTCAAGGAGCTCGCCAAAGAATGGGGATTCACAGCCGTCGTGTTGGCCAACGGCGCTTGGCGAGACCGACCGCTACCCATCCCCGACGCGGACCGCTACGTCGACAAAGGCCTGCTGTATCAGAACCCCTTTATCATGTCCTTCAACCACGCCGAGGACGCGGCCTACGAAGGTAAGCGATATCCGATCCGGGACAACGCCGTGGTGGTCGGCGGGGGTCTGGCGTCGATCGACGTGGTCAAGGTGCTGATGCTCGGTACCGCCCACGCCGCGCTGTTGGAGCGCGGTCACAATGTCGACATGGAGGCCCTCGAAAAGGCGGGCATCCCTAAGACCTGCGAAGCCCTCGGCCTTCGCTTCGAGGACCTGGGTCTGACCGGCGCCACGCTCGTGTATCGGCGCCGCGCGGAAGACATGCCGCTGTCGGAGATCCCGAAAGGCGCGCCCCCCGACAAGGTGGACAAGGTCATGGCCAGCCGCCGCAAGATCCTCGACCGGGCCCGAAGCAAGTTCTGTTTTCGATTCGAGCCTTTGTCGGTGCCCGAAGAAGGCATCGTGGAGCATGGCCGGCTCGTGGGTTTGAAGCTCCGCCGAATGATGCCCGGCGAGGGCCGATCACTGGTTCGCACCGACGAGGTGTACGAACTTCGGGCGAGCTACGTGATCAGTTCGATCGGCAGCATTCCCGAACCCATCCCCGGGATCGAGATGAACGGAGAGCTATTCGCGTTCACCGACTGGGAGCTGGGACGACTCGATGGCTTTCCGACGGTGTTCAGCGCCGGCAACGTGGTCACCGGCAAAGGAAACATCGTTTCTTCTCGCCGTCACTCGCAGGGAATCGGCGAGCACCTGATTCAGGCCTATCTGGGCCTCGACGGCGGCGAGCTCGACGAAGCGCTCGACAAGCTGCACGAGCGAGCCGGGCAGGCCGCGGGGGCGGTCGCCGATGCCCTGAAGGGGCTCACGCCCATCGATCCCGCGGCCGTGGGTCGGCTTCGGGAGCGGATCGCCGCCCATCAGCGTTCCGTAGGTTTCGACGGCAGCGTGGCCGGCTGGATCGAAAAGCACCCCGCCGCCGCTTAGGGCGCGTTCCCGGACAGGACCGATCCCCGCCCGGAGGCGCTACCCATCGATTCCGTTCGAGGCGGCTACGGAACCGCCTCTCGGTAGCCCACGAGGCCTTCTTCGCCCTTCGGCGTCAGCCCGTAGACGCCCGTCGCGACCCGCTCGAACCACCCGTAGTGATCGTCGGCCATCATCCGGGTCGCGTTCTTGACCCCGGTCGCCTTCGCGACCACCGCGCCTTTGGTCGGTCCGTGGGCACTCAGATGTCGGGCCAGCTTGAGCGCGTCTTGACGGTACGCGGTCACCAGCCCGACCCGACCCGAGCCCCCGTGATTGGGGTCCCCGACGCGGCGAGCGAACTCTCGCAGCAGCCGCCCCTTGCGCTGGGCGGACACACGGGGCCGGTACGGCCCGGGGTCGACGTGGATCTCGACGTGACCGTCGCTGAGCCGAACGGTTATGAGTCCCAGGCCCAGCCGCCGGCATAGGCTCAGGTTGTTCTTGAGGGCGATCTGAAAGCGGCGACCGGGGGCCCGAGGCACGGCGATGTACACCGTGTCGGTCAGCGATTGGCGAGCGACCGCCTGGTGGAACAACGACAGCGCGAAGCCGGTCTTCATCTCCACGATAACCGGATCTTCGCCCTCGCGGACGGCGACCACGTCCGCGGCGCCGATTTCGGATTTGACCTCGTAACCCTGACCCTCCAGTAGCGCCTTGATCGGCGGGTACAGCTCGGTCTCACGAGGCATCGGAGCTCGATGAACGCCACGCGCGGCCGCGGTTCAGGCGTCAATCATCGGCCGGCGCCTCCGCCGGCCCCGTCTTTCGGGCGGTCTTCGACGCCGGGGCGTCGTCGTGCAGCATGCGCAGGGCAGGGCTGTCGAGATCGTCGAGCTGACCACCTCGCACCATCCACACGAAGCCCCACACCGCCGCCGCGGCGATGAGCAGAGCGAGCGGCAGCACCACGTAAAGAACGGCCATGGTCCGGTTACGATACCACCGACTCGGTCCGGTCGGAGAACCGGAAGCGGAATGAGTTGGTGACCACCACCAGCGAGCTCACGGGCATCAAGACCGCGGCCAGCAGCGGATTCAGGAAGCCCCCCACGGCGAGGGTGGCCCCAAACACGTTGTAGACGAGGGAAAAGACGATGTTGTTCCGAATGGTCCGACCCGTCCGTCGAGCCCCCTGTACGAGGTCGGTGAGGGTCGCGATCCCCGGTCGCTGAAGAAACACGTCCGCGGCCGCGAAGCAGGTCTCCGCACCACCGTGAACGGCGACGCCGACGGTGGCCGCGGCCAGCGCGGCGGCATCGTTGACCCCGTCCCCGACCATCACCACCGGGCCGTCCGCCGCCTGGACGTAGGCGAGCTTGTCCTCGGGACTCAGCCCCCCTCGACAGCGATCTTCGGGCAGGTCGAGTTGACGGCCGACCGCCGCCGCCACCTCCGGGTGGTCGCCGGAGAGGATCCACACTTCGAACCCTCGTTGCTCCAGAGACCGAATGCATGCTTTGGCCTCCGATCGGACCCGGTCCGCCAGCGCCACTGCGGCGTACACCCGCCCGTCGACCGCGACCCACACCGGGGTCAACGCGTCCTTCGACCACGTCTGCACCAGCTCGTCGAGGGCCTGGTCATAGAGGGCTTGGTCGGCCACGAACTTCGGACTCCCGATCACCACCCGTCGACCGTCGACCGTCGCCCGCAGCCCGCCTCCGGACACCGTCTCGACGTTCTGAACGTCGAGCGGCTCATCGCCGGCCATCGCCCGCCGCAGCGCCCGGCCCACGGGATGGGTCGAATCTCGCTCCGCGGCGGCGATCAGGGGACGGGCCCATTGCGGCCCCTGGTAGGTCACCACGTCCATTCGTCCGTGGGTCAGGGTACCGGTCTTGTCGAAGAACAGCTTGCCGGATCGCAGGCCCCCCAGCGTTTCGAGGGCGGCGCCGGAGCGGGCCAGGATGCCTCTTCGCGCGGCTTTTCCGATCGCGGCGGTGATCGCGAGAGGCGTCGCAAGGCCGAGCGCACAAGGGCAGCTGACGATCAGCAGCGCGATGGCGTGGTCGATCGCGGCGTCAGGGGCGATCACCGACCACGCGGCGAAGGTCAGCAGGGCCACGAACAGAACCACACCCACGAAGTACCCAGCCACCCGGTCCGCGAGCTGGACGACCGGAGCGCGACTGTGGGTCGCTTCGACCACCATGTCCGCGATCTTGCCGACCCGGGAGGCGGCGATGGTGTGGGTCACCCGCACGATCAGATCGTCCTGCAGGTTGTTGGTCCCTCCCCAGACCTGATCGTCTCTCCGGACCGCGACGGGCATCGATTCCCCGGACAGCAGCGACATGTCGACGGACGACGAGCCCTCCGCGACCACCGCGTCGGTCGGGATACGCTCGCCGGCCTTGACTTCGACACGGTCGCCGACCCGAAGCGCCTCCAGCGGCACCCGGTGGGCGACCCCGTCCTCGTCGAGCCGGCGCGCCGACGATGGCGCCAGCGCGTACAGCAGCTCGGAGCTCTCGCTCGCCCGACGCTGCTGCCGCAGCTGGAGGAGGCGGCCGACGAGGAGCAAGAAGATGAGGGCGGTGACCGAGTCGAAGTAGATCTCTCCCGTCCCTCGTAGGGTGTTCATCATGCCGCCGGCGAACCCGGCCATGATCCCGAGGGAGATCGGGAGGTCCATGTGGAGGATGTGGGCCTTGAGCCCCGTCCACGCGCTTCGAAAGAACGGTCCCGCCGAGTAGACGACGGCGGGGATCGAAACCAGCAGGCTCATGTAACGAAAGAACTGCCGGTGAGCCTCGTCCATCCCGCTGAACCAGCCTCCATATAGGGCGAAGGCCATGAGCATCACGTTGCCTGCTGCCGCGCCTGCGACCCCGAGGCGAATGAACAGGCGCCGCTCTTCGAGACGTTTGGCGTCTTCGGTTCCACCTCGCGCGGGGTGGGGCGCATAACCGAGAGACGCCAACCGTTTCGCGAGCTCGGACAACGGCCGCTGATCCGGCCGCCACATCAGGGTCAAACGAGCGCGGGCGAAGTTGAGCTTGGCTTCCGCCACGCCCGGCTCGCGAGCCAGCGACTTTTCGATCAACCACAGACACGCGGAGCAGTGCACGCCTTCGAGGTACAGCTCCGTCGCCAGCATGCCGTCGGGCCGCGGGCTGCAGTACTGGTCGCGAAAAGCGGGATCGTCGAGCTCCTCGAAGCTTCGGCCCACCGCCTCCGCTCGCTGTTGAGGCGCCGCGTCGCGCAGCGCGTAGTACGCTTCGAAGCCCTCGGCATGAATGACCTCGAACACGGTGCGACAGCCGCTGCAGCAGAACTGTTGGTCGGCGTCGGGCTCGTAGAGGGCGACGGGCACCGGCAGTCCGCAGTGGTCGCAGGCGACCGCGTGGTCGAGGGCCGGCTCGTTCATCGCGCGTGCTCGTGGAAGGCGGCCACCGAGGGACCGGACGCGGCCATCACGAAGCCGCGGTGGGCCACCGTCAGCACGCCCATGACGATGAGGCTCAACGGCATCAACAGACCCAGCCTCGGTCCGAGCGCCCGCGCGAGCCGTCGGGCGCCGAGTCCAACCCCGAGCATCGCGGGGACGGTCCCCATCCAAAACGCCAGCATGACCACCGCCCCGGTGGTGGCGCTCCCCGTGCCGGCGGCGGTCACCGCGAAGCCGTAGAGCCAACCGCACGGCAGCAGGGCCGACGAGACCCCGAGCACCACCGCCCGCACCGGCGCCGGCGATGACCGCAGGCCGGTCAACCAACGCCCGAAGAGCCGATTGAACCACATCGGAGCGGCGAGCTTCGTCCACGCCGCCCCCGACGCTTGGGCCAGCAGCAGGGCCCCCCAGCCGATGATGAGGCCGCCGCACACGAACGCGGCCAGATGGCCGATGCCCGACGCGTTACCGGCCACGTTCAGCGCCGCGCCGGCCGCACCGGCGGCGACCCCCAAAGCGACGTAGGTGACCAGGCGCCCGAGATTGTACGCAGCGTGGGCCAGCCACTCCGGCGAGGCCTCATGACGATCCGAGGCGTAGAACGCGACGAACCCTCCACACATCCCGACGCAGTGCAGGCTGCCGAGGATCGACGCCAACACCACAGTCACCATCAGCTCGGTCACGGAAGCTCCTTCTTGCTCACGTGCATGAAGCGCTGCTCGTCGACGACCGCGGCCAGCCGATACTCCCACAGGCCGTTTTCTGCGAAGTCGCGCTCGAACACGTAGACGCCTCGGCCCTTGGGGATCATGTAGCCTCGGACCCGCTGGCTCGCCCGGGCGTTGGGAAACGCGTCGACCTCGACCGTGGCACCATCGATCGGCCGCCCGAGACGGTCGGTGAGCCGGATACGAAGCTCGTCGGGCCGCGCGTCGACCACGATATGCCAGCCCAGGGCATCGCTGGCCGCCTTCTCGGCCTGCAGGCGATCCCACTGCACGGCCTTTTTGTAATAGTCCGGCTCCACGGCGAACGACGGATCATTGGCCGCGGTCATCACCATGTAGATGTTGCCGGCCACCGAGATGAGCAGGATGGCGACGAGCATGTACGCGAACCAAGTACCGTTCTTGAACATAGATCACTCCGGGCCGAGCAGCATGTAAGGCAGGGCCGTTTCGAAACCCTCGCCGTCGCTGACCATGAACTTGACGTTGTACGCGCCCCCTTCGAAGCGGTCCTTCGGAAGGGTCACGAAGACCGGGGTGGTCACCGAGTCGAGGGCGTTCACCGTCAACGGAAATTGCGGAGCCAGGATCTTCGAATCCTCGACTCCGGAGATCTTGAGCTCATACGTTTGCGGGGACTCGGTTCGGTTCACGACCTTCACCCGCAGCTGATTGCGCACGGTTCCGTCTTCGAGCACCACGTAGGGGGCGGTGAGCTGCCGAAGCACGGTCACGTCGGCCGGCGACTTCGTCGCGAGCAAGAAGACCAGGAAGCCGAGGAGCGCGACGATGATCAACGGATAGATCACCACGCGGGGGCGCACGATCTTCGTGGGCGCCTTGGTCTCGAGATTGTACTGCGACGACAGCCGGATCAGCCCTCGGGGCTTGCCGATGCGATCCATGATCTTGTCGCAGGCGTCGATGCACTGGGTGCAGGCGATGCACTCGAGCTGGAGACCGTCGCGGATGTCGATGCCCGTGGGGCAGGTGATGACACAAGCACGACAGTCGATGCAGTCACCGCTGTCGTCACCGTCTTTACGGGCCTTGACCCGCCGCCGAGCTTCACCGCGAAGCTTGTCGTAGCCGACGATCAGCGACTGCCGGTCGAGCAGCGCAGATTGCAGTCGAGCGTAGGGGCAGATCACCGTGCACATCTGCTCCCGGAAATAGGCGAAATCGAAGAACACGAGACCGGTGGTCACCGCCATGACCCCGAATCCGCCGAGATGGTCCCACGGCGACTCGGTCATCCACACCGCCAGGCGCTCCCAGCCCACGAAGTAAGCGAGGAACTGGTTGCCCAGGATGAACGCGATGACCATGAACACCGCGTATTTCAACCATCGTCGGGAGGCGAAAGTGGCCTTGTCGAGCTGCCGTTGCTTGCCGATGTCGCCTTCGATCAGGCGCTCTAGAGGCCGGAACAGAAGCTCCATGTACACCGTCTGGGGGCAGCCCCAACCGCACCAGACTCGGCCGAACAAGGCGGTGATCCAGAAGATGCCAAGGAAGATGCTCAGCATCGTGAACATCAGGAGCACGGAGTCGGTGGGATGAAAGACCGTACCGAAGAAGTAGAAACGCCGCGCCATGACGTCGAGAAGGATCGCGGGATGGCCGCCGACGTAGACGAACGGGAGGACCAAGAACAAGACGATAAGCGCGTAGCCGACGATCCGTCGTCGATTCAGGAAGCGCCCCTGCGATAGCTTAGGACGCATCCAGATCCGGGAACCATCATCTCTCAGCGTGGTCAGTACGTTTCCTTCGTACTTCTGCTCCATCACTCTGTACTCCCTCGCCGACGGCGAGCTCGGCGTTCCATCGCGCCGGCTCACGACCGTGCGCGCCTATTGCGCGGCGGATTGACGGAGTCGGCGGGCGGCTCGGCTCCCGGAAGAGCCGAGCCTCGCGAAGACGCCTACTGCTGAGCGACCTTCTTGCCCTGAGGCTCTTTGCCCTCGAGGTTCTTACCCCGAAGGGTGCCGATGAAGCCGACGACCTTGTTGAGGTCTTCAGTCGACAACACTTTGCCCCAGCCCGGCATGCCCTTGGCCGCGACTCCGGTCGCTACCACCTTGCGGATGGCCATCAATGACCCATCTCCATGGAGCCAATATTCGTCGGTTAGGTTCGGGCCGATCAGACCTTCGCCCTGCTTATTGTGGCACGACGCGCACAGCTGGCTGTACGTGGTTTCGCCCGCGGTGACCGCGCTGGCGTCGTTCATGACCGAAGCGAGCTTCTCCTCGGAGATGTTCTTCGCTTCCGCGAGGGCTCGCTGCTTTTCGATCTCCCGGTACTCCTTCATCTCCGCCTCGTAGGAGGCCAGAACGCCCTGACCGCTGCCCACGTGGTAGTGGAAGAAGTACACCACGGAAAAGACGAAGGAGAGGAAGAATATCCAGTTCCACCAGCCGGGCGTGGGGTTATCGAACTCACGGATACCGTCGTATTCGTGGTCGAGAAGTTCGTCGGTTACCTTAGCCATCTCTGAATACCCCTTCAGTCCTCGAGCGGAAGCCTGGATGCTTCCTCGTAGTCTTTCGCCTTGCTCTTCGAGAAGACGCGCACCACGACCGCGGCGAAGACCACCAAGAAGATGACCAGCGCCACCTGTGGCCAGAACGCGAGGTCCATGTTGCTCATGATGTCGCTCTTGCTCATGAGTCCCTCCGGTCACCGATTGGCGACGGGCTTATCTTCCTCGCCGGGTTTCGGCATCTTCTTGATGTCCGTGCCCAACCGCTGCAAGTACGCGACCATCGCGATGATCGCCTTGCCGTGCAGCTTGGGCCCCCCCTGAGCGACGACCTCGTCGGCAATGGCGTCGGCCTGGGCCCGAGCCATCTCCTCGGCCTTGTTGATCGCTTCGCCGTAGGGCACACCGAGCATGGCCATACCGTCGACCCGCGGCTGAATACTGGCGAAGTCGATGTCGTCCTCCAGCATCCACGGATACGGCGGCATGATCGATTTGGGCGTGGTGCTGCGCGGGTTCTCCATGTGGCGAACGTGCCAAAGGTCCGGATATTTGCCGCCGATTCGATGCAGGTCCGGACCGATGCGGCGCGAGCCCCACTGGAACGGATGGTCATAAACGAACTCGCCCGGCTTCGAGTACTCGCCGTAGCGCTCGGTCTCCATCCGGATGGGACGGATCATCTGCGAATGGCAGTTGTAGCAGCCTTCCGCGATGTACATGTCTCGCCCGTACAGCTCGAGGGGGGAGTACGGCTTGACCGAGGCGATGGTCGGAACGTTCGAGCGAATCAGGAACGTCGGAATGATCTCGAACAAGGAAGCGACCAGGACCGCGACGGTGGTCCACACCGTGAACTTGAAGGGCTTGCGCTCCCAGACGCGGTGCCAGTCGGCGCGGAGGAAGTACTTGGCGCCCCCGAACACGCCGCCCGGGCTCGGGGCCGGCTGCTTGCCGGTGTACGCGGGCGCGAGCGGAGGCGCGCTGTCGGTGGCCGGCTCGTAGGTCTTCGGCCGGTTGGCCCAGGTCATGGTGTAGTTGACGAGGCAGATGACCACGCCGACCACATACAGGGCGCCGCCGATCGCGCGGACGTAATACATCGGCATGAGGCGGATGACCGTCTCGAGGAAGTCGGGGTACGCGAGGCGACCGGTCTCATCGAACGCACGCCACATGAGGCCCTGGGTGATGCCCGAGGTGTACATGGCGACGATGTAGAACAGGATGCCGACGGTCCCGATCCAGAAGTGGAGCTCGGCCAGCTTGGGGCTCCAGAGCTTGGTCTGGAAGATTCGCGGCGCGAGCCAGTAGACCATGCCGAAGGCCATGAAACCGTTCCACCCCAAGGCGCCGGCGTGGACGTGGGCGATGACCCAGTCGTTGTAGTGAGCGAGCGCGTTGACCGTCTTGACCGACAGCAGGGGGCCCTCGAACGTCGACATGCCGTAGAAGGTCACGCCGACGGTGAAGAACTTCAGAACCGGATCTTTCGCGACGCGGTCCCAGGCCCCGCGCAAGGTCAGCAGTCCGTTGATCATGCCGCCCCACGACGGCATCCACAGCATGACACTGAAGATCATGCCCAGGGTCGAAGCCCACTCGGGCAGCGCGGTGTAGTGCAGGTGGTGGGGACCGGCCCAGATGTAGATGAACACCAGCGACCAGAAGTGGAGGATCGACAGGCGATACGAGAACACCGGTCGTCCTGCCGCCTTGGGCAGGAAGTAGTACATCATGCCGAGGAAAGGCGTGGTGAGGAAGAACGCAACCGCGTTGTGTCCGTACCACCACTGCATGAAGGCATCCTGCACGCCGGCGTAGAGGCTGTAGCTCTTCATCGCGAAGATGGGCAGAGCGAGGTTGTTGAATACGTACAGGACGGTGATGGCGACGATGGTGGCGATGTAGAACCAGATCGCGACGTACATGTGTCGCTCTCGGCGCTTGGCGATGGTCCCGAAGAAGTTGGCGGCGAAGACCAGCCAGATGACCGCGACGGCGAGGTCGATCGGCCACTCCAGCTCGGCGTATTCTTTGCCCTGGGTAATGCCGAGCGGCAGGGTGATAGCGGCGGCGACGATGATCAGCTGCCAACCCCACATATGGATGCGACTCAAAGTGTCGCTAAACATGCGCGCCTTCAGGAGGCGCTGCGACGAGTAATAGATGCCCGCGAAGATCGCGTTGCCGGCGAAAGCGAAAATGGCCGCGTTCGTGTGGAGCGGTCGAAGACGCCCAAACGTCAAGAACGGCAGGTTGAAGCTCAAGGACGGAAAGGCGAGCTGCAGGGCAATCAGCAGCCCCGCCAACGTGCCCACCAGTCCCCAGATCACGGTGAAGGTGGCAAACTTCCTGGTGATGTCGTCGTCGTAAGTAAAGGTTTCTGACTGCATGCTAGCGGGCTCTCCCGTCGAGTCCGGCCGGCCTTTTGCGGCGCGTAGACACGGACCGCGGCATCTGCAACGTGAGTGCCAGCCGCGAGCTTGTAAGTACGTTGTTGACATTGCTCTCGGATCAGAGCGCCGTCAGGGCAACGATGAGTTACGTCTACGTAACCGAAGGTCTCCGACTCGATTACCAGGTTCGGAATGGGTCACGCTCTTGGGATACGGACTCGCCGAATACCGTGCTTTGATCGGCCAGGTGTTTCGAGACAGAACGATAGGGATTCAGCGTTCGTCGAACGTTCGTTCAAACTCACGGCCAGCATAGGTCAGTGAAACTACTGCGCTTGCTCGTCCGGTGCGGCCGGGACTACCGATCAGAAACGCGTTTCAGCGCGCTGCAACATGACCTCCGGCTTCGTATCTCAGTCCGAACAAGACCGCCAAAACCAACGTTCCGTTCTCGGAACGTTTCTGTTTTTGGTTTCGCTCGGCGTCGCCTTCGCGGGGATGTTTATCTTGTATGGCGCGCTGCGTTCATCGATGCCCGCATGGCCGCCCCCCGGCTTGCCCCGGCCCCCGCGATTGCTGCCCACAGTGAATACGATCGTGGTCGTGATGAGTAGCGCAACATACCATCAAGCGCTCGTCGCCCTCCGGCGAGGCCGCCGGAGTCGGTTTCGACTCCTCTTGCTGGTGACCACCAACCTCGGCGTCCTCTTTCTGCTCCTGCAGGCGCTGCTGGCCCGACAGGCGATTTCGATGGGGATCATCGTCGGAGACACGCTGTACGCGGGGCTATTGTTCGGACTCGCTGCTTTTCACGCGATCCACCTCCTGGTGGGGGTCGTCGCGCTGGGCGTTCTGTCGGCGATGGCGAGGGGGGGCCGGTTCGGCGCGCGGTCTTCGGTCGAGCTGCGGCTTTGGGGCTACTACTGGCACTTCGTGGGCGCCTGCTGGCTGGTCATGTACGTCTTGTTGTTCATGGTGTAGCCGATGGTCATGGCTGACCGCCTCCGCATCGGCGTTATCGGACACGTGGAACACGTGACGCTCGGACGCGTTCCGTCGCCTCCGGGCCCGGGAGACATCGCGCATCTGGACGGGCCGCAGTGGTTTCCGGGGGGTGGGGGCGGCATCACGTTCTTTCAGCTCAACCGAAGCGACGCCGAAGTCCACTTGTTTACCGCGATCGGGAACGACGAGGCCGGCGCCCAGGTCCGGCGCCAGCTCGAAAGCAGCGGCGCGGTCATCCATGCCGCCGACCGCCAAGCGGCCCACACCCGAGACTTGGTGATGATCGACGACCAAGGCGAGCGAACGATCGTCGTGGTCGGGGAACCGCTGCACCCGCGCGCGGACGACGCCCTGTCGTGGGAGGTGTTGGCCGACCTCGATGCCGTCTACTTCACCGCTCAGGACCCCGAACTTCTCCGTCGGGCCCGGCAGGCGCGGATCCTCGTTGCCACCGCCCGTAGGAAGGCCGCCATCGCCGCTTCAGGCGCATTCATCGACGTCGTGGTGGGCAGCCTCGCCGACCCGCGTGAGCGCAGCACGAGGGGCGACTACGACCCGCCTCCGACGGCGGTGGTGATGACCGAGGGCGAACGGGGAGGTCTCGTGCAGACGGCCACAGGCAGCGAACGATTCGTGTCTCCCCCTGTCGCCGACGTCATCGGCGGCGCGTACGGCGCCGGAGACAGCTTTGCCGGCGCGCTGGTGCACTTTCTGGCGTCGGGTCTACCGCCCCACGGCGCCGCCCAGCAGGCGGCCCGGTTCGGATCGGCGGTACTGACCGCGCTCAACCCGCTCGACGCACAACAGCAGCTGCCCGCGAGCCCGTGATGTGGGGAGGGAAACCAAAGGCGTCTGTTTCGTCGCCGGTCTCGGCGGACGAAACGGGGCGGGCCGAAGCCGGGGGCGATCAGCCCTCGGCGGCGGCCCGCTCAACGTCGGCGCGCTTGCGCTCAACGTCGGGCTGGTACTGGTTTACGTCGATGAACGCGATGGTCACGAACAGCACGACGGCCAGAACGGACGTCGCGAAGATCATGAAGTTGAAGCCTCGGTCGAAGGCGAGATGCATGAAAATGGACAAGACCAGGCTGGCCTTGGCGGTGGCGATGACCATCGCCAGGACCAGGTTGAACTGACCGAGGTCGAGCTGCGTGGCCGTCCATACCGTCAACCCGGTCAGCAGCATCAGCCCCAACCAACATCCGATCAGGAGCGGAACAGGAAGAGCGTGGTGCTCGTCGTGTGCGTGTGCGTCGTGAGCCATGGATGAGGTCCTCAAATCAGGTACAGGAGCGGGAACAGGTAGATCCAGACCAGGTCCACCAAGTGCCAATATAGGGCCACGAAGTCGACGGGCCCGTAGTTGTCTTTGGTGATCGCCCCCGCCGATATTCGCCACAGCAACCAGAAGTAGGCGAGGATGCCCGCTACGACGTGAATGCCGTGCAGGCCGGTCATCACGAAGTAGATGCTGAAGAAGGTGTGCAGATTCGGCTTGCTCTTGGACAGCGCCACCGCCTCTTCATCCACATGGCCATGGTGATCGGGTACCGGCACCACCCCCGAGTTCAGCAGGTGCGCCTCCTCGAGCGCATGATGGGTCGGATTGAACGACTCACCCCATACGACGCCGCCGTGGATCTTGTGGCTGTACTCCACGTACTTGATCCCCAGGAACCCGAACGCACATAGGATCGTCAGCGCGATGGTCAGATACAGACCTTTCTTCTGACCCAGCTGCGCGCATCGCACGGACCACGCCGCGGTGAGCGAGCTGAACAGAAGAACGCAGGTGTTGATCGCTCCCAGGTTGGTGTCGAGGAACTTCGAGCCGTTGACGAAAATCTCTGGATGCATGCCGCGGTAAATCGCGTACGCGCAGAACAAGCCGCCGAAGAACAACAGCTCCTGGCCGAGGAAGAGCCAGATGCCGAGCTTGCCGGCGTCGAACTGATGATGGTGATCCTCGAAGTGGTGGGCCAGCGTCGGATCGTGATGATGGTCGTCGTGACCGTGGTCAGCTGCGATGGTGGTCATGATCAACCCGCCTGTGGTGCCGCGCGACCGACCTCGAAGCCGTCGGTCTTCTCGTCGTATTCGAGGTTGCCGTAGTCATAGGGGTCCGTCGCCGCCGGCTGCACGGCGAAGTTGTCGTGGGGCGGGGGCGATGCGCAGTACCACTCCAGCGTATTCGCGCCCCACGGATTCTGGGCCGCCACGCGGCCGCGGTACAGGGCGTGGATGAGGACACCGAACGCGAACAGAATGCCGACGCCCAGCAGCATGGCCCCCGCCGTCGAGACCTGATGGTAGATCTGGAACTCGTCGAGGTACGTGTAGTAGCGGCGCGGCATGCCTTGGCTCCCCATCACGAACTGCGGGAAGAAGGTGACGTTGAAGCCGACGAACACCAGCAGGCATCCGACGCGGGCCATCGTCTCGTTGTACATCCGGCCGAAGAACTTCGGCCACCAGTAGTAGAGGCCCGCGAACAGCGCCATCATCGTCCCGCCGACCATGACGTAGTGGAAGTGGGCGACCACGAAGTACGTATCATGGAGGTGGACGTCGACGGCGAGGGTGCCCAGGAACATGCCGGTCAGCCCCCCGATCGAGAACAGCCAGATGAAGCTGAATGCGTACAGCATCGGCACGTCGAGACGAATCGAGCCCTGATACAGGGTCGCCAGCCAGTTGAAGACCTTGATCGCGGAGGGGATGGCCACCGAGAAGGTCAGGGCGGAGAAGATGACCCCCGCCAGCGCGCTCTGACCCGACGTGTACATGTGATGGCCCCAAACCAGGAAGCCGAGGAACGCGATGGCCAGCGAGCTCATCGCGATGAACGAATAGCCGAAGATGCGGCGTCGGCTGAACGTCGCGATGACCTCGGAGATGACGCCCATCGCGGGCAGCACCATGATGTACACGGCCGGGTGCGAGTAGAACCAGAAGAAGTGCTGGAACAGCACCGGGTCGCCGCCGAGGGCGGGGTCGAAAATGCCAAGCCCGAACGCCCGCTCCACGGTGAGCAGCAGCAGGGTGATGGCCAGAACCGGGGTCGCCAAAACCTGGATGATGCTCGTCGCGTACATCGCCCACAGGAACAGCGGCATATCGAACCACCCCATCCCCTTCGGCCGCATGGTGTTGATGGTGGCGATGAAGTTGATGCCGGTGAAGATTGAGCTGAAGCCGAGGATGAACACCCCCATCGCGGAGAGCATCACCGAGCTTTGGGAGCCCACGTCGCCCGATGTGCTGTACGGGGTGTAGAACGTCCAACCGGTGTCGATGGCCCCCATGTACATGGAGATGACCAGGAACAGGGCGCCGCCGATCCAGATGTAGAAGCTCGCCAGGTTCAGGCGCGGAAACGCGACGTCCTTCACCCCCAGCATGAGCGGGATGATGAAGTTGCCCATCGCGGCGGGAATGGCCGGGATGATGAATAGAAACACCATGACCGCCCCGTGGAGGGTGAACATACGGTTGTAGGTGTCGTGGTCGATCAGATCTCGAGCCGGCGTCAGCAGTTCGAGCCGAACGATCAGCGCGAACACGCCACCCAAGATGAGGGAGGCGCTGGTCGCGAGCAGATACATGATCCCGATCCGCTTGTGGTCCAGCGTAACCAGCCAGCTCAGCAGACCTTTGCTGTGAGTGATGTAGTCGTCCCTCTGTCCGTGGAGGGCGCTCGCATCGGCCGTCATCGTTCAGGTCACTCCTTGAGCGTCTTCAAGTACGCGATGATCGCGTCGATTTCCCGGTCTTTGAGCTTGCCCTGAAAGGTGGGCATCACTGGAGCGTAGCCCTTCACGACCTGCCCCGCCGGATTGATGATTGAGTTTCGTACGTAGTTCTCGTCCATGAGCGCGGTGTTGCCGTCGACGAACGCTCGCTCCTGGCCCCAAGCGCCCTTGAACGAAGGCCCAACGCCATTGGTTCCGTTGAGGCTGTGACACGCCGTGCACCCGTTGGATGCGACCAGCTGTTCCCCCGCCTGCTCCGGCGGGAGTCGATCGAGGATGTCGCCCTGCGACTCCAACCACTTCTGGTAGCTCTCGTCGGATTCGTGGACGGTGACCTTGGCCAGCATCTCGGAGTGCTTGGTGCCGCAGTACTCCGTGCAGAAGATCTGGAACTCCCCGGATTCGACGGCGTGGAACCAAACCTCGGTATACCGTCCGGGCACGATGTCCTGCTTGATCCGAAACGAAGGGACGAAGAAGGAGTGAAGGACGTCGTCCGAGCTCATCACCAGCCGCACGGGCCGGTTCGGAGGTACATGCAGGTTCGGATCTCGGTGGCCGTTGGGATAGCTGAACTGCCAGGCCCACTTGTAGGCCGTCACCCCGATTTCCATGCTGTCCGCGGGCGGGCTCTTCATATCGATATAGCCCTTCGCGCCGACGACGAACACGAAGACCGAGACGATGGCCGGAGGCAGAGTCCAGCCGATCTCCAACAGCGTGTTGTGGCCGCCCGCTGAAACCGCGCGCTCGCCTTTGCTCTTCGCGCGGTAGCGGTACACGAAGTACATGAGCGCGCTCATGATGACCACGAAGCTGCCCACCGACACGTAGTAGAGGAAGTAATACAGCAGGTCGACGACCTCAGCTTGGGTCGCGGCTGCGCTTGGCATCCAGAACGTCGGATCAGACGTCATTGACATTTTCAGGCGACTCCATCCGCCGTCTTCACGTCGGCAACCTTCCGCCGCCGATTCTTCGCCGTGAAGCCAGCCCCTACGAACAAAACGAGCAGCACCACCGTTACTGCGCCGCCCACCTTCATGATGTTGCGGACGACCGGCGTGTAGCTGCCCGAGTTCGGATCATAGTAGAAGCAATAGAGTACAATCGCATCCAACGTCGAGACCTGTTTGCCCTCAGATGCCTCTGCCATCGACAAACGCACTGTCTGGGGCGAATAGGCCAACCCGTACAAATACCGGGAAACGGTGCCTTGTGGGGTCAACACCATGATCGCTGCTTGATGCAGGTACTCCTGCCGTTCTTCGCTGTAGCGATAGCCGAAGCCCACCGCCCGGGCGAGGGCGCGAATGTTCTCTTCGCGCCCCACGAGAAAGCGCCATCCGTCTTCGTCGGCGTTTTCCCGGTACTGATTGAGGTAGCGTTTCTTGGTCGCCGCCGCCCGTTCGATCGCTTCAGATGGATCCAGGCTCACCGTGACCACCCGGTACTCTCGGCCCAGCGTCCATTGCATCGCGGCCAGGGCCTCGACCAAGGCGTTGAGCTGCAGATTGCACAGCATCGGACAGTCCGAATAATTCATCGTCAGCAGCACCGGCTTGTCCCCGGTGAACAGGGAGCCCAGCTTCACCGATCGACCGCGGCTATCGGTGAACTCGAGCGACTTGGGGAGCTTGTTTCCCAGACGCTCGGTCACGCCGACGCCCTCCAGCGCCTTCGGGAGCGGGTCGGTCCGACCAGGCGGCCCGGATGGAGCTGTCGGCCCGGATGGAGCTGTCGGCCCGGATGGAGCTGTCGAATGATCGGCGGCGTTTTGAGCTTGGGCCGACGTGGACCAGGCGGCCAGGAGGAGGGCTGCGCCGACCGCGGCGTGGGCTCCGTCCCATGAGCACCTTCGACGATTCATGGGACGGAGGTTAACGCGACGCGCTACTTATGCAATTGAGATAAGACGGCCTTTTTGGCGCTTTCGATGGGAATACGGACCTTTTGCTGATCTCGGTTCACCCACCCATACGTCGTGAGCTTCTCCGCCTGCCGAGCTTCGTACTGCTGCACAGACAGCGGCTTGGTGCCCTTGCGAGCATCGTCGTCCCGTTGGATCGAATAGAACCACGCCTGGACGAACAAGATGAACGCGGCGACGAAGAATGCGCCCGCGAAGGCCACGCCTACGATGCGGGTCGTATCTACGTCGTCTCGAATAACCGTCATCGTTCTCCCCTTACATGTTCTCGAAGGCCAACGACTCGTTCAGCCGCGGATCCTTCATGGGCACCAGGAACGAACCTCGCATGCCCATCGCCAAGGCACCGATGAAGATGCCTCCGACGCCGATCATGCACAGCGGGTCGAGGATCGAAAGGGGGATGTAGTGGTCGTCGTATCCGCCGTGCTCAAAGAGCGAGGGCATCACGAGATAATACATGTCGACCCAGTGCATGAAGAGCATCCAGCCGGCCCAGAAGGCGAGGAACGTGGTCGCACGCTTGACGTTCCGGGAGATGAGGCCGACGAACGGAATCGCGAAGTGCCCGAAGAGGAGGAAGAACGCGAACGGCACCCACTGGCCGTGTTGGCGGTGCTGGTACCAGATCGTACCTTCCGGGATGTTCGCGTACCAGATCAGCATGTACTGGGAGAACGCGATGTAGGCCCAGAAGAAGGTGAACGCGAACAGCAGCTTGCCGAGGTCGTGATAGTGCTCGGTGGTGATCACCTTCATGAGCTTTCCCCGGCCCTGTAGGAACTTCGCGAGCAAGATGACCGTCGCCTGCGCCGACATCGCGGACGCCGCGAAGTAGTAGACCCCGATGATGGTGGAGTACCAGTGGGGCTCCAAGCTCATGATGAAGTCCACGGCGGCGAAGGTCAGGGTAAGGGCGAAGAAGATCATGAGCGGAGCGGCGTGGCCTTGGGCCCGCGCCGTCTTCGTCCAATCACCATCCTTATCCTGGGCCTTCGAGAAGCCCACGAAGTAGCGCGCCATCCAGATCCACAGCCCGAAGTACAAGACGACTCGAACGACGAAGAACGGCACGTTCAGGTAAGGCTCCTTGTGGGCCAGCAGGTGATCCTTGGCCACGAGCTCCGGATTGACCCACGTGAACAGGCCATCCGCGCCCAAGGCGGCGGGAACGACCACCGGCAACGACAGGAGGGCGAGGATGGGCATGGTGCCCGCACCAAACTCGAAGAGCCGGCGGACCACCACGCTCCAGCCGGCGCGGATGAGATGGTGCCACGTCACGAAGAACAGGCACCCGAGAGCGATCGCGAGAAAGTACACGAACGCCACCTGATAGCTGTGAAAGAAGCCGACGAAGTGGTCGCCCTGAGCGGCGCCGAGGCCGGCGGCGGCGGCCAGCGCCACCCCGCCCACCGCGAATCCACCGACCATCAACTTCTGCGCGCCGTCCCAGGAAAACTGAGGATCGTTGGCGTCGAGCTCGACTGGCTTGTGTTGCATGGTGTCGTCCCTCGTCTGTCAGCGCAGGTTGCCGCGCTCGCCCTCTGGCACGTCCTTCAGGTCGGCCAACTGGCTCCGCTGCAGCGCCCGGATGTACGCGACGATGGCCCATCGGTCTTCGACCGGAATGGCCCACCCGTAGCCGGGCATGTTGCGGATGCCATAGGTGATGGTGTTGAACAGTTTCCCTTCCGGCTGCGCCCGCAGGTAATCCTGGTGCAGCGAGCTCGGTTGCACCCACTTCGCGGCCTTCAGCTTGGTGGCGCGTTCATGAACGAGCCCCTGACCGAATCCCGCGGCGCCATGGCACGGCTGGCAGTAGATGTTGTAGCGCTCTTGGCCCCGGTTCATCTTCGCCTCGTCGAGAACGAAGTCTTTCGGGAACCCGGCCGCCCACTCGCCGTCCTTGGTCAGGCCGCGATAGCGGTGATTGTCACCCCGGACCTGATTGGTCGCGACGGTGCCTTCTTCCTGCGGCCGCATCGAACGCCCGTCGGCAAACAGCGCGTTGTAGGTCTGCGTCTTGAACTTCTCTTGGAAGTCCATGTTCGGGTTCGGGTGGATGCGGGGCAGCTCGCTGCGGCTGTACCACATCGTGGCAATGACCCCGAGGGGCACGAACCCGGCGACGAAAGCGACCACCAGCAGGTACACCAGCGGCTTGGGCAGCGCGCCGCTGACCTTCGAGTCGTCCTCGACGCTCTCGATGGCCGTGGGACTGGTCGCCTCGAGCAGTTCCTTGGTTCCAACCGAGTCGTACTTCGGGTCCCGCGCCTCGATGGCCAAGAAGAACTTGTCATCGGTGACCTTCGCGAACCGCTCGCTGTTGAACAGCGGATGGTGGAACCGCGGGAACCCGCATCGTCCCAGGGTCACGAAGAACGCGGTCAAACCGGAGAACAAGACCGTGAGCTCGAACATGATCGGCACGTTGGCGGGCACCGACCAGTAAGGCTTACCAGAGATGATGTACGGGTAGTCGATGGCGTTCATCCACCACTGCATGGTGATCGCCGTGAGCAACCCGAGGGTGCCGCCGGCCATAATGATGTAGGGCAGGCGGGTTCGCCGAATGCCCATCGCCGGGTCGAGGCCGTGGACGGGGAACGGGGTGTGGCAATCCCAGTTGCTGTACCCCGCGTCCCGAACTTTTTCCGCGGCTTTCTTGATGCTGTCGACATCCTCGTACTGGGCGAGGAGGCCGTACTCCGGCAGCGACCCATTGCCGTTGCCGTTGCCGTTATCGTGTCCGTTGCCGTGACTCATCGCTTCGGATTCCTCACTTTTCCGGGTGGTCGCCGTGGTGACCGTGGGCCTGCGGCAGCGTGTTCTTGACTTCCGAGATGGCAATGCAAGGCAGCCAGCGGAGGAAGAGCAGGAACAGCGTCATGAACAAGCCGAAGCTGCCGACGAAGAGCATGATGTCGAATGGGGTCGCCGTGAAGTAACCCCAAGAGGAGGGCAGGAAGTCGCGGTGCAGCGACGTCACGGTGATGACGAAGCGCTCGAACCACATGCCGATGTTCACGAAGATGCAGACGATGACCATCATCCACGGCGTCGTCCGGACCTTCTTGAACCAGAACAACTGAGGACTGATCACGTTACAGCTGACCATCGTCCAGTACGCCCACCAGTACGATCCGAAGGCGCGGTTTATGAACGCGAAGCCCTCGTAGCGGTTCGCACCGTACCAAGCGACGAAGAACTCCATCGCGTACGCGTAGCCCACCATCATGCCGGTCACCAGAATGACCTTGTTCATGTTCTCGAGGTGGCGAAGGGTGATGATGTGGCGGAGGCCGAAGGCCGCGCGGGCGGGCACGGCCAAGGTCACAACCATCGCAAAACCCGAGAAGATCGCGCCGGCAACAAAGTATGGCGGGAAGATGGTCGTATGCCAGCCGGGCAGCTGCGACGTCGCAAAGTCGAACGAAACGACCGAGTGGACCGAGAGGACCAGCGGCGTCGCGAGGGCGGCGAGGATGAGGTACGTCCGCTCGTAGCGGTGCCAGTTGCGGTTGGAGCCCGTCCAGCCCAGCGAGAAGATGCCGTAGGCGATCTTGCGAACCGCGGTCTTCGACCGGTCACGCAGGGTGGCCAGGTCGGGGATGAGTCCGAAGTACCAGAACAGCAGCGAGATCGTGCCGTAGGTGCCGACGGCGAAGACGTCCCACAGCAGCGGGCTTCGGAAGTTCGGCCACATCAGCATCTGATTGGGCAGCGGGAACAGCCAGTACGGAAGCCAGGGGCGACCGATGTGGATGCCGGGGAAGATCAGCGCACAGATGACGGCGAAGATGGTCATCGCCTCCGCGAAGCGATTGATCGACGTTCGCCAGTCCTGTCGAAGCAGGAACAGAATCGCGGAGATCAAGGTCCCGGCGTGGCCGATACCGACCCAGAAAACGAAGTTGACGATGGGCCAGCCCCAACCGACGGGGTTGTTGTTGCCCCAGATGCCGGTACCGACCCAGAACAGGTAGGCGATGTTCAGGAAGAACATGCCCGCCAAGCCGGCCGAAATCACGAACGCGATCCACCAGTTGCGATGGGACCGCTTGACCTCGGTGATCGACGCAACCGCTTCCGTGATGTCGTGATAGGAACGGTTCCCGGTGATCAGCGGTTGCCGTTCCCTCGGGTCTTCCTTCGTGTTGTCGATCTCTTGATCAATGATGGCCATGGCTGTCTGCCTCCCCCTCGTGATGCGCCTCGAGTGAGGGGTTCGGGTTGGTGATCCGGGCCAGGTACTCGGTCCGCGGCTTTACGTTGAGCTCGGCCAGCATCGCGTAGCTGCGGGGCAATGCCTGCAGCTTCGACACCGTGCTGTTCTTGTCGTTCACGTTGCCGAAGGTGATGGCGTTGGTCGGGCAAGCCGTCTGGCACGCCGACTTGATGTCGCCGTCTCGAACTTCACGACCCTCTTTGCGCGCCTCGGTCTTGGCGGCGGAGATGCGCTGAAAGCAGTAGCTGCACTTCTCCATCACGCCGCGGAAACGAACCGTGACGTCGGGATTGTGGGCCATGCGCTTCACGTAGCTCTCCGGCCGCGCGAGGTCGTTGTGGTAGTTGTAGAAGTTGAAGCGGCGAACCTTGTACGGGCAGTTGTTGGCGCAGTACCGAGTCCCGATACACCGGTTGTACACCATGTTGTTGGTGCCCTCTTCGTCGTGGACCGTCGCCGCGACCGGACACACCTGCTCGCACGGTGCGTTTTGGCAGTGAACACAGGCCACGGGCTGCGTCGCGATCGACGGGTCTTCCGAATCACCGGTGAAGTACCGGTCGATGCGCAGCCAGTGCATCTCGCGACCGACGAGGACCTGCTCTTTGCCCACGATGGGGACGTTGTTCTCGGAAGTACAGGACACCACGCACGCGTTGCAGCCGGTGCACTTGCCGAGATCGATGGCCATGCCCCACTGGTAGCCCTCTTTCCACTCGAACTCGGGGAACAGCGACAGCAGCTTGGGGTGGTGGACGCGATGGGGCGCGAACTCGGGGTGTTTCTTGTACTCCTCGAGGGTACCCGCACGGACCAACTCCGGCACTCGGCCCATCATCTCGCCGAGGGCGGTGGTATCGATCGACCAGTGGTGCTGAGTCGTGGCCAGCTTAAACGTCTGACCGGTCTTCGCGACCGACGCCCCCACCGAACGATACGGAGACTTCGCCGATCGCAGCGGCTGCACGTCGAAGCCGGTGGTGTCGACCTCCCAGTACGTGCCGCCGCCGACCGCGCCCGCTTCCGGTCGGCCGTAACCCACCGCCACCGCGACGCTGCCCGTCGCTTGGCCGGGCATGATGTAGATCGGCAGCTCGATGGCCTTGTCGCCGACGGTGACCTTGGTCAGGTCACGGTCGGTGACCCCGAGCTTCTTGGCCGTCGCCGGAGACACGATGGCCGCGTTGTCCCAGGTCAGCTTCGTGGTGAAGTCCGGCAGCTCCTGGAGCCAACCGTTGTTCGCGAAGCGGCCGTCGTGGACCTTGCCGTCGTCGTAAAACATGATCTCGAGCTCGCCGTTACCGAGCTCGGCGCCGGGCTTCATCGCCCGCGCGTCGGCCTTGGGGGTCGCGAACCCCCGTACGGCCGGCGTCACCGAAGGGGCCGCCGTGCCGTCGACGAAGCCCTGGCTGACCATCGTCCGCCAATCCATGTTCTCGCCGATGAAGCCAGGCAGCCGCTTGCGCGCCGCCTGGAGCTCCACGTCGTCGGTCTTCGCGAAGACCGGCGAGGTCGTGGGCTGAGGAGTCATCGTCGCGACCGGCGCCACCGAAACGCTGCTTGCACTCGACGCCGTCGAGTCGTCGGACGCGGTGGCATCGATCTCACTGGAGCTCAAGCCATCTTCGCTCGACTGTGCGGCCGTCTCTTCGGAAGCGGTCGACTCGATCGCCGTCGCTTCGGGCTTGGTCAGGGACTTTTTGATGACCATCGCCGTCTGGCGGATCATATCGTCGGGTGGGGTCTCGTCGCCGAGCATCCGCAGAACGAACTCGATGATCGACAGCGAGGGATACAGCGGCGACATCAGCGGCTGCTGAAGCGTGACGAGGCCGTCCCAAGTCCGCGCGTCGCCCCATGACTCCAGGAAATGGCTGATCGGGACGTGCCACGTCGACAGCTTCGCCGTCTTGTCGCGATAGAGCCCGAGGTGAATCTTTGTCTTCACCTTGGCCATGGCCCCCGCAAAGTCGACGTCACCCGGCGCGTCGTAGGCGGGATTGCCGCCCAACACGATGAGGGTATCGACCTTGCCCCCCGCCATTTCCGCCGCCAGCGCGCTGATCGCGTCGCCGTGGGTCGGTCGCTCGAGGGTGTCATCCGCGGTGTAGGTCACCGTACGGCCGGCGTTGCCCAACTTGCTGTTGATGCGATGGGCGACGGCGTGAACGGCCGGGTCTTGCTGATGGCCAACCGCGACGATCGCCTCACCCTTATGCGACTTCAGGTCGGCGGCGATGGCCTTCACCATCTTCTTGACCTTCTCGTCGGCAAGGAAACCCTTCGCGTCACTGTGTCCGCCGTTGACCGCCTCTTCCAGGGCGATGGTGAACGGCAGAATCTGCTCCGCGCGCAGCGGCAGGCGATGGTCCGAGGACGCGCCGGTGGTGGTGAACCGGGTCTCGGCGACGTACATCCGGTTCATCTTGCCCTCTTCGGGGCGGCGAGCGTCGGCCCAGTCTCGCGCGTGCTTAAGCTTGGCGGGGTGGTCGCCGAACAGATCCGCGCCGAGCGACACCACGACCTTCGCTTTCGCGAAATGGTAGTGCGTCTTCACCATGCGACCGAAGGCCGTTTGGCTACCGGCCCGCTCGTTGTCGCGGCTCAGCGACTCGTACTCGACCCACTTGGCTTCCGGCATCGCGACCACGAACCGATCGCGGAGCGCGGCTTCGGTGGGGGAAGAGGTCGCACCGCTCAAAACCCGAACGCCACGCCCTTTCGCCTTCTTCGCCGCGGCCAACACCTGGTCGAACGCCGCATCGAAGCTCTTCGTGTCGGACGCTTCGTCGTTGTTTCGGACCACTTGGCTTCGGTCCGGGTCGAACATGGTCAGGATGCTGGCCTGGGCGTAGGCGTCGGTGCCGCCCTGACTGAAGGGGTGTTCGGGGTTGGGCTCGATTTTGTAGGGTCGGTTGTCGAAGCTCGCGACCTTGACCGGGATCGCGGTGCCCGCGACGTCCATCACCGTAGCGAAGTACTTCGTCGCCCCCGGCTCGAGGCCCTGGGGCCGGCGGGAGTAGGGGAGGATGTTCTCCTTTTCCCACCGGCACGCGCTCGCGCCCGCGAGGGCAAACGAAGCCCCCATGAGCTGCATGAAGCGCCGCCGGTTGGTGGAGCCGGGTTTGTCGTAGTCGACGTCGATGAACTCGCGCCGCAGAAACTCTTCGAACTCGGGGTCTTTTTCGAGCTCGGCGAGCGTACGCCAGTATTTCTTCTCGCTCATGTCAGGTCACCGGTGGCAGGTCGAGCAATTCTCGTTGGGGTTGACGTTGTATTGGGCTCGGAGCTGAGCGCCTTGCTCGGGGCTCTCCTGCTCCCAATCCATTTCCGTGATCTTGTCCAGCGGACGCAGGTTCGGCTCCGGGTTGCGGTGGCACTCGAGGCACCAGCCCATGCTCAGCTTCTGGTCTTGATAGACCACCTCCATCAGGTCGACCCGCCCGTGGCAGCTCGCGCACCCGACGCCCTTGAGCACGTGGGCGCTGTGGTTGAAGTACGAGTAGTCGGGCAGGTCGTGGATCCGAACCCACTCGATGGGTTGGCCGGTGTCCCAGCTCTCGCGCACTGGGGCCAGCTTCTCGCTCTCCGTGTGGATCTTGTTGTGGCAGCCCATGCACGTCTCGGTCGGCGGCACGGCCGAGTGCGGCTCCCGTTCCACGGTGTTGTGGCAGTAGCGGCAATCCATGCCGAGCTCGCCGGAGTGAATGCGATGGCTAAACGGAACCGGCTGAACGGGTTGGTAGCCGACGTCCGTCGCTCGCGGGGAGAAGCCGAAATTGATGATCAGGAATATGTACACGCCGGCGCCGATCACCCCGAGGACGAGCAGCGCGCGGATGTGGTTGGTCCATGCAGGAAACCGAAAGCCCATCTTTACCCCTTCAGCGCGTGAATCTGTGTGTTCCAAGCCGTCCGGCAGCCTGGGCGCCCAACGAGCGTGCCAGTGCCGTTGCCGGTCGCGTCCGACCCGGTTCGTAGGTCTCCTAGCGGAACCTGGCCACACCGCCAAGACGTTTAGAACACATCAGTCGATCGCGAGCGCAGGAAACGACACTCCACGGGACCGCGGTGGTCGGGAAAAGCAACTTTCGGTCAGACCCTGTCCGGGGCCGGCCAAAGGTGCGTGATTTGGGCGCGTTTCAGGAGGGTGGTCTCCGCCCGTAGTCCGCAGCCGGCAGGGAACGCCTTGGCCATGCCTGAGGATTACGAATCGATCGCGGACGGCGCTTTAGAAAAAATCATGTAGGTCATCGCTGGCGGTCCGGTACCCAGGCCGTCGTTCGACCGGCGATGGTCACGAACTCGATGGGCATGCCCTCGGACGTCCGCGCGTCTGCGTTTTTGCCCCACCGATGGTGAAACAGCCAGGTCTTGGGAAAGCGCCGGCTGTCGGCGTCGACGGCCACCGCTTTGTTCACCACGCCCTTGAGATGTCGATGCAGCGCGCGCTGCTCCTGTGGGTCGAGGTCGGCGATCCGCCGCCGCGGATCGAGGCCGGCCTGGTACAGGACTTCATCGGCGATCCAGTTGCCGACCCCCGCCGCGAAGGTCTGATCGAGCATCACCGCCTTGAGCACGCCGCGGCGATGGCCGAGGCGACGCCTGAACTCGGCCAGGGTCGGCATCTCGACCAGAGGATCGAAGCCGAGATCTCCGATCGGGGGCTCCCGGGCCGGATCGTCGCCCAGTCGAATGCGGCCCAAGCGGCGAGCATTGGTCATCGCCAGCTCTGCACCCCGGTCGGTCCGGAGCCGGATCTTCGTGAATCGCGGCGGCCAGGTCATGTCCGGCGTCTTGGCGCCCCCCTCGAGGATCAATGGCGCCTCCGCCGGCACCCGAAAGGCCCCCGTCATGCCGAAATGGAAGGTCGGCCACGGCCGCCGGTCGAGCTCCAGCCACAGGTGTTTGCCCCGACGGCCCACCGCGGAAACCTTCGCCCCGCGCATGGCGCGCTCCACGTCGACCGCCGCCACGCCGTCCACGACGATCGGGTCTTCGTCGACGTGAACGTCGACGATCCGGCGGCCTTGCAGCACCGACGCCGCGACCTTTCGACCGTACTCGACCTCCGGCAGCTCGGGCACCGATCAGTCCTTGTGGGCGTCGAGCAGATCGATCAACGTTCCCGAGACCGACCGGCGCCGCACGTCGAGGATCTCGGAGACATGGTGTTGATCGAAGCGCTCCAGGAGCGCGCGAGTGCCTTCGGCCACCTTCAGCTCCATCTCTCGTTCGAACAGAGGCACGACGGCGTAAAAGACCACCTCTCGATCCGAGGCCAGGGTCAGGGTGCGGAACTCGGGCAGCAAGGTGATCGGGGGGGCCAGCATTGCGCAACAGAACCCGAGGCCCTCGACGTAAGGGTGGGGCGGCTCTCCGTTGGGCACGGTATGGCCGACCGACAGCCACTGGCCGGAGGCAGCAGGAAACGAGGCCAGGGTGGCGAGCAGTCGAAGCGGCCACCGAAACTCGGCTTCG
>JANQQN010000575.1 GCA_028289325.1 Myxococcota bacterium | reverse complement strand
AAGCACAAAGGGCAATGCAGTATCGCTTGCGATGCGATTGCTCCGCGCCCCGAAATCAAAACAAAATCGGACCCTTACGACTAAGAGATCGGCATTGGGCTTAGGGTGGCTTCGGGTCGCTTAGCCCCGAGCCCCGTTGGTGACGGCGGGTTCCGCCGCGATCTCGGTATTGTCGGCGAGCCGGCGCTCGGCCCGCAGAACCGGCAACACCCGGTGCAGGTCCTCGAGCAGGGCCGCGATGTTCGGATACCGCTTCTCCGGCTTGCGCGCCATACATCGGCGAACCATCTGGCGAACGTCCTCGGGGACCTCGATGTCGTCCGGCAGCTCCGGCGGGGGTTGGGTGACGCGGGCGATCAGATCGTCGAGCGAACCGCCGAAAGGTGGCTTGCCCGCCAGCATCTCATGCATGACCACGCCGAGCGAAAACACATCGGCCCGGCTATCGGTGTCTTTGCCTCGCGCTTGCTCCGGCGCCATGTAGCGCATGGTCCCCACCATCATCCCCGAGCCGGTCCCATCGTCGAGGGTCCGCGCGACGCCGAAGTCGGCGATGCGAATGGAACCCGCCTTGTCGACCATGACGTTGGTGGGCTTGATGTCGCGATGGACGATGCCCGCCTCGTGTACGGCCCCCAGCGCCGCGGCGACGTCTCGGGCTACGCGCATCGCCACGTAGGGCGCGAGGGGCCCTTTCTTGAGGGCATCGCGGAGGGTGCGGCCGCGGAAATACTCCATGGCCATGAACGTCAAACCACGCTCCTGACCGAAGTCGAAGATGGCCAGGCAGCCGACGTGGTGAACCCGAGCGGCCAGGCGGGCTTCGCGAAGGAACCGCTCCAACGCTTTTTCGTCCTCGGCCACGTCTTCGTTGAGCACCTTGATCGCGACCTCGCGGTCGAGCACCTGATCCCGGGCCAGATACACCTGGGCCTGCGCGCCGCGGCCAAGCTTGCGCTCGATGCGAAATCGACCGCGAAGGACGAGTCCTACTAGGGCGTCGGGCCTCAAAGGCGCCGAAGGCTCCGGCACGCCCAGACCGTTGGATAGCGCGCCCGACGACGATATGGGGCCCAGGCCAGTGATCGGCCCCTCGGCCGGCGATGGCACCGGTTCGGCGAGCACCTGCCCTGAATCGACCTCCTCGGCCACGATCATCGCCTCGGGCACCGGCGCCAAAGGCTCCCCGGAGATGGCCCGCAGCTCTCGATCGAACAGCGCCATCGTCTCCGACGCGGGGCTCGCGGGCCGATCCGCCTTCGCCGCCGGCCCGCCGACGATGACGGGCAGGGTGGGCACCCGCTCGGCGGGCATCAGCGGTTCTGGCGCTCCGAACACCGGCACGTCGGACTCCCGGAGCGTTCGCAAGCGTTCCTGCAAATCGCGGTACGAAGGATCGAATGCGGCGACGGTCTGGTACGCGTTGCGAGCGCCGGCCAGAAAACCTTCGATCTCCAGCAGGCGGCCGTACTGGTACATCGCCGGCACGTGTCGGCGCTCCGGTCGAGCCCCGATGAAGATGGGCTGGAGCACCGACAGCGCGCGCTTGGTGTCTCCCATCTCTTCCAAGACCTCGGCCAGCATCGTTCGACACTCGAAGTAGGTCGGGTCTCCAGCGCGGACCTCCTCGAGGTACGCCACCACCTCCGCGTACCGGTCGCGTTCCCCCCGACGGGCCAGGGTCAGCGCGGCTTGGGCCGCCTCGTAGAATCGGCCCTCTACGACGCTTTGGCGAATGGACTCGTCGTGTGGCGCAGCCCGGTTCGCAAGCGCGTCGGCCTCCGCGGTTCGACCCGCTTCCCGCAGCGCCTCGGCGGCGTCCTCGACCCGGCCGAGACGTTCGAACAGGATCGCGGCCGCTTCGTGTTGGCCGCCCGCGCGATACGCGGCGGCGGCCCGAGCGTGTTGGCCGACCAGCTCGAAGAAGCGTCCCGCCGGCGAATATTCGCCCGCCCGTTCGAGGTGTTCGGCGGCCTCCGACAGCCGGCCGTCCTTGTGAGCCCGCTCGGCCATGAGCAGGTTCGCTTGCCGGTCGTCGCCCATCTCTCGCGCGACCTGAGCCGCGCCCAGATAGTCTCGGGCCTCCACGAGGAGCTTGACCGCCTCTTGCCGGCGACCGCCACGAGCCAGCAGCTGCCCGGCCAGCAGCAGCTGATTGCCCATGCGAAGAACGCGCACCGCCGCATCGAGATCGCCGGCGTTGGCGTAAAGAACCCCCGCTCGCCGGCACACCTCGGTCTTCTCGGGGTCGGTCAGCTGGTGGGGCCCGGTCTGATGCAGCCCCACCGTAAACAGGCGAGCGGCACGATCGTGCTCACCGGCCCGCTCGAACACCCTCGCCGCACGAACGTGGTCGCCAAAAGCCTCGTACAGTCGTCCCGCTTCGAGATCGTTGCCCGCCCGCTCCGAGAGTTCGGCCGCAGCAAGCAGGTCACCGACCAGCTCGCTGGCGCGAGCGGCGGCCGGCCAATCCTTGGCCTCGGCATACAGCTGCGCGGCTTGTCGATGATCGCCGAGCCGGTCCATCATGTGGGCCGCCTCGACGTGAAGTCCGTGAGATTTTAGGAGCGAGACGCCCTGCGCGATGTGCGCCTGGTGCGCGAGCATCTCCGCAGCTTCCAGGAGCAGCTGACGCCCCGCATCGACGCGGCCCTCGGCCATCGCCGCTTCGGCATCACTGACCTTATGCTGGACGGCGCGTCCGGCTCGACCCTGAATGCCGCTCACAGCGCCTCGACCTTAGCTGAACCCACGATGCACGCAATGTTACGTTCGCCAAGCGGATGAAATTCCGCACCTACAGTGGCGACAGTCTTCAACCATCGGTCGCCTTAACGGGTCTCTTCGTCGAGCTCTGATTCGAGTATACCCCACACCCTGGTCGTCATCAGCAGGCGCGAAAACACGAAACGGAGCGGTGGCCGCGTCGATGCTCAACATGAGGGCCCATGCACATCAACCCGTCGTGGCTTCGTTCACCTCCGAGCTTCCCGGAGACCGGCTTTATCGGGGGCCGATTTGTCGGCGCCCCGACCGCGCCGAGCGGACCATCCACCGTCGGGGGTGTGGATCATCTCGCGCTCGGCCCCGGCGGCGCAGGGGCGGCGATACAGATGCAGTATCTGCAGGCGCTGCAGGCTCAGGTCATGTTTTGGATGCTGCCCGCGATGGTCGCCCAGGCCTTTCAACAGCTGCAGCAGCAAGGTCTTGCCCCCAGCGGGCAACAACCCGCTCATGGTTGGCCGGGGGAAGTCGATCCGCGAGAACTGGCCATGCTGCTGGTCCACTGGCTCCTGAACGGCGGTCAGCTTCCAAACCAAGGTCGCGATGCCGGCCGACTGCCTGGACACAGCGGCGGGGGCACCCGCGTTCCGCATCGAGGATGGTCGGGCCACGGCCCCGGCACCGCGCCGTCGACCACCGCCGGCGCGCCTCCCGGACCGGTGCCCACGGGTCGGGGAACAGCCGGCGATTTCGTGAACGCCGCCCTCGCCCAAAACGGCGACCGATACGTGTACGGGGCGGAGACCGATCTCAACGACCGCAACCCCCATACATTCGATTGCTCCGAGCTCGTCCAATGGGCCGCACATCAGGCCGGGGTGACCATTCCTGACGGCTCGTCCAATCAACTGGCCCACGTCCGCCGACACGGTACGGAGATCTCGGTCGAGCAAGCGCTCCGGACTCCAGGTGCGCTCCTCTTTCGGCCTGGCCACGTCGCGATCAGCCTCGGTGATGGCCGGACCATCGAAGCCAAGGGCCGCCGGTACGGGGTGGGCATCTTTAGCGCCCAAGGTCGCTTCACGTCTGCCGGCTTGATCCCAGGAATGCGTTACTGAGCCCGGAGGGTCTTCGATTTCCGCTATAGTCCCGACGGTGACCCGCACCGTTCACCTCATGGGGATCTGCGGCACCGGCATGGGAAGCTTCGCCGGGTTGCTGCGAGCCGCGGGCTACGACGTTCGCGGAAGCGATCAAAACGTCTACCCACCCATGTCTGAAAAACTCGCCGCCTGGGGCATCCCGGTGATGTCGGGCTACAGGCCGGAGAATCTGGATCCCGCCCCCGACCTGGTGATCGTCGGCAATGTCATCCGGCGGACCAATCCCGAAGCCCAGGCGGTCCTGGATCGAGGCCTGAAGTACACCTCGTTCCCGAAGGCGCTCGGAGACATGTTCTTGGCCGACCGCCACAGCGTCGTCGTCTCCGGCACCCACGGCAAGACCACCACCTCGAGCCTCATCGCGTGGCTTCTTCACCGGGCGGAGCGAGAGCCGAGCCTCTTGATCGGGGGGGTGCCGGAGAACTTCGGGGAAGGCTTTCGGCTCGGCGCCGGCCCCCACTTCATCGTCGAGGGCGATGAATACGACACGGCGTTCTTCGACAAGGTGCCTAAGTTCGTTCACTACCGTCCCCGAACCGCGGTCATCACTTCGATAGAATTCGATCACGCCGACATCTACAACAACGTGGAGGCGATCGAGGCCCAGTTCGCGAAGCTGGTCGAGCTGGTGCCCGAAAACGGCGCGATCGTCGCCAGCGCCAGTGACCCTCGGGTCGTGCGCCTGATCGAATCGACGGCCACCCCCGTGCACCTATACGCCCTCGAAGAGTCGGCTCACCACGAATGGCACGTCCGAGACCTGACCTTCGACGCGGATGGCGCCACGTTCTCCATCTTTCGGCATCGGATTCGGTTGGGTCGATTCCGGCTGCCGATGTCCGGCCGTTACAACGTGGAGAACGCGCTCGCGGCGACCATCGTGGCGCTGCAGCTCGGGATGTCCGTGGCCGAGATTCGAGAGGCCATGCCCGAGTTCAAAGGCGTGGCCCGGCGTCAAACGATCCGGGGGCAGGTCGACGGGATTCGGGTCATCGACGACTTCGCGCACCACCCGACGGCGGTGCAAGGGACCATCTCCGGGATCCGCGCCCGTTATCCTGACGGTCGCCTGTTCGCGGTCTTCGAGCCGCGCACGGCCACCAGCTCCCGCAGGTTCTTCCAGGACGCGTACGCGGAAGCGTTCGGCGGCGCAGACGAGGTGATCATCGCCGCCGTGGGCCGACGCGAGCTGCCGGACGAGGATCGGCTGGACACCGATGAGCTCGCGCAGGAGATCGCCTTCCGTGGCGTCTCCGCTCGCAGCGTGGACGAAGTCGACGAGATCGTGGCCTTGCTGGCCCGGGAAGCCCGCCCTCAGGACACCTTGCTCTTCATGAGCAACGGCGGGTTCGGCAGCATTCATAGAAAAATGCTCGAGGCATTGGAGCGGCGGTAGAGGCCGCCCCCGCCATGGCGCGGGTGGCGGCTAACGATATCGATGGGGCAGGTATTCGACGAGGGCGTCGATGATCGCGCTGAGCTGAACCGGCTTTTGGAGGTAACCGTCCATGCCCGCCTCCATGCATCGCTGACGCGCGCCAGCCACGGAGCTGGCCGTGAGTCCGATGATCGGGAGGCTGCCCGCGCCGTCGTTCTTTCGGATCTGACGGGCCGCTTCCAGGCCGTCCATGATCGGCATCTGCACGTCCATGAAGATCACGTCGGGCCGCTGGTCGGCCACCCGCTGCACACCATCGCGCCCATTGTCCGCCACCACGACCTTGCAGCCCGCCCGCTCCAGGAGCCGCCGGGCAACGATCTGATTGAAGCGATCGTCCTCAACGACCAACGCCAGAATGGGCGCCGAGGGCATCGGAATCTCCTTGCCCACCTCGGGCTCCAAGGCTTCGGCCGCGGCTAACGGAAGCTCGAACCAGAAGGTCGAGCCTTCCCCTACGGTGCTCTCGACGTCGAGCTGTCCGCCCATCAGCTCAACGAGCCCGCGGCAGATCGCGAGCCCGAGGCCGTGGCCCGGCTCGTCGTGATCGGCCCCGCGATGAAAGCGCAAGAAGAGGTTGGCCCGCTGTTCCGGTGAAATGCCGGCCCCGGTGTCCTTCACGTCGAAGCGATAGCGCACCGGCTTCACGCTGGCGTCGCCGACGGCGAGGCTCAGCGCCACGCTGCCCTTCTTGGTGTACTTCAGCGCGTTGTTGACCAGGTTCGAGGCGACCTGCCGAATGCGCGTCTGATCCCCGACCAGCACCGTCGGCACATCGGCGGCCACCTGCATCTTCAGCTCGAGCCCGGCCGTCGCGGCGCGGGTGGCGTACAGGCCGACGACCTGTTCCATCAGCGTGCGGACGTCGAACGCCTTGAGCTCGATCGGAACTCGCCCTTCTTCGACCTGGGTCAGGTCGAGGATGTCGTTGATGATCACGTCGAGCGACAGCGCCGACGCACGGATGATCTCGATCGCCTCCTGCTGCTCCGCGCCGACCTGACCCGACAGCAGGAAATCCGACATGCCCACCATCCCGTTCAACGGCGTGCGAAGCTCGTGGGACATGTTGGCGAGAAAGCGCGCGCGGGCCTGGTTGAGGGCCTCGGCCCGACCGCGCTCTCGACGCAGCGCCCGCTCCCGCTCTTCGGTCTGCCGGCGCAGCTGGTACCTCTCGACCGCGATGGCGATCCGGGCTCGGATCTCCGCCATCGACACCGGCTTGATCATGTAGTCGTCGATCCCCGCCTCGAGTGCCGAAGCGACCAACTCGGCATCGTCGAACGCGGTCACGAGCAGGATCATGGGACCCGTTTCGAACGGCTCGGATCGGCCTTCGATCAGGTCTTCGGTTCGAACCGCATAGCTGGCGTCGAGGCTTCGGATCCCTCGGGCCACCGCGATGCCGTCCAGATGAGGCATCATCCAGTCCAGCACCACGATCTCAAATCGACTCTCGAGATACTTGTCGATGGCCTGGCGGCCGTCCTCGACAGAGACGACATCGTGGCCGAGCAGCTCGATGGCGGTGGCCATCATTTGCCGGCTAACGGCGTCATCGTCCGCCACAAGGACCCGCATGTTCGTCGGTTATCGGCGGCGGGAACGCCTTTCATCACCGCCGAAGATTTCGCGGTGTGAAGGCGATGAGGAATCAGGGTCAGCCGTCGTTGGTGCTCGGCGGAGGATTGCCGTTCTCGTCGACACCCTGCGGCGCTTTGCCTTCGAGGTTCTTGCCCTTGATCGACAGCACGTAGGCCGCGACCTGCTTCATCTTCTCTTCCCCGAGATGGGTCCAGGGAGGCATGCCTTTGGCGGCGACACCCTTGGAGATGACTTTGTACACCTCGGTCGGACCCTGGCCGTGGATCCAGTACTTGTCGGTGAGATTCGGCCCGACCAGGCCGTTGCCGTTGGCGCCATGGCAGGCGGCGCAGTTCGCAGTAAAAGTGGCCTGGCCGGCGGTAAGCTCGGTCGGCGTCTGGACCGCAGCCAGGATCGCCTCCGGGGTCACGCCTCCCATGTCGAGCCGGTCGAGGATCTCGACCTGTGCCTGGTTGAGGCGGACTGGCGTCCACTCGCCCTTCTGAACGGCCTGGGTAACTTGGGCCATCGCGTCGCTGATGGAGGTGCGGGTGGCGCCCAGCTTGTTCGCGCGCTCATTTCGACCGGGCTCCCCGCCGAGGGCTCGGTCATCGGCGGGCCCCGTCCCGTCGAGCAGCTTGGCCTGCGCCGTTTCATAGGCCTGCACGCTCTCCGCGTCGAGCGGGGCCGCCGCGTTCGCAACGCTCATGCGGTAGGCGTTGATGAAGAGGCCGATGGCTGCCACTGCGAAACCAGCGGTGGCCACCACCGCAACGACAAACATCAGCCGGTCCAACACAGATGGTTTTTCGGTCTTCACTACAGCGTTCTAATGAACGCCTTGAACTTCGATGCAAACACAAAAAACAGCCATTAGGCCCGTTGATGCAGCTTCGTACTGCAGATGAAGCGAACTACTCAGCCCGGCCCCGATACCATGCGACGGTCCGGGAGATCCCCTCCGGAAATCTGATACGCGGCACGTAGCCGATGAGCTGATCGGCCTTTTCGATCGCGGCGAGGGAGTGTTTGACGTCGCCGACCCGCTCTTCCTCGTGGACGGCGGGGCGGCCCCGACCGACCTCGGATCGGATGACCTCGGCCAGCGCGTTGAGCGTAATGCGCTCCCCGCAGGCGATGTTCATGATCTGGCCGGCGCAGCGTTCATCGGCGGTACACGCCTTGAGGTTCGCATCCACCACGTTTTCGATGAATGTGAAGTCCCGGGAGGTCTCGCCGTCGCCGAAGATGGTCGGGGCCTCGTCATTCAAACACGCCCGGACGAATTTTGGGATGACCGCGGAGTAGAAGCTCGTAGGGTCCTGGCGGCGGCCGAAGACATTGAAGTAGCGCAAGGCGACCGTCTGCAGCCCATAGAGCTCGTAGAACGTTCGACAGTACAGCTCCCCGGCCACCTTCTGGATCGCATAGGGGCTCCTCGGATTCACCGGCATCTCCTCATGTTTGGGGAGCGTCGGTGAGTCGCCGTAGGCCGACGATGAAGCCGCAAACACGAAGCGTTTCACCTTCGCGTCCCGAGACGCCACCAGCATATTCACGATCCCCGTCACGTTCGTGCGATTCGAATCGATGGGCAACGCAACCGACTTGGGCACCGACGGCAGCGCGCCCTGGTGAAGCACGTAGTCGACACCCTCGACCGCCCGGCGGCAGGTCTCGAGGTCGGCGAGGTCGCCTTCCAGCAGCTCGATGCGGGCCCGCGATTCGGCCAGATTCTCGGCTTTCCCGGTCAGGAAGTTGTCGAGAACACGGACCTTGTCGCCGTTGGCGAGCAGCGCGTCGACGAGGTTTGAGCCGATGAATCCAGCCCCACCCGTCACGAGGAAATGAGCCATCGCGCGAGTTCTAGAACGATTCGGGCGGGGACCTCCACCCCGACGATGCCGATGGGGTTATGCTCGCCTCGTTTTGGTGGACTACCCAAAAAAGCGCGCGCCCTGGTGGCGCACCACCGGGACCGCGCTCGCGGACGACGGAACACCGCTGGCCTTCGCGCTCGGCGGGCCCCCCGACGGGCCCGCCCTCGTATGCTGTAACGGCGTCGGCGTCTCGACATTCTTTTGGGACTACCTGGCCGAATCGTTCACCGCGACCCACCGGGTTTTGGTCTGGGACTACCGCAGCCACGGCGGCTCCGGCGCGACGCCCAATCTGTCGACCTTGACCATCGCGGACATCGCCGACGACCTCGCCGCGGTCATGGACTCAGCGGGCATCGACCGGGCGATCGTCCTCGGTCACTCGATGGGCTGCCAGGTGGTTTTGGAGTTCTACCATCGCTATCCGCACCGCACCGAAGCCCTCGTGCCGATGTTGGGCTCCTTCGGTCGGCCCGCCGACACCTTCCTCGATTCATGGGTGGGTCCCGCGATCTTCCGCACCGCCTACGCGATCGGGACCCGCGTTCCCAAGCTGGTGGAGATGGGGCTGAGGGCCAGCCTCCGCCAGCCCCTGACGTGGCAGATGACCCGCCGCTCGGGCTTGGTGCACCCCGACCTCGCTCGTAAGGAAGACGTCGATCCTTATCTGGAGCACATGGCCCGGCTGGATCCCCGGGTGTTCTTGGAGTTTGTCCGGGCCGCCCAAGAACACGACGCCGGGCCTCTACTGCCCAACATCGAAGTCCCGACCTTGGTCGTCGCCGGCGAGCGCGACCTATTTACGCCTCGGTACCTCTCCGTGGAGATGGCCGGACGCATCCCTCGCGCCGAACTCCTCGAGATCCCCCGTGGCTCTCATGCCGCCCTCATCGAGCAGCCGGAGCTGATCAATCTTCGGCTGGAGAAGTTCATTCGGGAGAACGTAACCCCCGGTCGCCGCCCGGTTCTGGCCGCGAACGGCCACCACCCTCGCCCCCATCGTGGTACGGAACGCTAAGTGGGCTCCCAACAAGAGACCGGCCGCCCCCCGAGCGAGCGCTACGAGATCCTGGGCCGAATCGCCATCGGCGGCATGGCCGAGATCTATCTGGCCAAAGACCGGCCCCACAACCGACAGATTGTCCTGAAACGCCTGATGCCCGGGCTCCAGAGCGATCCGGAGTTCGTCCGGATGTTCTACGACGAGGCGAACATCGCCGCCCGCCTGCGTCACCCGAACATCGTCACCATCCACGAGCTCGGCGAGCTCGACGGCTCCCTGTTCATCGCCATGGAATGTCTGGAGGGGGTGAACCTCCGGGAGCTGCTGATCCGACTGGAGGCCGCCGGCCGGGCCTTGCCGGTCGGGCTCGCGATCCTCGTCGCCATCGACGCCCTGACCGCCCTGGACTACGCCCATCGCTACACCGACAAGTTCGACCGGTCGCTGAAGGTCGTCCATCGCGACGTGTCGCCTCAGAACATCATCCTGACCTACGACGGACAAACGAAGCTCCTGGACTTCGGGGTGGCGAAGGCCGAGGGCCGGCTTCACCAGACCCGCGCCGGCCTCATCAAAGGCAAGTTCTCCTACATGTCCCCGGAGCAGCTCAGCGGCGGAGCCCTCGACGGGCGCTCCGACCTGTTCGCGCTGGGAGAGGTCCTGTACGAGCTGCTCCTGCGCCGTCATCCGTTCTACGCGGAAGCGGAGATGGACATGCTGCGCGCGGTCCTCGACGACAACCCCCCGCATCCGAGCCAGGTCGACCCGCAGATCCCCGCCGGTCTCGCCAACGTGGTGATGAGATCGCTGCACAAGCTCCCCGAGGACCGCTACGGCACGGCGGGGCTCATGAAGAAAGACCTCGAGCAGGTGGCCGCGCAAAGCGGCATCTCCCTCAACCGAGGGCTGCTGGCCCGATTCGTTCAGGACCTGTTCCGGGAGCGGCTCTCCCGCCTCCAGCAGGCGCGAGCAACGGGCGACATCGACACGCTGGTGCAGGCGATGCGGGTCCTCGACGCCGCCCCCGCCCAACGGCCGGCGGTCAATCAGCCGATGGTCGCCCCCGATGAACCTTCACGATACGCGGCGCCCGAGTCGAATCCGGTGGTCGAAGTGGCCAGCGGCGGAACCGCGCCCGCGGATCCGGCGGAGACCATCGCCCCGAGCGATACCCGACAGTTCATCGCCCACGGAGGCGCTACCGCGCCGCCCCGCGGGGCCCAGCGGTACCAGAAGTCCGACGTGTTCGAGGCCCCGAAGCTCGACACGCCGACCATTCGCCAGACGCGCAAGAAGGCGGACCCCGAAGACAGCGCAGAGCTCCCGACGGTGATGGGTCACCTCAGCCGAGACGAAATGGCTCAGCTTCGACAGGCCGCCGCCCAGGTCCGGTCCGGCGGCTCGTTCGTCAGCGAAGACATCGACCCCGGCTTGCCGGAGCCCGCGTTGGTCATACCCGACCCCGCGGAGGGCAAGCCGCCGCGGAGCAGACCCGCTGCGCGTTCGACGCCGGACCCCGCGACGAGTCCTATCAGCCCTCGCTCGCGGACCGTGGTCCCGGATGACGATCCCGCGCCGCCTCCGGACCGAAACGGCGTCGTCCTCTTCGTGGTCGGGGTCGTCGCCCTGCTCGGCGCCGTCGCCTACGCGACCTATCTTTTCTGGGGAAGCGGGGCACCGTGACGGTACCGGCGATCGATCAGCTATGGGCGGAAGTCGTGACCGACAGTCAGGGTCTGGTGCCCTGCGTGGCGCAAGACGTCCGCACCCGCGCCGTGCTGATGGTCGCCTGGGTCTCGAAGGACGCGCTGGCCCGGGCCCTGGAGACGGGATACGCGGTCTACTATTCCCGTTCTCGGCAAACGCTGTGGGAGAAGGGCGCGGTCTCCGGAAAACGCCAACGTCTCGTCCACGTCCGCTTGGACAACGATCGGGACACCCTGCTGTACCTCGTGGACGCGAAGCTGCCGGCGGGAAACGACGGTTCCGACACCTACTTCAACTACCGCCGCCAGGGCGCAGCATGGGTTTGGGACCCGATCACTCTGTCGTCGCCGCCGTCCGAGGCCGACGCCGACGATGCCACCGAGCTGCTGCGCACCCCGGATCCCGACCTCGGGCTTCGCACCCACGCCGCGCGCTTGCTCGACGCCCGCGACGCGCCCAGCGCCCTTCGTTTCGCCACCGACCTCGTCGAAACCCTGGTTCGAACCCTCAAGGGCCGAGGCCTCTCCCTGCGCGCCGTCCTGCGCAACCTCGAACGCCGCATCAACGCCCCCTCGGCCCAAGACTAGGACTCGGCGGCGGAAGTTCCGACGCAGGTCGGAACCCGGCGCGGAGTACGCAAGCGGAGCCTGCGGAGCGTCAAAGGCCCGGAACCCAGACCCCGGCCACAAGCCAAGACCTTATTGACATTGCCACCCGGGTGTCGATACTTCCGCGGTTCTCGCGACAGCGGGGTGGCATCCAGCCAAGCCGAGGGGGTGAGCGTCCAACATGCCCGGAGTACGAGTCAAAGAAGGTGAATCGTTCGAGCGAGCGCTGCGTCGATTCAAGAAGCAGTGTGAGCGCGCCGGCATCCTCGGTGAAATCCGTAAACGTGAATTCTACGAGAAGCCCTCGGTTCGTCGAAAGAAGAAGGCCGCTGCGGCTCGCAAGCGCCTGATCAAGAAGATGAAGAAAGAAGGTCAGGGCTAGCCCGTAGGCGCCTGACCTGCGCACCTGTAGCGGGGCGTCCGCAGGGACGCCCTGTTGCCCAGGAAGCCGCGTGGCCAAAATCCCATCGGAGAAAATCAGCGAGGTCCGCGAGCGGGTGGACATCGTCGATGTGGTCCAACGGTCGGTTCGGCTGACCAAGCGAGGGCAACAGCATCTCGGACTGTGCCCTTTCCACCACGAGAAAACCCCATCGTTTGGGGTCAGCCAGAGCAAGCAGCTCTTTCATTGCTTCGGGTGCGGCGCCGGCGGCGACGTGTTCGCGTTTGTGATGCGGATGGAGGGACTCGAGTTTCCAGAGGCGGTTCGGCGATTGGCCGCCGAAGCGGGCGTATCGCTGCCTGAGCGAGAAGAGAGCCCGCAGGACCGCGCCCGGCGCCAGCGGGCGGAGCAGCTGTACCGCGTCAACGCCATGGCTGCGGAGTGGTTCGTGGCCCGCCTCGCCGACGACGAGCCCGCGTCTCGGTACCTGGTCGAGACCCGAGGCCTCGCGCCGGAGACCATTCGACGTTTCCAATTAGGATGGGGCCCCGCGGGCTGGACCCATCTGACCGATATGCTCGCTCGCGAGCAGGTCCCGGCGGAACAGCCCCTGGCCTTGGGCCTGGTGGGTCGAAGCGTCCAGAACGGCAGGATTTACGATAAGTTACGTGGCCGAGTGGTGTTCCCGATTCACCTGCCATCCGGCGAGGTCGCCGGCTTTGGCGCGCGCCGAGCGGATTGGATCGATCCCGATTCGCCCAAGTACCTCAACTCGCCCGAGAGCCCGGTCTACGACAAGTCGAGCCTCCTTTACGGCCTCGCCCAGAATCGGGATGAGATCCGGCGCTGTCGCCAGGCCCTTCTGGTCGAAGGCTATCTCGACGTGATCGGGCTGTGGCAGGCGGGGCTCCGCAACGCGGTCGCCGCGTGCGGAACGTCTCTGACCCCACGTCATGCCCAGTCGCTGGCCCGCCTCACCGACGAAGTGGTCACGATGTACGACGGGGATCGGGCCGGTCAGGAAGCGACCCGAAAGGCCGCCGAGCTTCTTTTGCGGGCCGGGCTGACGGTTCGGGTCGTATCTTTTCCGGAGGGAGAGGATCCCGATACCTACGCCGCCCGTTTCGGCGAGGACGCGGTCAAGAAACTCGTTGATGATGCCCCATCTGCGGTCGATTTCTTTCTTGCTGCTGCCCAATCCAGGTACGCTGGCGCTGGCATCGCAGGGACCGTCAACACGGTCGAAGCGATCAAGCCCATGATTCTCGCCATCGGAGATCCATTGCAGCGTGATGTCGCCCTCGAGGCCGCAGCGGCCCGTATCGGCCTTGCTCCCACCGTCTTTCGGCGCCACCTGAGCGCAGGACGGTCGCGGGATCGGAAGGATCGGTCTTCGCGGGGCGCCGGGAGCCGGGCGCCGGCTCATCACGAAACGGCGACCGATCGCGGGCCTGCCGCCGCCGCGGAGACGCTCGGTCGAGCGGTCATGGGCCCGGAAAACGCGGCTACGGCCCCTGGGGGCCGAATCCCGCCCGGCGCCGACCGGCGCCTGCCGGTCGTCGAAACCGCCCTGCTGACCATGCTCCTCGACGCACCGGAGCAGACCCTCGACGTGTTGGAATCAAGAGGGGCGCTCGGCGCGTTCTCCCACCCTGCCGTTCAGGCGGTGATCGACGCGGCGGTGGCCGCCCGGACGGAGGGGCGCGAGCTGGATGTCCATGAAGCACTGACCTTAGTGCAAAACCATGGCGTTCATGACGAAAAGCGACTGGGCATGTTGCGAGAAACGCTGTTGAATCCACTTTCGCAAAGTCACGATCTCAATGACTGCGTCAGCGGACTTTTGAAGCAGCACAAGAAACGAAAACTGGCTGAGCTGCGAACGCAGAGCGCCCGCGAGACGGATCCCGAGGCCCTGGAACGGTTGGCCGAAGAGATCAGCAAAGTGATGTCCCTGCCCGTCTGAGGGCGAGGGCGGCACAGGAAGACGAATCGATGGCGACAAGGGCCAAAAAGACCTCGACGAAGAAACGGGCGACGAAGTCGGCGACCGTCAAGAAGACCGCGGCGAAGGCGGGGTCGGCGAAGAAGGCGAGCGCCTCCAAGTCGACGACGGCCAAGAAAGCGACGGCCAAGAAAGCGACGGCCAAGCAGGCCCCCGCGAAGAAGGCGCCCGCCAAGAAGCCGTCGACGAAGGCCGCGAGCGCCAAGCCCGCCAAGAAGCCGCCGGCCAAGAAGGTGGCGGCCAAGAAGGCCCCCGCAAAGAAAACGGCGGCGGCCAAGAAGAGCCCGAGCGCGACCAAGCGGCCGCCGGCAACGCGGGCCTCCGTCGCCCGAAAGAAGGCCCTCGAGAAGAAGAAGACCCTGGCCAAAAAAGCGGCCGTGGCCCGCCAAAAAGCCGCCGAGCGGAAGAAGGTGGCCCTCGCCAAGCAACGGGAGGCCGAGAAGAAAGCTCGGGAAGTCGACCGTGACCGCGCTCTCAAAGAGAAAGAGCGGCTCCGGCTTCAGAAGGACAAGGAGCGCGAACGTCTCAAGAAGGAAAAGGAACGAGACAAGGAGCGCCTGAAAAAAGAGAAGGAACGCGAGCGCTTGCGGCTTCAGAAGCAAGCCGAGCGGGAGAAAGAACGCGCCCGTAAGGCCGCCGAGCGAGAAAAAGACAAAGCGCGTAAAGCTGCCGAACGAGAAGCCGAAAAAGCCCGTAAGGCCGCCGAAAAGGAAGCCGACAAGGCACGCAAGCTCGCCGAGCGAGAGGCTGATAAGGCCCGTAAAGCCGCGGAGCGAGAAGCCGAAAAACAACGGAGACAGGCTGAAAAGCAGGTTGAGAAAGAGCGTCGCAACACCGAGCGCAAGCAACTGCTGGCGGAGAAGGCGGCGCAAAAGAAAATGATGCTCACCGAGAAGCAGCTGAAGGCCCGATCGAACATGGCCGACAAAGCCGCTCGGGCTGCCCGACTTGCGCAGGCCGCAAAGGCCACCAAGACCAAGTCGGCGACCGCGACCGACGTCGTGGCCGACCTGCTCGAGCGCGGTCGAAAGACCGGTGTCCTCACCCTCGACGACGTCAACCGCTCGCTGCCGAACGACATGGTTTCGGCCGAGCAGCTGGAAGACGTCATGGACCTCTTCTACAAGCACGACATTGAAATCGTAGAAACGGAGCAGATTCCGGATCTCGATCTGTCGCGCGAGGTTGGCGACAACGACGAAGACGAAAAGCCCGAGCGCGAGTCCGGCACCGATACGAAATCCGAGACCCGAGAAGACCTCGACGCCGCGTACAAGACCAACGACCCGGTGCGCATGTACCTGCGCAAGATGGGCTCGGTGGCGCTGCTGTCCCGCGAAGACGAGGTCAACATCGCCAAGCGCATCGAAGCGGGCGAAAAGGAAGTCCTCGATGTCGTGCTGAAGTCGTCTCTGGCCGTGAAGGAGATCCTGGCCCTTGGCCAACGCCTAAAGCAGGGCAAGGTCCGTATCCGCGACGTCGTCAAAGAGGTCGACGAGGAGCAGGAGACCTTCGACGAGGAGGCGGTGACGGCCAAGGTCCACCGCATCATGGACATCATCGAGAAGCTCGACCAGGAGAACGACACGATCCGGGAAGAGCTCCTCAACCGACGCAAGCTCACCAAGCCGCGGCGAGATGAGATCCAGCGCAAGCTCGAAGAGAACCGCGAGCAGATGGCTGACGCGCTCGAGGAGATGCAGCCCAACAAGCGGCAGATCCAGAAGATCGTCCAGAAGCTCAAGACCCTCATTCAGAAGGTCAACCGCACCGAAGCCGAAGCCTTGGCTTGGGAGCGCCGGTTGGGCGTGCCGATGGGCGAGCTGCGGCGCATCCTGCGCGAGGTTCGCGACGAACCCAGCAAAGAGCGCGAAGCCCAGCGTCGTCTTCGCCTATCGGCCGAAGAGTTCCACGAAATGGAGCGGAGCGTCCGCGGGGCCATCCGCAAGATCAAGCGCATCGAGCAGGAGGCCGGTCTTCCTCTCGAGGAGCTCAAGGTGACCTATCGCCAGATTCAGGTCGGTGAGCGCAAGGCGAAGAAAGCCAAAGCGGAGATGGTCGAGGCCAACCTCCGCCTCGTGGTGTCGATCGCCAAGAAGTACACCAACCGCGGTCTGCAGTTCCTCGACCTCATCCAGGAGGGGAACATCGGCTTGATGAAGGCCGTCGACAAATTCGAGTGGCGGCGTGGCTACAAGTTCTCGACCTACGCGACGTGGTGGATCCGACAGGCGATCACCCGGGCGATCGCCGACCAGGCCCGGACCATCCGGATTCCGGTCCACATGATCGAGACCATCAACAAGCTGATCCGGACCTCGCGTTACCTCGTTCAGGAGCTCGGCCGGGAGCCGACCCCGGAGGAGATCGCCGAGAAGATGGAGCTGCCGCTCGACAAGGTACGAAAGGTCCTCAAGATCGCCAAGGAGCCGATCTCCCTCGAGACCCCGATAGGGGAAGAGGAAGACTCCCACCTGGGCGACTTCATCGAAGACAAGACCGCGGTTTCGCCCAGCGAGGCGGTCATGGGCATGAACCTCGCCGAGCAGACCCGCCGGGTGCTCGCCACCTTGACCCCTCGCGAGGAGAAGGTCCTCCGGATGCGGTTCGGCATCGGAGAGAAATCCGACCACACTTTGGAAGAGGTCGGACAGGACTTCGAAGTCACCCGAGAGCGTATCCGTCAGATCGAAGCCAAGGCCCTTCGAAAGCTGCGCCACCCGTCCCGAGCGAAGCGGCTGAAGGCGTTCGTCGAGGGCTAGCCCTTCCGATAGTTCGGATTGTGTCGGTTTCGACCGTTCTGCACGCAGACCGCGCGTAGGACCCGAGTGGCCTCCGTCTTGCTCTTGAAGAGCCCGTCCCTGGCGGGCTCGTGCCGCCATAAGGCCTCAGGAGACCATGGTTGGCTGTGATACCTTCAATCTCGATGCTGCGGAGCAACCTCGACGACCCTCACGATCCTACGGAGTACCCGGAGGAGGAACGCGTGGGTGAAGAGATGCTGCAGCGGTGGATCGCCGAGCTGCTGCGGCCTCTGCTCGAGCGTTATCTGAATGGGGACGGAGGCCGGGCGCCCACCTTCGTCGGCGCCGACCAATTCATCTATTATCGTCCTCGCGAGCCGAAGCGGCGCTTCGCGCCCGACATCTACGTCATCCCCCACCTTCCCCCTGATACCCGGGTCAAGACCTGGAAGACCTGGCGGGAGGGGCGAGCGCCGATCTTCGCCCTCGAGATCGTGTCTAACAAATGGCGCAAGGACTACGAGTGTGTGCCCGAGGTCTGCGCCGAGGCCGGGATCGACGAGCTGATCGTCTTCGACCCGACGTGGGCCGAGCGGCCCCGGCGAGACGGGGCCCAGTTCCAGGCGTTCCGACGCCAGGTCGACGGCGCCTTCACCTGCGTCGAACGCCACGACGGAGACCGGGTCCGCTCGGCCACCTTAGGCATTTGGTTCCGGGTAAAAGGGTCCGGGAACGACACCCGACTTCGCATCGCCCTCGACCCCGACGGCGAGGTCTTCGTACCCACCGGGGAAGAAGCCGAACGGATCAAGAAAGACGCGGCGTTGGCCCAGCTTCGAGAGCTCGAGGCGCGCCTGGCTCGACTCGAAGCGGACGCGGATCGCTGAACGACCGGCGTGATGCGCCGTCGCGGGGTGAGACGGCCGACAGCGCACGAATGGTTAGCCGTCCATCAGTCTCGATAGCTGACGACCGCGGCGTCTCGCCCTGATCCGACCCTCGGCCTCGGATTCGGTCCCGCGCTTCATCCGTCGTAGGGCCGCTCCGAACTACCTGTCGAAATGACTCCTTGGATCGCCGTCGGCGTCACGCTGGCGGCCCAAAACGGCATCAGCATCGGCTCGGGGGCCATCGCCTTCGAGCCCGATGCGCCACCCACCGTGTGTGCGATCACGCCGCGCCGCCTCGCGAAGTCGGACCGTCTTCGGCTTCGGCGCGCGCTGGTGCGTGCGGCGCAAGCCACCATGCCGAGTCACGTTCGGTACGAGGTCAAGCTCATTCGCTCGATCCGGTGGAGCAAGAAGAAGAAGATGGACTGTCGCGGGTTCGTTCGCGTGCACGCGAAGGGCCCCCGGACCAAGACGAAGCTCACCGTTCGCTTCCGAAAATCGGACGAGGCCCAGTATCGCACCCTCCATCGCTTTCACGCGCCGCTGCGCACCCTGAATCGCCATCACTTCGAGGCCTCCTGGCTGACCGCATGGGCGGAGCTCACGCCGGCCGCGCCGCCGCCTCCCCCGCCCCCCCCACCTGTGCCTCCACCGCCGGCGGTGGCCGCACAGCCGGCTACGCCGTACGTCGATCAGGACCTGGCGAAGGAACAGGCCATCGCCAACGCCCCCCCGGTGGCCGAGGCCGCGGTCCGCCGGCCGCCGACGGTCACCGTCGCCGTGGAGGCCGGCTGGTCGGGGCGGACCATCGACGATGCGCCCGGCGCCGAGCAGTCGACGGCGAGCGTGCCCACGGTCGGCGGCCGCGCCACGCTTCACGCAGCGCAGCTCTTCGGCCTCGCCGCCGGCCACGATCTCGAGATCTCGGTGGGCTACTGGCGGCGGCTCGTCGAAGGGCAGCAGGCCGACGCGAGCGTCTCCGTGACCGCCGACCGGGCGGCCGTCGCCGCGTCTTACCGCTACACGTTCGCGGCGTGGCTGCCCCGCGTCGGGCCCCTCGTGGGGTACGAGCTCGTTCGTTTCGAGAGTGATGGTGCCTCCGCCCTGTCCACCCGATTTTCGGCCCTCCGGTTCGGCGCGGACCTCCTGCAGCCTGTCATGCGTTGGGGGGGACCCGCAGGGGTATGGCTTCGGGGCGCCGCCGCCCTGCGCTGGAGCCCGACCGGCACGGCCGGACTCGGGGTCGACGGACGCTTGGGCGCGGTCATCGCGCTCGATTTCGGCCTCCAGTCGGGGGTCGAAGCCCGTCTCATTCGGCAGACGGGAGAAACATCCGATGCGGCGTTCGTCGACCAGACGCTCGACCTCGTCGCTTTTGTGGGGTGGTCGATATGAGTCTTTGCCGAACGGTCATCTTCATGGGTGTCCTCTTGAGCGGGATCGCCGCCGCGCCGCCGAGTCTCGCCCAGAGCCAGACGTGCGATGATGCCGACTTCGATGGCGACGGCTATTCGTGCAAGCGAGGCGACTGCAATGACGGTGACCCGCTCATCAATCCCGGCGCCCCCGAGCTGTGCGACGGCATCGACAACAACTGCAACGGGACCATCGACGACGTCGACGGCGACGGTGACGGCGTCGCGTGCAACCAGGGAGACTGTGACGACAGCGATCCCGAAGTCCATCCCGGACGGGCCGAGGTTTGCGACGGCAAAGATAACGACTGCGACACCCTGACCGACGAGCGCAATAACCAAGGCGATCCTTTGCGCCAAGATTGCTACACCGGCCCGGCGGGCACACAAGGGATCGGTCTGTGCCGAAGCGGCCAGGTGGAATGCACCAACGGCGCCTTTCCGACCACCGCCGCCGCGTGTATCGGCCAGACCCTTCCCGCCTCCTCCGAGAGTTGCGATGACGTCGACCACGACTGCGACGGCAACCCATTCAATGGCTTCGAGAACGACCAGGACGGCGACGGCCACTTCGACTGTCTCGACTGCCCCGATATCGGCGGCGAGACCGACCCCGACATTCACCCTGGCCGGGCGGAGATCTGCGACGGCAAGGACAACGACTGCGACGGCCGCGTCGACGAGCGAAACAGCAGCGGCGCGCCGCTGCGCACGAGCTGCTACACTGGCCCCAACGGCTCTGTGGGCGTCGGTGTGTGCAAGTCAGGCTACCTGTACTGCACCGGTGGGGCGTGGCCCCCCGAGACCCCCGCCAACTGCGACGGCGAGGTGCTCCCGGCGGCGACGGAAAGCTGCGACAACGTCGACCACGACTGCGACGGCAATCCGTACAACGGTCTCGAGAACGACCAGGACGGCGACGGCTTCTTTGACTGCCTCGACTGCCCCAGCATCGGCGGCGCCACCGATCCCGACGTCCATCCGAACGCGTCGGAGATCTGCGACGGCAAAGACAACGACTGCGACGGCCGGACCGACGAGCGCAATGGCGCCGGCGACCCGCTTCGCCGCTCGTGTTACACCGGCCCCAACGGCACGGCGGGGGTCGGCCTGTGCGAGACGGGTTACCTGTACTGCACCGGCGGCGACTGGCCGGCCGAGACCCCCGCCAACTGCGACGGCGAGGTCGTCCCCGTCGCGGAGACCTGCGACACCCAGGACCGCGACTGCGACGGCAATCCATACAACGGCTGGGAGTTCGACTTCGACGGCGACGGATTCTATGACTGCCTCGATTGCTTCGACATCGGCGGCCACGAAGACCCGACCATCCACCCCAACGCGTCGGAGATCTGCGACGGCGAAGACAACGACTGCGACGGCGACGTCGACGAGCGCAATAGCCAAGGCGACCCCCTCCGCCAGCGGTGCTACACCGGCCCCGGCGACACCTACCAGCGGGGCCAGTGTCAACGGGGCTACCTATACTGCACCGACGGCGACTGGCCGGCCGAGACCCCCGCCAACTGCGACGGCGAGGTCGTTCCCACCGCCGAGGCCTGCAATCAACTCGACGATGACTGCGACGGCAGCACCGACGAGGACTACGACAAGGACGGAGACAGCTTCGTCGACTGCGATCCCGACGCGCCCATCGAAGACTGTGACGACAATGATCCGGAGGTGTACCCGGGTCGAACGGAGATCTGCGACGGCAAGGACAACGACTGCGATTCGTTGACCGATGAGCAGCCGAATGGGGAGCCGTTGACCCAGGCGTGTTACTCCGGCTCCGCGGAGACGGAGGGCGTGGGCCAGTGTGTCGCCGGCCATCTCGCCTGTCAGGGGGCGTCGGGATACGGCGGCATGTGCATCGACGAGGTCGTCCCCACCGCAGATGATCCCTGCGACGGGATCGACAACGACTGCGACGGAGAGGTCGACGAGGGCTTTGACCGTGACGGCGATGGATTCACGTCTTGCGGCGGCGACTGCGACGACAACAACAGCCTCGTCAATCCGGACGCACTCGAGGTGTGCAACAACGTCGACGACGACTGCGACGGCACGATCGACGGCAACGACACCGCCTGCTACACCGGCCCCGTCGGGACCGCGACCGTCGGGGCGTGCCACCCCGGGACCGCGGTCTGTGTCGCCGGTCAGCCGGCCGGCGCGTGCCAGAACCAGCAGCTGCCGGTGCCCGAGGTCTGCGATGGCATCGATAATGACTGCGACGGCGTGATCGACGAAGACTTCGACCTCGATGCCGACGGCGTCGCGACCTGCGCTGGAGACTGCGACGACACCAATCCCTTCGTCGCTCCGGGACTTCCCGAGCGGTGCGACTGCGTGGACAACGACTGCGACAGCCAGGTCGACGAGGGAGGACCGAACGGCTCGGTGTGTCGTCAGGGCGCGTGTCACGACTTCGACAACGACGGCTACTCGAACTGCGATGGTGACTGCGACGACCTGCGCAGCGACGTCTATCCCACCGCGCCGGAGGTCTGCGGAGACGCGGTCGACAACGACTGCGACGGCGTCATCGACGAGAACGTCGACGAGGACCAGGACGGGATCACCACCTGCGAAGGCGACTGCGACGACCGCATCGCGGCGATCAATCCCGCCGCCCCCGAGGTCTGCGACGGTTTCGACAATGACTGTGATGAGGAGATCGACGAAGAGTTCGACAAAGACGGCGACGGGGTGACCACCTGCGCCGGCGACTGCGACGACAACGACCCGCGTCGGAGCCCGCTCGAACGCGAAGTCTGCGACGAGCACGACATCGACGAAGACTGCGACGGACGCATCGATCCGGATGACGACGCGGACGGCGATGGCCACACCGTCTGCGAGGGGGACTGCAACGACTTCAACCCCACCGTGTACCCCGGGGCGCCGGAGATCTGCGACGGTCACGACAACGACTGCAACGGACCGATCGACGAGGGCTTCAACCAAGACGGCGACCGGTTCGCGGTGTGCTTTGGGGACTGCAACGACAGTGACCCCAACATCAATCCGTTCGCGCGGGAGGTCGTCGACGGGATCGACAACAACTGCGACGGCCGCATCGACGAAGGGCAGGAAGACAACGATGGCGACGGATTCTCGTATCTTTGCGGCGACTGCGACGACAGCAACCCCGCCATCAACCCCCACGCGACGGACCGGTGCGATGGTGCCGACAACGACTGCGACGGGCGGCTCGACCGTACGCCGTGGGGGGTCACCAGCTGCGCGATGTGCAACGACAGTGACGGCGACGGCGTCACCGACTGCGACGGCGACTGCGCCGACGACGACCCGACGGTCCACCCCGGCATCACCGAGGTGTGCAACGGCCGCGACGACGACTGCGACGGCACCACGGATCGGGACCGGTTCCTCGGTCACAACCTCTGCCTGGACAACGACGCCGGCACTCTTCCCGGCGCCGACGCCGCGACGAACGATGGGTCGACCCCCGACGCCGCGGATCCTTCGGCGCCCGACGCGGGGGTTCCGTCCGGCCCCAACGACACGTTGGCCCCGGAGGGGATCGATTACGGCTGTGGATGCTCGACCGGTACCGACGACGAGGTCTCGGGCGTCGTCGTCCTCGTGCTCCTCGCCTTGCTGGCGGGCCTGCGGCTGCGGGCCCGACGCCGAAGTCCGGTGCCGTGCCCGGTCGTCGAGCGCTCCCGCGATCACCGGCGGCGCCACGATACCTTTCTGGGGCTGCTGCTGATCGCGGCCACGTCGAGCGCGTGCACCGGTTTCGCGCTCGACGAAGACGCCGCGCAGCTGGACGCCGGCGCCCTCGACGCCGCCGTCGTCCCCATCGACGGCGGCACGCCCGACGCGGGGGAGACGGACGCAGGGGTCGAAACCAGCTATCTCGAAGGCCCGTGTCGCATCGTCGGTCCCGGCCGCGTCGAGCTGCATAGAATCCCGAGCGGCGCGTTTCAGATGGCCACTCACCCCGGGACCGAAGTCACGGCCGTCACGGATGCCAACGCGCTGGGCCTCACCGACGTCGCGCGGGGGCTGTACGGATTCGTCCTTCGGGCCCCCCTCGATCCGGACCTCGACCCCTCCGATCCCCTCTCGGCGAGCCGGTGGATCGAGCGGTACGTGGCCCAGCTATTCACGGACCCCCTGCCGGGCATCATCGGTGTCGCGGACCGGGTCGATGAGACCCTCAATCAGGTGTTCTCGCGGCCGTTGCGATCCGCCGCCCGCTCCCTGCGCACGGTGACCATGGTGAACGACGTGGCCCCCTCTCAGGTCCGCGCCGCGGCGTTAGCCGACCTGTCGGGCATCCCACTCGCGAGCCTGACTTCGCTCCCCCGGCCTGAACTGCTGAGCCCGACCCGAACTTTCAACCTCGTAGCCTACGCGGAGACGGAACCCGACCCGGCCGGCATCCGAGTGATCATCGCCCTTGCCGGGGAGGCCGCGACCGCATCGGCGAGCACACGCCTGTCCGACCTGTCGACCGGCAGCCACATCGGACCGGCCGGGCTTCCCGTCGAGGTCGGATGCAAGGCGGCGGTCGCCGAAGCGCTGCGCGTCGACTTCCTGTGGGTGGTGGACAACTCGGAGTCGATGCTCGAGGAGCAGCAAGCGCTCGCTGCGGCCGCGGACCAGTTCTTCGTCGCCCTCAGCCGGTCGCGGATCGACTTTCGCCTCGGGGTCGCTTCCACCGACGGCGAGGTGCTGCGGGGAGGTGGCTTCACCCGGGACGTCGACGAGTTTCGTCAGCGCGTGCAGGTGGGGGTCAACGGCCACTGGCGCGAAGAAGGCCTCGAGTTCGCGGTCCGCGCCGTCGAGCGCGCGCGAACCGCGACCGAGGCCGTCGAGCGACTTCGGGACGACGCGGTGACCGTGCTCGTCTTCTTCAGCGACGAAGACAGCGCCAACCTCAGCTCCATCTCGGCCTACGCCACGACCCTCGCTCAGCAAGACGTGCTCGCCTTCGCCATCGTGGGGCCTCGGCCCCGAGGATGCATCGCGCTCGGGCGAGGCGCGGCCCGGGCTGGCGAGAGCTACATCCAGGTCGCTGAGCTCCTCGGCGGTTCGAGCGCGTCGATCTGCGCCGAGGATCTGGCCCAACCGAT
>JANQQN010000573.1 GCA_028289325.1 Myxococcota bacterium | reverse complement strand
GCTCGAGGTCGAGAGCGACTCGCCGGTGCCGGGTGATGACCTCGACGTCGGCGGGGGGTTGCTGACCCTCCAGGAGGCGACGGCGTTGGCCCTCGCCATCCAGCCCGGTACGGTCGTTGAGTGGGAGATCGGGCGCGACAAGGAAGACGAAGGCTGGGAATGGGAGATCGTGATTCGCGACAGCCAAGGCGACGAGACTGAAGTCGAGATCGACGCCGTGACCGGCGAAGCCGAAACCGACGACAACAACGGCAATGACGGCGAGCCTTGGGAGCGCGACGAATTCTACGATGACGATGACGATGACGACAACGGCGAGCTTCCCGCCTCTATCGAGGCGCCGGCCCTGGCCATCGTGAGCGGGACCATCGAGTCCTTCGAACGGTACGACGACGAGGGCTTTCCGACGTGGGAGATCGACGTCCGTACGGCGTCGGGGGCGGAAGTCGAACTCGAGCTCATCGCGACGTCGGGACGTCTGCTCGAGGCGGAAGGAAGCGAAGGCCCGTTCGACTACGCCTTCGAGCCGGCCGAATATGTGACCTTGGCCCAAGCCCTCGCCGCGGCGGGCATCGAACCCGCGGACATCGACGGATGGTCCCTGGAGCGCGATGAAGGCCGCATGATCTACGAGTTGGACCTCATCGACGACGATGAGGACATCGAGGTCGATGCCACCGAAGGAACGGTCATCGATTAGCTACAGACGTAACCAACAACCCCCGCGGCCCCTCGCCGGTTCTTGCCCTTCGAGGTGTCGATCACTCCGCTCTCCCCCCTTTTGACGCCCGCCGGTGGTGGGCCCGACGAGCGGGCCCACCATCCGGACCGCGCGCCCCTTGTTCTGACTCGCCGCATGAGCCACAAGCGATGGTGCCGTGCGAATGACAGCCGTATCTCTGGCCTGCGTCGTACCTGTGGTGGCCTGCTTGGTCCTCGCGGGTTGCGGCCCCAACCGATCGCGCAGCAAGCCTAGCAATGGCTCGCCGCCCCCCCCGTCCTCAGGGCCACCACCGGCCAGCAATGGTGGCGGCGACCGAGACCCGCCGCCGCCCCCGCCGATCGTCGACTGCGGTCGGCGTACGAGCTTCGATACCGATGGTGACGGCATCAGTGACCCGGTGGAGCGGAACAACGGCTCGAACAACTACGCGGATCTGCGAACCGGCCGCTGCGATCCCGACCCATCGCGGCCGATTGGGCGATCGAGCGGAGGTCGCCTGGAAGGGGGGCTCAATCTGCCGGACCGGGGCTCCGGCTATCGCCACTACCTGGGCACCGACGCCGTCGATACCGACGATTGGGGGACGCTGCCGACCCTCGTCTGCCTGGAGGCGGTGGGCCGGGAGGTCCGAGGAATCGGCGTCAGCGTGGGCGTGGGCGACCTGAGCCTTCGCCGCGGCGGCGCCTTTCCGCCCCATATCTCGCATCAGAACGGCCTCGATGTCGACTTGCGCTACGTTCGTCGGGACCGACGGCAGGTTCCCCTCGACCTTCGTTTCCAGCCCGAGGCCTACGACCTGGCGGCGACGAAAGCGGTCTTCGAGGCGTTCTTTCGGGTGTGTAATGTCGACGTGATCTTCGTGGACATCGACCGCATCGGCTTCACCGTCGACGGTCAGGAACAGCGGATCGTCCACGTCGGTGGCCACAGCAATCACTTTCATGTTCGCCTGGGAGGTTCCTGATGCGCACCCAAGCCAAGACCATGATCATCTGTGCGATTCTATCGTCGGCGGCGTCGGCGGCGGGGGCCTCGGTGGCCGAGGCTCAGATCGTCGGCTGCCGGGCCGACGAACAGGATCGGCACCGCCTTCTCGTCATCCGGGATCCCAAGTCTTTGAAGTCTGAGGTCCTGAAGTCGTTCGACGGTAAGATCGTGGAATCGGAGCCGTCCCCGAAAGGCAAGTTCGTGGGCGCGATGGTCGCAAATTCTAGCGACGCATCTTCCGGCCTGTGGACCTTTACGCTCCACGTCATCGATGGTCGTGGCCGGACCGTCGCTCGGGTCAAAGACGCCCAAAGCTTCAAGTTCTCGCCCGATGAGCGCTACGTCGCGGTGACCACGGGCCAGCCTTTCGAGGGCGCGTCGGGCTTTCGGCCCGACGGGGTTCGGATCACCGACCTGCGGACCAAGAAGTCCTGGACCGTTCCCGAGCTGAAAGACGCGATCGAGGTCGACTGGACGGACCTGCCCGACGACGGCCTGACCCTGGTTGCGAAAAAGCCGCTGGGGGACACCAAAGTCTGGAAGTACCAGCTCGCCAAACGCCGCGCGCAGCGGACCAAATGGAAAGGTATCCACTTCTCGCCGGACGGCAAGTACTACTACATGACCCCTCGCGAAGTGATCGACGCCGGCCTCTGTAAGGTCGGCGACAAGGAAGACAGCTGCGTCCGTACGTTCACCGACAAGAACGAGGAGGTGAAGCTGCGGCTCCGGCGACGGTTCCGGCGACTCCTGGGTTGGACCGGCAAGAGCGGTCACGAGCTCCTGGCCACCGATGGCAAAGCGGACGACGAAGAAAGCATGGAGATCGATCTCGACACCGGTCGGATGCGGATCCTGAAGGAGAAGCTCAACCGCAAGTGGAAGACCCGGCGCGGGATTCGATTGCTGGAGAAGAAACGCGGCGAGCTGCGGATGCGAAGAGAAGAACTCTTCGACGAAATCGAAATGCTCAAGAAGCGGCGCGATGAACGTCGCCGCCGGCGGCGCAATAACTACTGAGTCGGCGACGACCCGGTATCGCTCCCCTTTCCGCCTCAGTCCTCATCCATCTTCTTGACCTCGCCGCGCGACAGGCCGACCGCGGCCACGAAACTGAGCAGGACATTGCGGACGATCGAAATCGCGCCTGCGGTCTTCGGCGCCGGCAGGTTCAAGGCGTACCAGGCCTCGTCGATCCAGCCGTCGATACGGACGGCCAACGGACCACAGCCGCACAGCAGAGGGTCGACCGCGGCGTACAGGATGATGGTGAGCTGCAGGTACAGGAGCACGGCCTTCAGGCTGATCTGACCGAGTCGCCACCCGAAGTTGCCGGATCGCCGGCTCTGGATGACCCCGGTGGCGAAAGCGGTCAGCAGCCCGACGAGGATGAGAAACTCGAAGGCCAGCACACCGCGGGCCACCGCGCGACGCAGCTCGACGTCCTCGGCAAAGATGCCCCATTGCCGAAGCACGAAGACGAACTGCGGGATGGCGGCGATCTGGTAGTAGAACGCGTTGGCGAACACGGCGAATAGGATCGCGATGCTCACCAGGGGCGCCGCCTCGAGCACGCTCTTCATAGCTGGTTCGTAAACGCCATGGGGCCTCCGTCGCAATCATCGACCGCGATCACCCGGTTTCGGCGTCTTCCACCGTCGCTTTCGAGGGGCACGGGGGGCCCGGAAGCGTGCGCTCATCGAGGTACGGCGGCCATCACGAGATGGGGACCCGTCGCGTCGGGGGACAGGCCGCGGATGGTGTGTGTCCACGACGTCCTTTTCGAGGTTCTCGCAAGGTTTGCCCCGCTGACGGCGAATTGGAACGAATTCGTGGGCGGAGGGAGATTTACAACTTCCGTACAGACTGACACCCTCCGGCCTTCGGAGTAGGAAAGATGACGCGGATGAAGCGACTGGAGCGAGCGCAGACGAGGCTGGGCGCATACTCGCTCCTGCGCCCTCTTTCGGCGTCCGACGTGGCCCGCGATTTCCTGGCCCATGTCGACGACGACGGTAGTGGTGCGGCGAGATATCGCGTCGTCCGGATCGTCAGCACCGCGCTGAGCGCCCATCAGGGCTTCGGAACCGCGTTCGAAGACGCGGTGACCCGGGCCATGGAGATCGACCATCCCAACCTGATCCGGGTGGTGGATTACGGCGCCCAAAACGGCGAGTACTATCTGGCGACCGAATACACGCCCGGTACGTTCCTTTCCAGTTTGCAGCAGCGGCTCCAAGAAGAGAGCAAGCAGCTGCCCGCCCCCTGCGTCATGGCGATCGGCCTGTCGTTGGCGAGTGCGCTTCACTGGCTGCACGCCGGGGTGGAGAACGGCCCGCTTCTTCATGGCGACGTGACGATGGAGCGGGTCTTCATCAACGTCAGCGGCGAGATCAAGCTCGGCGACTTCTGCGTCGAGCACGCCATCCGTGCCTTGGCTGGCCCGGCCGCATCCGCGGCCGCTCGCGAACGAACCAAGACCCCACACGGCATCGCCCGGGTTGCCGTCGAGCAGCTGCTCAACGATCGGGTTGACGTTCGCGCCGACCAGTACGCGATCGGCGCGCTGATGTTCGAGCTACTGGCGGGGTTGCCCGCCTTCGAGCGCGCGGACCTCGCCTCGACCGTCGCCGCGGTTCTCGGCGCGCCTCGACCCGATCTCCGTACGCTCGCGCATGTCCCCGACGAGCTGGCGGCGATCGTGGATCGAACGCTGGCCCGTCGGCCGGATGAACGCTATCCGACCCCGGCCGCGCTGTACGCCGAGCTTGAACACGTCGCGCAGAGCTACGACGTGATGTCGGCGATCGGGCTGCTGAGCGGACTGGCCCGAGGGCTTCAGCCGCCGCTCGAGCCCGCACCGGAATCGGACGTCATTCAATTGACGGAGGCGATGGTCGAGCCGATTCCGGAGACCCCTGCGCCGGGGGTCGCGCCGCTCGATGGCGATCATTCGTCGGTCGACCATCTGCGAGCGCCGGTGACGGATCTCGATGCCGTGCTGGTGGACGAGATGTCGCCTCCGGCGTCCGAAGCGTCCGGCGAGGGCGTCGGGACGATCGTGTGGATAGCGCTGGTTACGGCGGCCGTCGTGGCCAGCATCTTCTTGTGGGCTTGGGTCCTCGGACAATAAACGGAGCAGTAGAGTGCGATTCAGCCACCGGATTTGGGCGGGGATTCTGTTGGGCATCGTGGCCGGTAACGCGATCGGGCTCGGCAGTTATATGATGTTGACCGCGGAGCAGCCGGAAGCGGCCGAGACGCCGACGGCGGGGCCGCTCCTCGTCGACCCGGCGTCGAAGAGCCACCGCCTGGCTGGCCTCGATGCCATCGAACAGGGCGACTACGAGTCGGCGATCCGCGAGTTCAGCGCGGGTCTGCGGGTTCCGAATCCTGCCCCGGATTTGACCCAGCTGCTCTCGATCGCTCAGAACATGAGAGAGAAGGAGCTCGCCCGGCAGATCGCCGCCGCCGAGGCCCGGGCCGAGGAGGAAGCGGTGCCCCCCGAGCCGCCGCCAGAAACGCTCCCCGAGCCGACCGAGGTCCAACGCGAAGAACGACCCGCGCTGCTGTTGATCACCACCCGACCCGACAAGCTGGCGATCGAGATCGACGGCGAACTGCGGGACATGTCACCGGCGCGGATCGAGGTTGATCCCGGCAAACACCGCATTGTCTTTCGCCAGGGCAAAGAGAAGCTCGAAACTCGGACGGTGACCGTCGAGGCCGGTAAGGCGACCCTGATCGACATCGACGTCACCGAGAAGCTCGAGCCGCCCGAGGCGGTCGCGGCCGCCGCCGTGCGCACGGTCCCCAACGGACCAGGGACTCAGGATACCGACGATTTTGTCGATGATCTCGCCGAGCCCGACGATGCGGCCGCCGGCCGGGACAACCCCGACCGGCTCGGCTTCCCCTATCCGACGACGCCGCCCGCCGCCCCGGCGGGTCGGGCGGACCTTACCCCCCCGGAACCCCGTGCAGCCCTGCCGACGGCGCGGGTCGACGCGGGGGTGGTCACGACCCCTACGCGAAATCAGTCCGATGAGCCCGCTATCTCGGCCGCCGCGGTACGCGCCGCTGCCGCCCGCGCCCAACCGAAGTTCCAGGCCTGCTACGACCGGGTTCGGCGGCGGCGTCCCCGGCTGAGCGGCCGGGTCATGATGACGGTCTACGTCGATGGGCAGGGCGAAGTTGAAACCGCGCGCATCGCCAAGACGACTATCCGCAGCGCGAGCATGAAGGACTGTCTGTCGCGGGCGGCGCGGCGGATGGACTTTCCGAGGCCCGTGGGCGGCGGTCCGACCTCCGTCTCGTTCAACCTTCGGTTCGAACCCGGCCAGTGATGGGTTCTCGTCGTGGCGCGGGGGGCGGTCAGGCCTGGCTGTGATCGCCCGACTCGTCGACCCGCTGCACCACCGATAGCAAGATCCATTGCGCGTCGAAGCCTTCGTGCACCGACGCCGCGGCCGGGCCGGCCCGAAACTGGGCGTAGCTTTCGTCCCACTGCAGAACCCGAAAGACCCCGTCTTCAATGCGGGCCTTGAGCGCGTCTTCCAGCACGTCGGGGGCGATGATGCCCTCTTCGAGCGCAACTCGGCACATCGCCGCCTCATCGGTCATGACCTCGATGGGCAATGCGCGTAGGCGGGCGTTGAGGGCGTGGCCTCGCTCGTTCAATACCGCCAACAGCGACGGTCGCAGCGGGTGGTCGACGTCGGTGATTCGACCCTCGTTCAGGTAAACGTTGGCCGAGTGGTGCTTCGAGAGGATCTGGAGGGTTCCGGTCGATCGCTGCTGGGACAGGAACTCGAGCATCTCCGGTAACGAGAAGACCTGGAGATCGCCGGTGAACCCGGAGCCTCCGGCCGGGCCCATGACCGCCATGCCCCGGCGAGAGACCCCGCTGCCCGGGGTGCGAAGCCCACCGCTTCCGGGGGCTCGACGGGACGCGGTGGTGGGCTTGGCTGCCGGAGGATGGCCGGTTCCCGCCGGAGGCGGGGCCCCGCCGCCTGCCGGCTCTAGGTTCGCCACCCGACCGGGGGGGATGCTCGAAGTCGGCAACGGGGCTGCGCTCGGGCCGCGGGGCAGTGGCTCCAGGGGCGAGGCGGGGGTCGATGGGGCCGGTCGCGAGGCGGCGACGGCCTGTACGAGCCATCTGCGAAGCTCGGGGTGGTCGCCGCGGGCGATCGCCTTCTTCAGGATGGGCACCACCTCGTCGGCGTGGTCGTCTTCGATCGCCACGCGCGCCAACCAGGCGACGGCGGGCGCATCACTTTCGTCGAGATCTACCGTGGTGCGAAGGGCTTGACGGGCCGTCTCGCGATCGCCGAGGCGGAGGGCCAGCTCTGCGAGCAGCTTCCACTGGTCGGGGCGATGGAGGCTGCACCCTTGGGCCCGATCGATCATCGGCTGGGCGAGATCCGGCACGCCGTGGTCAAGGAGAGCTTCCGCGAGCGCAAGCCATCCATCCGGGCTTCCCGGCTGCTCCTCGACGCTTCGCCCGAGCGATTCGAGCCGATCGAGATCCATCGCGCGAAAGTACTCGATCCGCGCCTCGAAATCACGGGCCGTGGCCTCGGGTCCGCGTGGTCCTGACCTCTCGAGGGCACGGTGTGAATTTGATTCCCGGACGCGCCGGCTTAGGGCAAACAGACCGCATGCGACCCTGCTCGCTGCTCGCGTGTTTCGTAGCGATCATTGGATGCACCAATGATGCGCCCCGCCCGACCGCTGCCCCTTCCGCGAGCGCGGCCGAGCGCTGGGTCAGCCTGTCGCCGGGGATCACCGAGACGATCGCGGCCCTCGGCGGTGCCGCTAGTCTCGTGGCCGTCAGCGACTATTGCGCGCGGCCGGCCGCGGTCTGCACCAAGCCGCGGGTCGGCCACGCCCTCCGTCCGGATCTCGAGGCCATCGCCGCCCTGCGGCCGGACCTGATCGTGTATGAGCAAACCCAACAGGGCCCCGGGACCGACCTGTCTCGCCTCGCCCGGGTCGAGGTTCTGCCGTGGCTGAGCCTCGAAGAGATCACCGGCTCCATCGAGCGGCTCGGGCAGCGATTGGGACGGACCGACGCCGCCGACGCCCTGCTTCGTCGAATGCGGGCGGTCCTCGGTCGAGCGCCGAACCCCGCGGGGCCCGAGGTGTTGATGCTGCTCGGCTATTCGCAAGGTTCCGGCACCTTCTGGTTCGTCAAGCCGGAGTCTCTGCACGGCCATCTGGTGCCCGCGGCCGGAGGGCGTCCGCCGGCCGCGGTGGTCGGGTGGTCGGGCCCGCCCAAGCTGACGGCTGAGGATCTCGTGCGGATCGACCCGGAGTGGATCGTGGTCTTGAGCCAAGGGGACGAGGACGGTCGGTTGGACACGATCCGACGACTCTCGCCGCTGCGGGCGGTGAAGCAAGATCGCCTTCGGCGGCTGACGGGGCCCGGCGTGCTGTCGACGGGCCCAACGCTTGTCGACTACGTCGCGCCGTTGGCGGCCGCGCTCAAGGAGTCGCCGAGCCCGTGACGGCGCTGAGCTGCGACCGCGTCCGGGTCGAGCGCGGCCGCCGGCGCATCCTCGACGACTTTTCGCTTCATCTGGAGGCGGGGCGCGCGGTGGCCATCCTGGGGCCCAACGGCGCCGGCAAATCGACGGCCCTCGGCGCGGCGCTGGGCCTCATCCCGATGGCCGCGGGGGCCGTGACGCTCGATGGGCGGCCGCTGGCGGGTTGGTCCCGAACCGAGCGGGCGGGTCGGCTCGCGTGGCTCCCTCAGGATGCGCCCCCTCAGGAGCCTCTTCCCGCCTGGGAATGGGTCGCTGCCGCTCGTTACCGATTTGCCGAGTCGTGGGCCGACGCACAGAGCGCTGCGCATCGGGTGCTCATGGAGATGGGGATCGCCCATCTCGCTGAGCGCGTGGTGACCACCCTCTCCGGCGGGGAACGTCAGCGCGTGGCGCTCGCGGCGTTGTTTGCCCAGGACGCCGAGATCATCCTCGCCGACGAACCGGCCAGCCATCTCGACCCCGCCCAGCAGCTGGAGACCTATGCCCGTCTCGGTCGTCAGGTCCGATCTGGGCGGGGGCTGCTGATCGTCACCCACGACGTGAATCTTCTCCCGGCCCTCGACTGTCCGGTGGAGGTCGTCGGACTTCGGGAGGGACGTACAGCCTTCACTTCGCCCTACCCCGGCGATCGCCTGGTCGACGGGCTCGAACAACTGTTCGGGGTGACGTTCGACGCGGTGGCGGTCGCGGGTCGCACGCTGATCGCGCCGCGGGTGGGGGCGTCGTGATCGGACGGCGGCTGGCCCTGGGCGCGGTTTGTCTGGCCATTGTCGGCTCCGCGCCGTGGTGGGGGCCACCGTTGTCCGACGACGCGCGCGGCGCGTTCATCCTGTGGTCATTGCGGTGGCCTCGGGTGCTCGTGGGCGCCCTCGCCGGCGCGACCCTCGGCGGCGTGGGCGCGGTGTACCAGATTCTGTTCGCGAACCCCCTCGCCACACCGAGCACGGTGGGGACCACCGCCGGCGCGACCCTCGGTGCGCTGGCGGTCGCGG
>JANQQN010000572.1 GCA_028289325.1 Myxococcota bacterium | reverse complement strand
GACCCGCACGAGCCGATCAACCGGATCGTGGGGCTCAAGGTTCGCGGCCACCAGCGTAGATTCGCCTCTCGGGACAGCTTGTCGAGCCCGTCCAGGGCGAGGATAAGGTTGACGCCCCGGCGCTCGGCCACCGTCGCCGCCCGCGCCAAACGCTCGGCGAGGTCCTCCGATACCTCCATCAGCGACGCATCCGGGGCCGGCGCCGGAACCCCCTCGTCCGTCGCGCGGTCGCAAAAAGCCCACAGTCGGCGCATCAGCAAGACCGGGTCGGCGCTGTCGGGCGAAGCGCCGAGATAATGCTCGAAGACGATGTCCGCCGGTCGCCGCGCCCGCCATCCATGCAGCCAGTTGGCGATCAGCGCGCTCTTGCCGGTGCCCGGATCGCCGACCACCACCACCGGAGGGCGCCCGTCGGTCGCCGCCCACTCGTCGAGCTGAGCGACCACCGCGTCGGCGCCGACGTGGAGCGACCGGCGCTCTCGCGCGTAGGCGACGTGGAGTTGGTGGGCCCGGGTGACCGGATCCGCGGCCACCGCAGCAGGAAACCGTTGGTCGAGCAGGTCACCGAGCGCACCCTCGACCGCGGCGGCGACGTCGGCGGGACTCGGGTACCGGATCACCCGCGCCCCGCTGGCCTCGATACGGGCCTTGAACGCCGCGTGTTTGTCGCGGGCGACGTCGTCGGCGGGGACGTACTTGCCGCGCTCCCCTAGATCGAGGGTTTCGATCCACGCCGGGTCCCGCATGAAGAACAGCGCGTTTCGGGCCGCCGCAGGATCCGAAGACACGCCGTGCAGCACCTCGAGCTCGGTGACGCTTCGCCCCTGTGCGCCCGCCACCGCGGGAAAGGCGTCTTGCACCTCGTCGGTCAGCAGGGCCTCGGGCGGAACCCAACCGTAGCGCTCGCCGATGAGGCCGATGAAGTAGGGCCGACATCGATCGATCTCCGACAGACAGATCGACAGGGTCTGGCCGCTCTCGGCCTGAGCCTGGGTAATGCCCCACCGCAGATCGACCTCCAGAAGCTCGACCCCTCGCTCACGGAACCGGGCGCGAAGGGCAGGAAACACCCGTCGCACCAGGATGTCTCGCTCCTGCTGCATGTCCAGAAAGGTCGATGAGACGAAGATCCGAACCGCGAACGGACCGTCGCGGTCGAAAGGCGTCGAGTCGCTCGGCTCACCGGGCATGATCTCATCCTCGCCGATCCTGAGCCGGGATGGACGATCAATGCCGCTCAAAGCGCTTTTCCTGGATTGAAGCGGTGGTCGGGGTCGAGCGCCGCCTTGAGCCGGCGCTGGACAGCGAGATCGACGGGGTCGATCTCGCGGTCGAGGAACCGGCGTTTGAGGGTACCGACCCCATGCTCGGCGGCGATCGTCCTCCAGAGCGCCAGCGCGAGGTCGATCACCGCTTCGGGACGTCGGCCTCCACCGCCGCGACGACCTCCTCCGTCGAGCGAGGCGTCACCATCGCCGCCCGGCCCGCCGTCTCGAACAGCGCCCGGTCTTGGGCATAGGCGGCGAGCACCTCGGGATCGCTCTGGATCCGGTCCGGCGCGAGCGTCCGCCGGAGCACCGAGAGAAGTTTCGCCATGCCCACCGGGCGGCATGGCGGCGAACCGGATAGGGGGTCAATCCGAAGCGGGGTCGCGACCGCCGCGCCATCGACGGATTGTGGGATCCGCACACTCGGAAGCTAAATCTCGATCGCAACCCTCCGATGGAACAGGTGCTGACGACCGGCCGTCGGGGGAGATCCATTGCAGCGAGACGTCGAATCAAGCTCGGGCCCCCCTTCCGACGTCGCCCGCCCAAAGGGTCCGGGGGCGACGGCAGGGCTCGTCGACGCCATGATGACCCTCGTCGGTGCGCTCGAGCAGGAATGCGCGGTCGCCAGTGCCGACCTGAGCCGCGCCGAAGGGCTGGTCAGCCAGGCGGCCGACCGTCTCCTGATGAGCATGGACGAGCTCTCCACGGCCAGCGACACCCAGCGCATGCACCAGGATCGGCTGATGTCGTTCCTATCCGAGGCATCCACAGGAAGCGACCGGCTCGACCTGCGCGCCTTTGTCGACGGGATCACCGATGTCCTCACTCAGTTTGGCAATCTGGTCGCCAGCTACTCCGTCGAAACGATGCGGATCAACGACCGCGTCCACGAGGTCTTCGAGCACGTTCAGGCCATGAAGGCGATGATTCACCAGGTCGACGCGATCGCCGACGATACGAACATCCTGGCCATCAACACCGCGCTCGAAGCCGCTCGCGCCGGGGAGGCCGGCAAGGGATTCAAGGTCGTTTCCACCGAGATCCGCGAGCTGTCCAAGAAAACCAAACGCCTCGACAGCGAGATCGGGGATCGGGTCGAGTCGACCAACACCGCCAGCGACGCCGTGCGCACCGCTCTTCATAACCTGGTCCGAACGGATCTCACTCCGCTCGTCGAAGCGAAGACCCGAGTCGACGAGATGGGAGGACGACTCGAAACGCTGCAGGACGAGTTGAACAGCGCGCTCGCCGACTTCGAACGCTTCGCGAGCACGGTCGCGGGATCGACAGCGAACGCGATACGCGCCCTGCAGTTCGAGGACATCGTTAACCAGGTCATCACCGCGGTTCGCTCGCGGATGCTCCAGTTCCCTGAGCGACTGAGGGCCCGCCTCGAAGATCTGCCTCCGAACGCGAGCGGCGACGACATCAAGTCGTGTGTGGTGGAGGCCATCCACGACCTCGACCACAAGATGCCCGCCGCGCAGACGTCACTCGAACGAGGCGATGTCGAGCTGTTCTGACGGTTGCCACGAAAGGCGGGATCGGATTGTCTTGCCGCCATGAGCCGGATTCTGAAGCGTATCTTGCTGGCCATCGTCGGCGTGCTGGTGCTGGTGATCATCGCGCTCGCCGTCGCCCCCATCCTGTTCAAAGACCGTCTGCTGGACGCCGCCCGGGCGCAGATCAACAACTCCGTCGACGCCAAGGTCGACTTCGGGGACGCCGACCTGGCGCTGCTTACGACATTCCCCGTCTTCGAGCTCGGCATCGATGCGCTGACCATCGATGGGGTGGGGCCCTTCGAAGGTGAGCGCCTGCTCGCCGTCGACCGGGTCGTGCTGGGGGTCGACGTGTGGGCCCTGGCCTTCAGTAACCGCATCAATATTACCCGGGTGCTGCTCAGCGGGCCCGACGTCCGGCTGCGGGTCGACGACGAGGGTCGCGCAAACTACGACATCGCGAAGAAAGCCGACCCCGCTCCGCCGCCGACGGAAACCAGCGAATCCGGCGAGCTCGCGCTCAAGGTGGAGCGCTACGTCGTGGCGGGGGGCAACGTGGCCTACCAGACCCCGTCGATGGCGGTCACGGTGGTGAATCTGAACCACGAAGGACGAGCCGAGCTGAAGGGCGCCACGCAGATCCTCGCGTCCACCACCAAGGCCAGCGAGGTCTCGGCGGTGGTCGGAGGAACCACTTTCGTAAAAAAAGCCCAGCTGGGGGTCGATATCGACGCCACGATCGACGGTGCGCAAAGCCAGGCGACCCTCCGTACCGCCAACGTGTCGGTCAACGCGCTGTCGTTGCTCGCTTCGGGAACCGTCGGATGGGGCGGGCCGACGCCGAAACTCGACGTGAAGGCCCGGTCCAACGACGACGCTTCGATCAAGGGGCTGCTGTCCCTCATCCCCGACGCCTACACGAAGGATTTTGCCCGGGTCTCGGCGGATGGCTCGTTCTCGCTGTCGGCCGAGGTCTCGGGCGCGCTCAGCGCCGACGGCAAGTCGCTGCCGCCGCTATCCGTGGCCCTGACCGTCAAAGACGGACGCTTCAAGTATCCGGATCGCTCGCTCGACGTGAAGGACATCAAGCTCGACGCGAAGCTGGATCACCCCGGCGGCCAGCTCGACAAAGCGAAGATCGACGTCCCGGTCTTCGGCCTCCGGATGGGGGAGAGCTTCGCGTCCGCCCAGGTCACCGCGACCACCGTCGAGACCGCGCCCACCGTCGATCTCAAGCTCGATAGCCGAATCGCCCTCGCCGATGTGAAGGCCGCCCTGCCGCCCGAGCAGGTTCCGGACCTGTCGGGGACCATCGCGGCGCAGGTCGAGGTCCAAGGGCCGGTCAGCAAACCGACCCGCATCGAGGGCCGGCTCGCCGCCGATGACCTCGCCGCGGGCGAAGCGCCGGCCAAGCTGAAGAAGGCGCGAATCCAGCTCACGACCGCCGCGACGAAGATCGAGACGCTCGCGGTCGTGAGCGACAACAGTGACCTGAACCTGAGCGGAACGTTGCCGCCCGTCACCGCGTTCATGCAGCGCGACGCGATGATCAAAGGTCGGCTCGCGCTGCGTTCGAAAGCGCTGGTGGTCGACGACTTCGTATCGAGCGATGCCGCGTCCGAGAAGAGCGGGGACCCGGCCTCTCCCAAAGCCGACGAAGGCTCCAGCGAGGCACAGACCGGACAGAGCAAAGACAAGGGAGGCTTGCTCATCCCCGCCAACGTCGACGCCGCGGTCGACGTGCGAATCGACCGCCTGACCTTCGGCAAGCTCGCGTTGGCCGACCTCAAAGGCAAGGCTCGGGTCAAGGATCGAGCCGCGATCCTGGACGGCGTCAGCGCCCGCGGCTTCGGCGGTCGGCTGTCGGTCAAAGGGCGGCTGGTCACCTCGCCCGACGCCCCGGCCCAGGTCGAGCTCGGGTACTCCGTCGTCGACGCCGGATTTCGAGAGACCTACGCGGCGATCGGCGCGCTGGAAACGATCGCCCCGATCGTCAAACACCTGACCGGCCAGTTTGGCAGCGACCTGTCGCTGAGCGCTCAGCTCGACCCTGACGGTGGCCTGCGCCTCGAAACGCTGGACGCGGACGGGTTCGTCGCCACCACCAAGAGCAAGCTCGCGGGCTTCAAGCCCCTCGAGGCCCTCGCGAAGGCCATACCGACGATCCGGAGTCCGCTGTCGATCGACGGAGCGAAAGCCGCGTTTACCGTCGAAGACGGCGCGGTGACCCTTAAGGAGTTTCCGGTCCGTGCCGGCGGTGTGACCCTGACCGTCGCCGGCCGCCACCAGCTCGATCAACAGATGCGATACACGGTCAGCACCGACGTGCCGGTCAAGAAGCTCGGCGCCACGTCGTTGGCGCCGAAGGTGAAGGGCTTGGGCGTCGACGTCGGCGCCCTGGTCGACGCGAAGGTCTCGGCGGTGGTCACGGGCTCCGTCGATAATCCCAAGGTGTCGTTCGACGTATCGCTGGCCGGAACCGGCAAGGCGATCGAGAAGGTCGTCGAAAAGAAGGTCGACGAGGCCAAGAAGATCGCTTCCGCCAAGGCGAAAGCGCTGATCTCGCAGGCTCGCGCCAAGGCCGACCAACTCAAGCGAGAGGCGGCCAAGGCGGCAAAGAAGGTCGAGGCGGAGGCCGACCAGCAAGCCAAAAAGCTCGAAGCGGAGGCCAAGGGCAACCCATTCAAGAAGCTGGCCGCCCAACAGGGGGCGAAGGTCATTCGGAGGAAGGGTCGCGACGCGGCCAAGAAGATCATCGACGAAGCCGACGCCAAGGCCAAGAAGCTGATCGACGACGCCGAAGCCGAGGCCAAGAAGCTCCAGTAGCGGCCACGCTCCCTACCCCTCGTCCGTCTATGCGCCTACAGTGATCGCCGTCGTCGTAACGAGTGTACCAGCCCGAGGCAGCCGAGACGTTAGCGAGTATCTACGGTCTCAACGACGAGGCGTCTTGAGGCAACGACGGGCGACGGATCTGCTTGCCGATCCGGGCGTCGACCGTATTTGGTATGGGTTGCAACGATGGACGCCAAGTACGTCGAATGGGTCCGGGCACGAATCCGGGAGCACGCGCCGGACCCCACTGAGCCCGACCGAGTTCAGGTACTGGCGCTTGCCGCCTACAATCTGAGCAAAGGGGCCGGAACCCTGTTCGGTCTGCACTGGCCGGAGTCCGGCCTGGGCGAGGTCGAACGACTGCGGGATGAGGCCCTCGCGCAGCTGGAGCGTTGGTTCGAGTGCCTCGACGACCACGACGCGGTAGAGACGGCAAAATTCATCGTCAAACACCACCTTCGCGTGCAGGTGCCGGCGCCCATCCTCGAGTACCTCCGTCACGTCGAGTCGCGGGAGGGCCTCGACGTGCCCGACGCGTCGGCCGACCACGTCGCGCACATGACCTCGCGCATCGCCGCCGCGCCGACCGCGCTCAAGACCGCTTGGCTCAACGTCCAGGCCACCGCCCAGGCGACGATGCTGGCCCTGCAGCGGCTCGATTGGCCCCACGAACCGTTCATGGCCGAACCGCCAGCGACCGCCGCCCACCTCGCGGCGGTGGAACAGGAGCTCCAGTTCACCCTCCCCGACGCCTTCGTCCATGTCATGGGTCTTTGGGGACGAACCGCGTTCTTCACGTGGTCGATCCCCCTCGAGGCGCGCGCCACTCTCCCTGGCGGAACGACGAACATCGTCGGCGGGGGCTTCGAGCTGGGCCTGTGGGATCTCGGGCGCGTGCTGCAGATGCGAACCCAGTGCGACGTCTGGCGTGATGTCGGCCAACACGCCGAAGGGTCCGAAGGTTACCGACGGTGGGACCGCGCGTTGCCGTTCGCCGGCGAAGACGGTCAGTACCTCGCTCTGGAGATCACCGACGACCCGGCGCGAGCCCCGGTCATTCTCCTCCATCACGACAACGACGAGAATAAGGGTCACGGGTGGCGACTGGCCCCCAGCCTTCCCCATTTCCTGATGACCTGGGCCCAGCTCGGTTTTCCCGGCGAAGATGCGGCCAGCCTCGCGCCGTTCAAGACCGAACGGGGCCTGAGCCTCGACACCGACATCGCCAATAGATGGCGGGCGCATTTGTTCGTCGAATGACCCCGGCGAGTACTAAGCCCGCTTGAGCCACATGACCTCGTACTCGGCCAGGGTCAGCGGAACGGCGGTGGAGAACTGCCGGGCGGAGATCAGGTCGTCGAAGAAGCGACCGACCCCGACCGTGCGCAGCTTGTTGCCGTCGACGGATTGGGGCGCGTCCGAGAAGTTGGCCAAGACCAGCAGCCGGTTGCCTTCGAAGTCGCGCATGAACCCAAGGACGTGGTCGTTGTCGGTGTAGAACACCTCGGTTTCGTTGCCCCGAAACGCCGGCTCGTTCGTACGCAGCCGGATCATCTCCGCGATCTCTTCGTAGATCCGCTTTTGCACCGCCCGCAGGTCGGTGTGTTCGTCCGGATACTCCCACGACATGCGGGGACGATGGATCCAGCGGCTGTCGCCCGACTTCGCGGGATCCTTGATGTAGTCGTAGTTGTTGAGCACCGCCCACTCCTCGCCGAGGTACAGCAAAGGAAGACCGCCCACGCTGAGGATGACCCCGTACAAGAGCATGATGCGACGGATCGCCATCTCCGTGAGCCGGGGGTCGTCGAGCTCCAGGGCCTGCTCGAGCCCCGCCAGCGACGCCATCGTCCCCGAGATCCGCATGTCGCCGGTGTCCGGGTTGTGCTGGAAAGGAACGCCGCGCGCGAATGAGCCCGGGAACTGCCCGGTGTAGAACTTGTTGAGGAAGGTTCGGTGGTCGTAGGCGTTGATGCCCAGCGACGCTGCGTCATCGTCGTCGAAGGTCCAACCGATGTCGTCGTGGGACCGCAGATAGTTGGCCCACACGCATCCCGCCGGCAGCCGATGGCGCCGGTTCAGCGACTTGGTGAGCAGTTTGACGCTGCGAGTCGCGAGCGCCTCCCATACGAGCGCCATCAGCGTCGGGTTGTACGAGAGCTGACACTCCTGGACGTCGATGTATTTGACGACCTCGTCGGGGTGCACGATCGCTTCCGACTTGAACAACAGGCCGGGCGCCGCGATGCGGGCGACGGCGTTGAAGGCCCGAATGATCTGGTGGGCCTGGGGCAGATTTTCGCTCGACGTGCCTTTCTCCTTCCAGATGAAAGCCACCGCGTCCAGGCGCAGGATGTCCACGCCGGCGTTGGCGAGGTACAGCATTTCGCCGACCATCGAGCGAAAGACGTCGGGATTGCCGTAGTTCAAGTCCCACTGAAAGCTGTTAAAGGTCGTCCACACCCAACGTCGCATTCCCTCGTGCCAGGTGAAGTTGCCCCGGCGAACGGTCGGGAAGATCTCTCGCAAGGTTCGGTCGTAGTCGTCCGGCTCCCGCCGGTTCTTGAACATGAAGTAGTAGTCTTGGAACTCCCGCTCGCCGGCCTGCGCTCGAAGGGCCCAGTCGTGCTCATCGGCGGTGTGGTTGAAGACGAAGTCCAAGACCAGGGAGATGTTCTCTTTGCGGAGGTCCCGGGCGAGCTCGCGCAGATCGTCGAAGGTACCGAGTTCGGGATTGACTGACCGATAGTTGGCGATCGCGTAACCGCCGTCGTTGTTGCCCGGACGGACCGCGAATAGGGGCATGAGGTGGACGTACCGAAGCCCAAGACGACGGAAGTAGGAAATATGCTGCCGGAGCTTGGGCAGGTTTTCGGCGAACAGGTCCACGTACAGCGCGCCGCCGACCATGCTCTCGTGGCTGTACCAGTGATGGTCGCGCTCCCGCCTGAGGTCGAGCGCGCGCAGATCGTCGGGCCGCGCCGTCCATCCGTCGACGATGGTCTGGAGGATCTGCTCCAGGTGCCAGTAGAAGTCGTAACGGTCCCCGTACAGCTGCATCAGCAGATGAAACAGCCGCGGCCAATGGAGCGCGAGTCGCCGGTCGAGCGCGTCTTTGCCCTCTTTGGGCTCACCGTTGAGCGTCCTGTCGATCGTCGACCGAAGACGCAGCAGCGCCCGGTCCGCCTCGAACTTGACGTCGCTTTCAGTCAGTCGGTCGCTGTACCCGATCATTGGGAATCTGAACGTGATCGAAGAAGGCGTAGTAGTCGACGCCCTCTAACAGACCTCGAGCATACTCTCCTTCCGCGAAGTAGATCCGCGGACGCCCTCGTAGTTTCTCAAGCTCTTTGCCGTGGTTCTTCACTACGACGCCGAGCGTGTTTCCTTTGAGCATCTCTTCGTCGTTGCCGGCATCGCCAACGACCAAAAGTCGCTCCGCATTGATGCCCCATTTCCAGGACACGTGCCGCAGTGAAGTGCCCGAACCGGCCCGTATGGGAATGATGTCGAGAAAAATGCCCCAAGACAGAACAGCTTTCACGCGCAGTCCCGCCTCTCTCAGCTGGCTTCGGATCAGACCGATCTTGGGCGCGAGTTCGGGATCGAGCTGGTAGCTGATCTTGAAGCGCGATTGCTGATCTTCCTCTTGCGGGTACAGACCGGGCAGGGGATCGAGGACTTCCCGGACATCTTCCGGTCGCCAGTGAAATGGGATCTGTTTTATCCAGGTCTCGTCTTGGATGTAACTATCGCTGCGCGCGTAGTAGATCTCCGTCCCGACCGACGTGATCAGGAGGTCCGGCTCCGGGCAGTCGATCTGGTCGATCAGCTGGAGCACGTCGTCGTAGTTGCGGCCGGTGGTGATGCCGAAGCCGACCCGTAGGTCGGTCTCCGCCAGCCGGTCCTTGAACATCGCCAGGGACTCCGCGTCGCCGTCGAGAATCCCGTCGACATCGGCGACGACCACCCGGTCGAGGTACGGCATCTGCCGGGGCGGCCGCCGCCGGCGAACGGTCGTTCCCGTCGACGGGTGCTCCTCGAGCACGCCCTGGATATCCCGAACGAAGCGCCGCGCGTGTTCGTCCCAGGAGTAATGTTTGGGGGCGAGATTCTGGCCGTTGTTCGACCACTGGTCCCACTGGTCGGGCTCGGTCAGCGCCCGGAGCAAGGCGTCCTCGATGTCCGTCTGCTCGAAGGGGTTGACGAGTAGACCGTGCCGGCAGTTGGCGAGGATGTCCCTCGGGCCACCGTCATTGGTCGCCACCACCGGCAGCCCGGTCGCCGCCGCCTCGAGAAGCGTGAGCCCGAAGGGCTCGGTGAGGGCGGGATTGATAAACACCCCACGACTTCGCGCGGCCAGCCGATAAAGATTGGGCACCCCGTCCGGCGGGTGAGATTTCGGGTACGCAACTTTCCCGTACAGATCGTACTTGTCGATGAGGGCGAGGATCTGGGACAGCACGCGGCGCTGCGCCGGCGGTCCGGTGGTCACGTCGTCTCGGGCGCCCATGATCAGGATCAGGTTTGCATTTTCCTGCAGGGCGGCGTTGGCGCCGAACGCCTCGACGAGCATCGCGAGGTTCTTTCGTTCATCGAGGCGGGCCAAGGCGAGAATCCAGGGCTTGCTGGGGTCTTCGAGGAAGCGATCTACGTACGGCGCAGGCATCGGCTCGGCCACGGTGTACGGCTGGAACGCGCGTAGGTCGACGCCGGGCGGAATCACCTCCATGCGCTCGGGGACGTAGTGCTCGTACAGCTGGTATTGCTGCTCGACCTCCTGCTGGGTGCTGGTCACCACCAGCGACGCGGTCACCAGGGCCAACTCTTCGGCCTCGATTCGGGTGGTGAACGAGTAGCGCTCCTCCAGCTTGGCCCCTTCGGCGCCTTTCTTCTCGAGCATCCGCTGCTTCTTCACCCGCCCCAAAGAATGGCCGGTGAAGACGAACGGCCGACCGTACAGCCTCGCCAGCTGCGCGCCGACGTAGCCCGCATCCGCGTAATGACCGTGAATCACGTCCGGCACGCCGGTCCGACGAAAGTGTCCGATCGCGGCGTCGACCCCAGCGTCGATGAACGGCCACAAGCTCTCCTTGCGCAGATAGCGCTTGGGTCCGAACGGAATTCGGACCACCGAGGCCTGTTCGTTGATCGGCGTGGTGAGCTCCGCATACGTCGGCCCCACCTTGTCGTCGATGATCTGTCGGGTGATGACTTCCACCCGGCCAACCTCCGGCTGTTCGGTCAATGCTTCGGCCAACTCGAGGACGTATTTGACCTGGCCTCCGGTGTCGGCGTCTCGGCCGAGTTCCGGTTCTTGGGGCCGAATCAGGCCATGCAGGCTGAACAGGGCGATACGAAGCCCTTTGGGAGAATCACTCATCAAGTAGCCATTCGCCGCTCGCGGGCGGCCGGGCAGCGAAAGTCCCTATCATGGAAGCATTTCTACGGAAATAGCTGATTTTCCTCGGATCTTTGCCTCTGAGACGGCCGCCGCCCGTCGAGACCCGCATCGACGATGATCGCGGTATGGTCCGGCCGCATGAACACCAGGCATACGGACTGGGAGCCCAATTCTTGGCGCCGAAAGAACGCCACCCAGCAGGTCGCCTATCCCGACCCCGGGGCGCTGCGTTCGGTGGTCGAACAGATGTCGAGCCTGCCCCCGTTGGTGACCTCCTGGGAGGTCGAACGCCTCAAACGAAATCTCGCCGCCGCCGCGCGTGCAGACGCGTTTCTTCTGCAGGGCGGCGACTGCGCGGAGTCGTTCGACGACTGCAACGGGGCCGCGATCGCGGTGAAGCTGAAGATCCTCCTTCAGATGAGCGTGGTCCTCATCCACGGCACCCGAAAGCCGGTCATTCGGGTGGGGCGGATCGCGGGTCAGTACGCGAAGCCCCGCAGCAAAGATCAGGAAAGTCGGGGCGAAGTCACCTTGCCCACCTATCGCGGGGATCTCGTCAATCGGTCCGGGTTCTCGTCGGAGGATCGAACCCCCGACCCCGAGCTGATGCTTCGGGCGTACGAGCGAGCCGCATTGACCCTCAACTTCATCCGCGCCCTTGCCGACGGCGGGTTCGCCGACCTCCATCATCCCGAGAACTGGAAGATCCGGTTCGCGGAGGGCAGCCAGCAACAGGCGGAGTACGCCGAGTTGATCGCGTCCGTGCGCGACTCCATCAGCTTCATGGAAGCGGTGTCGGGGGCCGACTTCTCGACCCTGAAACAGGTCGACTTCTTCACCAGCCACGAAGCGCTGGCCCTCGACTACGAGGTCGCCCAGACCCGCACGGTCCCCCGGCGGGAGGGCTGGTACAACCTGTCCACCCACTTTCCGTGGATCGGCATGCGCACCGCCCAGCCGGACGGCTCTCACGTCGAGTACTGCCGCGGGATTCGAAACCCGATCGGCATCAAGATCGGCCCCGCCATGACCAAGGCGTGGTTGACCGAGCTGCTCGATATCCTCGACCCCGATCGAGAGCCGGGCCGAATCACCCTCATCCATCGCCTCGGCGCCCAGAAGGTCGACGATCTCCTTCCCCCGCTGATCGAACACGTGAAAGCGCTCGGCCGCCCGGTCCTGTTTTGCTGCGACCCGATGCATGGCAACACCGAGACCACCGAAGACGGGATCAAGACCCGCCGCTTCGACAACATCCGCCACGAGCTGGAGCGGTCCTTCGATATTCACAGCGAACTGGGGTCTCGACTCGGCGGCGTGCACTTCGAAATGACCGGAGAAGACGTCACCGAATGCATCGGCGGCAGCTCCGGCGTGGCCGAGGCCGACCTGTCGCGCGACTACCGGTCGCGCGTCGACCCTCGCCTGAACTACGAGCAAGCGTTGGAAATGGCGATGGGCATCGCGGGTCGGCTGCGCCGACTGGCCCGCGGCTGAAACGGCCCTAGCACGGCGCCACCATCGGTGGTGAATCACTGTGGGCGGTAGCGATAGGTCGTGACGCCGGTCGGCCCCGCCTCGGAGACGCCGCCCAACCGCGCGGCGAGCCGGAGCGCCCGCCGGTTCTCCGGATCCATGTAGCTCACCAATGTGCGCAGTTCCGTCTCGGCGAAGGCCCACTCGAGCATCGCGCGGGCCGCCTCGAACGCGTACCCGTGCCCTTCAGAGTCGGCCGTGAACAGCCATCCCAGCTCGGGCTCGGGATCTCCGAACTCGTGGTGGACAAGAACCGTTCCGAGGTATCGATCATCGGTTTGCGGCCGGACGGTGAGGGCGCCGAAGCCCCGGAAGATCCAGCCCGCCGCCATTTGGGAGAAATCCAGCCACGCCTCTTCCCGGGTCATCGGCCCGCCTACGAAACGACCGCGCTCGCTGGTGACGATCTCCGCGTATCCGGCAAAGTCCGCTTCTCGAGGGGCATCGAGGATCAAGCGTTCGGTGGTGAGCGTGGGAATGGTCAGCCGCATT
>JANQQN010000569.1 GCA_028289325.1 Myxococcota bacterium | reverse complement strand
GATGCGCGGTCGACGGCGTCCGCGGCGCCCGGGGCCGTCGGCCGCGCCGGCGCCGCGCTCTCGGGGGGCTGCGCGGCCAGCTCGCTCACCCCGGCCAGGGCCGCAGCCCCGACCTTCGCCTGCCACGGCCCTTTGGCGGCCATCGCCGCCGCGGCCATGTGCGGCACGATGCTCAGCCACGTCCGCGGGTTGGCGAGGTCCGCCCGCCGCTCGAGCCCCACCTTCAGGACATCGGCGATGGTACCGGTGAGACCGTCCGAGCGAATGTCGAAGGCCTTGAACACATCGCCCAGCACATGGGCGCCGAGGTCGATCGCGCCGCCCAGGCGGTAGGTGTCCGCCCCGTGGTTGGGCACGACCTTCACCGCCCGCCCATCGAGCACCGTCGCCCGCTCTTTCGCATCGGCGGGTGGGGCGGCCATGAAACGATCCTTGGCCACGAGATCCGCGAGCTCGTCGGCCAGGCGTTGGGCGAGGCGAGCGGGAACCGCCTTGGTTTCACTCCGCAGCGCCTTGTTCATCTGGGGGCCGGCGACCAGGTCCAGAAAGGCCCGGGCCATCGGCCCTAGGCTCTGTACACCCAAGCGCTCCCCTCGCCGCCGGCCCACCAGCTCGACGAGGTGGTTCTTCCGGGCCTGGACGATGTCGTCCGTTGACCGCTTCGGGGTCGACCGCTCGGGGCGGGGTTCAGCTTGGGCTCGCATGGGTCGTCCAGGGCGCGCGTAGGCCTACAAAGCCTCACCTTGAGTATCGACACCCTGCGGTCAGTGTTGCGTGTTCGCCACCTCCCGGCCCGCACCCGCTCACCTGTTCAGTCGCCGTCGACGTCGAACATGGCCTCGAACACTCTGTAGTGTTCCCCGTCCATGCCCAGCCGGGCGTAGGTGGCCTGCGCGGGGGCGTTTCGGACGTCGACGTACAGCCGCAGCCCCGCTGCCCCCGACGCTCGGGCCTCGCTTCGGACGTGGTCGTAAAGCCGCCGGTACCAGCCCTTTCGCCGGTCGTTGACCCCCACGTAGACCGACTGGATCCACCATATGTCAGCGTTGCGCCAGTCGCTCCACTCCCAGGTGATCATCAGCTGGGCCGCGACTCGGCCCTCCGCAAGACCGACATAGTAGCGACCCTTGGTGGGGTCTTCGAGGACCCGCCGAACCCCAGCTCGAATGCGGTCGGGCGGCAGGGCCACCCCTTCCGTCTCATCGGCCATGGCCATGTTTCCCGCCACGATGGCTTCATGGTCATCGAGCGTCGCGATGCGAATCATGGGCCTCGGTAGTCGAAATACGCCCTCGCATGCAACCCGAGCGGCGCTACGATAACCGGGTGACCCCCTTCGAACGCCTCGGCGAGCCGACCCTGCGCGCGGTCATCGAATCCTTCGTCGACGAGATGGTCGCCGACGCGATGATCGGCTTTTTCTTTCGAGGGGTCGACGTCCCTCGCCTCAAGCGCCGCGAGTATCAGTTCACGGCCCGGTTTCTTGGCGCGAGCATGGCCTACGAGGGTCGACCCATGGGCCGGGTCCACGCCCGTCACGCCATCATGGGGGGACAGTTCGACCGGCGCCGTCAAATACTGAAGGAAGCGATCGTGGCCCACGAGGTCCCGGCCGACATCGAGGCGGCTTGGCTCGCTCACGTCGACAAGCTGCGCTCGACTATTACCCGCGACGGTCGCGGACAGTGCACCACCCCCGACCTGCCGCTGACCGCGGGCCCGCGCTTCAAGATCGTCGACGCCTGAGTCGGCCTGCCCGCGGCGACCGCGGCCGTGGTAGGCGGACACCATGCCGACGTATCGAATCACCGTGCTCGCGGGCGGCGCCGCCGACCAGCGCCGCGCCGCCATCGCGAGGGCGATCACCGCCGCCCATCACGAGGTCACCGGCGCCCCACCGTACTTCGCACAGGTCATCTTCGAACCCGTCGACAAGCTCCAGGTGTTCATCGGGGGCGCGGCCCTCGATCACGACCATGCCTTCGTGCACGGCTTCATCCGAGACGGACGAAGCGCCGTCAGCCGCCGGGCGCTGGTGCGCAGACTGACCGTCGACGTCGCTGCGGCCGCGCAGCTGGCTTCGGACAACGTGTGGGTGTACATCACCGAGCTTCCCGCCAACCACATGGTGGAGTTCGGTCGAGGGTTACCGGAGGCCGGGGACGAAGCGCAGTGGGCGGAGGCTTTGCCCCCCGCCGTCCGCGCGTTCATGCAGGGCCACCGCGAATCCGACTGATCACCACAGGCCGCTGCCCTCCATCCATCGCAGCAGCTCGACCCGAAACCTATCTTCCGCCTCGAGCTCCGGAAAGTGGCCGGCCTCGTCGATCTCCACGACCGTCAACCGGGGTAGGTATCGCGCGAGCGCAGCCCGGTCTGTCTTGCGGTGGGTCCGGTCGCGCTGCCCCCAAATTGCGGCCGCGGGCAGCGCCTCGACGGTTCCCAGGACCTCGCCGGGATCGAGGCGGGACAGGCCCTGCAGCGCCGACGCCAGAGAGTAGACCGCCCCCTGGTCGTACGCCCGCAGCGCCTTGCCCGCGAAGGGCTCGATCCATCGGGGGTCGCCGCTCGCGGCGCGATACCACTGGCGAGCGAGCGGACGCCGGTTCCAACGGACCAGCATCTGGCCCAGCACGGGGGTGCGGATCAGCCCGCGAGCGTCGACCCGCCGCGACCACGCCAGCGCCCCCGCGAAATCGGCGCTCTGAACGCCGACCACCCCCGCCACCCGCTGGGGCCGGTGAACGGCCGCGGCGACGGACACCAGGCCCGCGACGCACGACAAAGCCAGCACCGCCCGCTCGACCCCCAGCCGATCGAGGACCTCCAGCAGCACGTCCCGGTTCTCGTGGATCGAAAAGCCGAAGCCCGGGGAGGGGGTCGAAAAGCCGAAGCCCGGCAGCTCGAGGCCCACGACCCGCACGTGCTTCGACAGGGCGGCAAACGCCTCGTCGTGGTGCTCGAGCACGTTCGGCGGGTCGGGTGCGAAGACCACCGCGAGCGGCCCTTCACCGACATCGCGAACCCGCACCCGCGAGCCCTTGACGTCGACGAAGCGGTCGCTGGCCTCCCCGAGCCGGCGGCCCCCGCCGATCCACCGGGCCATGGCGGCGTCCAGTCGACAGCCGAGGCCGCTCATGATGGCCCCGCCCCTGAGGCCGGTGTCCGAACGAGGAGCAACGCGGTCACGCCGAGGTCCGCGGCGACGGTTATGGGCCAAGGTAGGGCCAAACGGCCCCTGAATTCGAGCGAATGTTCGTGCATGCTGGGTGAGAGACCGAACCGCCGTCCGCCGTGACGAAAAAGTTCGGGGCCTCCGATTCTTGGTCACGAATCGATGCCCATCGCCTCCCAACGTACATGAGCACTGCTTTGCCGCCCGCTGACTCGAGTGATGACCCGCACGGCCCGCTCGTCGACCGAGCCCTCGACGGGGACCGGGCGGGGCTAGATGCGCTGTGTCGAGCGCTATCAGGCCCCGTTTATCGGCTGGCACTGCGAATGCTCGGGCACCCCCAAGACGCGGAAGACGCGAGCCAAGAAGTCTTGGTGCAGGTGGTCACCCACCTATCGACATTTCGGCGAGAGAGCCGGGTACTCACCTGGGTGTACACCATCGCCACCCGCCACCTTCTGCGGCGGCGCAAAGGACACCGGGAGCGGCAGATCCGAACCCAGCGACTGGCCGAACACATCGATGCTGGCCTCGCGTTGACCAGCCCGAGATCAACGCCGGAGGGCGAGGTTCGGGTGCTGGCCCGAGAGGTCCGATTGGCCTGCACCCAGAGCATGTTGATGACGTTGTCGCGCGAAGAGCGGGTGGCCCTGGTTTTGGTGGAGATCCTCGGGGCCCGCAACCCCTTGGGGGCTCAGATCTGCGAAGTCTCGACGACGACGTTTCGTCAGCGATTGAGCCGGGCGCGGAGCAAACTTCGCCCCATCCTGGAAGCTCGATGTGGCCTGCGAGACGAGCGCTACCCGTGTCGCTGCCCGCGCCAAGCTGCGGCCAAACAACAGGCGGGGATCGAACCGGATCCCGTGTGGACGAAGCTGCCCACCGCCGACGCTCGGGATATCGCTGCCGCGCAAGACCAGCTGCAAGCGGCCCATCGCTGGGGTCCCGTCTTCGCGTGGGACCCTCCCATCTTGCCCCCCAAAGCCCTGTGGAAAACGTTGTCTGCTCACCTCGATGCAGTTCTATAGCTGCGCCTGTCGCGGACGATCGTAAAAAACATGTTTGACCTCGGGTCATGACATGGCGGTGACCGCGGCGCGGTATCCACAAAGCATGGGTGTTCGCGAAGCGCAGACTCTCGGTCGCACGTGGGAACAAACGCTACTGATCGTTCGGCGCACCGTGGAGCAACTTTGCCGGCGGTGGCCGGCCGAAGCCCGCGATGACATCCTTCAAGACGCGATGGTGAGAGTGCTGCAGGCGGCCGACCGCCGTGACCCCGACGCCCTCCCTCGCGCGTATCTGCAGCGCGTCGTCTACAGCGCGATGATCGACGAAGTTCGGCGGCGGAGGCGGCGAAACGAAACGAGCCTGGAGGACGATGCCAGCGCCGATCCCGACGTCGCGGCCCGCCTCGACCGAAGCCGTCGAGGACCCGAGGAGGCCGCGATTCTGGCCAAGGTCGGCGACAGCATCTTCGAGTGTATCCGCCGTCTCAAGCCCGACCGACGGGCCGCGCTGTTGCTGCATCTTCGCGGCTACTCCGCGGCCGAATCAGCGAACCTGCTCGGGTGCAATGTGAAGAAGGTTCGCAACTTGATTTGCCGCGGGAAGGCCGACCTTCGAACGTGTCTCGAACAAAGAGGTCTGCACGGACCGGAGGTCGTAGACCTCACGCGTTCGGCGCTCCCTTCCGACGCCCACGACGGCGGGCACCGCGCGCTTCGCGCGCGGTGCGTCTCGGCCTGAATTGTGCGCCCTAGTCTCTGAGGGTGCAGTTCCTCAGTCCGTCCAGGCACCGAGGCTCGTGGTCGAGCTCGGGGTCGAGCAATACGCCCTCGGCATCGTAAAGAACAGTGGAGCCCATCAGGGCGAAGGGGATCGAGTCTTGGCTGCCCGAAGCCAACGGCGTGACCTCACACTCTCCCGAGTTGCCGAACTTGCTGAGGTCGAGAAGGTCCGCCTCGAGTGGAAACGCGGCCACTTCGTCGGGGCCCAGACGGAGCACCCTCAGATCGACACGCTCCGAACGACTCACGTCGGGGCAGACCACCACCGCCGCTACTTCGACGTCGACGTCGACGCCACTATGGTTGGCGATCGATAGATTCTCGCCCGCGCCCTCGAAGGCGACCGGCGCCAACTGAGAATCACCCGAGTCATCGCCGCACGCGCTCGACGCGACCGTAAGAAACCCCACCGCAACCAAGCGGCCATAGCCGTTCCTATTCATCCCTAATGCTCCCTTTGTAAAAGTCATTGAGCGAGCGTGAACTTCAGCGCCCGCAACTAATCTACTCGCCACAAACCAGCCGCGCCGATTCGAGCGACTTCGTGCATCTGTCTAATCAAACGAACAAGACCCGCTGATGACTCACCAAAAAAAGGAAGGCACACCAACAAACCATGTCACAGCCATGTCATGAGTACGCAACGAAGAAGGTCAGCAATAACTCCCGAAACTATGTCACGACCATGTCATGACCTTCGAAGCCTGGCTCTGGCAATTTATCTTGCGATAAGAGCATGAACGCCGGCCGTCGAGCGCCATCAGGCTGCGGGCCGGTCGGCGACGGCGAATCCGCCCTCGGCCGAACGACGCCTCAACCGCGGGTCGATCGAGTATCGGATCGGGACGACCCGGCCGCGGGTGAAGGGCCGGTGAATGCCGGGCCTGCTCACCGACCTGATCCTGAACGCAGGCCCCGGTCGGCGAGGCCGTGGTTCCCATGTGGGACTTCGGAGGGCCATGACCAACTTCCCGGGCCTCGCGGAGGAAGGAGACGCCCTCGCCCGAGCGGCGTAGGGCGACATCTACAATCGACGGGCGTCGCTCAAGGCCCACTGCGACCCGGACCGCGTCTTCCGAATGCCTCTGAGCATCGAGCCGACGACGACGACGATCTGAGCGTCGTCACGGAAGATCTATGTCTGCCACAGGCCCATCCTATTGTTCAGCCCAACCGCAGGTCGTTACCATGCCCCCATGACCACCTTCGACGCGAAATCACTGAAACGGCGCGACTTCCTGCGGCAAGCGGGGCTGGTGATCGTCGTCCCGGCCGCCTTGGGCACTCTCGTGGGGTGTGGCGATGACGAGGGCGATACGGCAGACGGGCCGAGCTTCGTCGCGATCAGCCAGGGCTCCAACCATACCCACCTCGTCAACGTCACCTGTGCCGCGCTGGCCGCGGGCGTCACGGCCTCGTTCAGTTCCACCGTCGACGACGGTCACCTTCACGTCGTGTCCCTGACGTCCGACGATTTCGCGACCCTGGCCAGCGGCGGCACGGTGAACGTCACGACCTTCGACCTGCACGTACACACCTGGAGCATTTCTGCCGGCAGCAGCTGCGCCTGATGCGAGACGTCATTCGGGGGGGCGACGAGCCAGCAGCGCCCGGAGCCGAGGCACCGACCTGCGGCTGACCTGGGCCCGCTCGCCGTTGGCCATCGTCGCCACCGTCGCCCGCTCGTGGGTCGACAGCTCGACCACCGCATCGAGCCGGATGAGCTCCCGTCGATGAACGCGAACGAAGCCCTGCGTCGCCAGCCGAAGCTCGATCTGGGTCAGGGTGTCGTCGAGGACGTGCTGATCGCCGCGCGCGTCGTTGAACAGCACGTACTTGTCGGCGGCGTAGAATCGCTGAATCTGATCGACGTCCACGTACCTCGTCTTCGTGCCGCTGCGCACCTCCAGGCGCCGAGGCTCGGGACCGACGGCGTCAGGGCCGCCTCCCGTCGTCTCGCGGGGGGCGGCC